>JANYHS010000362.1 GCA_025358945.1 Acidobacteriota bacterium
GGCGCGCCGTCCGGTGTAGAATCAGAGGTTCGGAGAGGTGGCTGAGTGGTCGAAAGCGGCGGTCTCGAAAACCGTTATACTCGTAAGGGTATCTAGGGTTCGAATCCCTACCTCTCCGCCAATTCAAGAACGCAGGCGGGATGCCGAGTACCCAACCGATGATGATCATCGGCCTGGTTGTCGCGGCGCTCGCGCTCGTCGTGGTTCACGACGTCGTCCAGCGCCGTCACGCCATTCTCCGCAACTTTCCCCTGATCGGACACGTCCGCTACCTGCTCGAATCGGTGGGCCCCGAACTGCGGCAGTACATCGTCACCAACAACACGGAAGAGCGACCGTTCAGCCGCGACCAGCGGCGGTGGATCTATGCGTCGGCGAAGATCGAGAACAACTACTTCGCCTTTGGCTCCGATCACGACATGGAGCTGACGCCGAACTACCTGATTATCAAGCACCAGACGTTCCCTCTTGCCGCGCCGCGGCACGGGGACCCCGAATTCGACGAGCGCTACCAGATCCCGTGCTTGAAAGTGATCGGCGGGCCTCGCCGGCGTCCGAAGGCGTTCCGGCCGGCGTCGGTCGTCAATATTTCGGCGATGAGCTTCGGCGCGTTGAGCGGGCCGGCCGTGCAGGCGCTGAACCGCGGCGCGCAGCTCGCCGGCTGTCTGCAGAACACCGGTGAGGGCGGCATCTCGTCGCATCACCTGAGCGGCGGCGATCTGATCTGGCAGGTCGGCACAGGATACTTCGGCTGCCGCGAACTCGACGGCCGCTTCAGCATGGATCGGTTGAAGGAGACCGTCGCGCGGTGTCCGACCGTTCGCGCGATCGAGATCAAGCTGAGTCAAGGCGCCAAGCCTGGCGTAGGCGGTGTGCTGCCGCGCCAGAAGATCACGCCGGAGATTGCCGGGATCCGCCACATCCCGATGGACCGCGACTGCATCAGCCCGGCCGTGCACTCGGCGTTTCACGACGCAGATTCGCTGCTCGATTTCGCGGAATGGATCGCCAGCGAGACAGGCCTGCCGGTCGGCATCAAGTCCGCCGTCGGCGAGATCGGCTTCTGGAATGAACTTGCGCAGCTGATGATGGCCGGCGATCGCGGTGTGGACTTCATCACCGTTGACGGCGGTGAAGGCGGGACGGGCGCAGGCCCACTGGTGTTCGCGGACCGCGTCGCGCTGCCGTTCAAGGTCGGGTTCAGCCGCGTGCAGCGCATGATGGCCGAGTACGGCGTGCAGGATCAGGTGGCGTTCATCGGCTCGGGCAAACTGGGTTTTCCGGATGCCTCGCTGCTGGCGTTCGCGCTCGGCTGCGACATGGTGAACGTCGCGCGCGAAGCAATGCTCAGCATCGGCTGCATCCAGGCGTTGCGCTGCCACACGAATCACTGTCCGACCGGCGTTGCCACGCAGAATGCATGGCTCAGCCGCGGTCTCGATCCGACGCTGAAATCCGTTCGCCTGGCGAACTACGTCGTGACGCTGCGGAAGGAACTGCTGGCGCTCAGCCGCGCGTGCGGCGTCACGCATCCAGCGCTGGTGCCGGCCAGTCAGCTCGAGATGCTGGACGACCGTTTCGGCGCCAAGACCGTGGCGGACGTGTTCGGCGGCCGCGAGGCTCAGGCCGCCACGTCGCCGATGCCGGTGATTGCGCTCGCGCCCGTCGCGCGCCGCCGCATCGCCTGAGCGTCACGCCTTCCGCGACAGGTCCGCGACAAGTTCCGCATCCAGCAGCAGGATCAATCCTTCTTCGATCATGCTGCGGAGTTCCGGCAACGCCGCCCGGATCCGGGCTTCCTCATCCACGACGGTGATCGTGATCGGCCGATCGTCAGCGATCCCGAACAGGCCCTTGTGGTGGACGCGCGTGTGGTGACCGAAGCCCAGGAGGCCGGCCTCCGCCGTCGCGCCCGCCATGTGCAGATGCCGCAGTCGGTTGACGATCGCCTGATACAGCGGCATGTCGTTCCAGCGGTCGGACTCGTTCACGAACATCAGCAGCAGCTTCACCGGTGCAGTCATGCGTCACCTTTGCGTGTCGGGCACGCGACCAGCCAATACAGGGCCGGCAGCGCGAACAGTGTCAGGACCAGCGTCGACATGAGTCCGCCGACGACCACCGTCGCAAGCGGTCGCTGCACGTCCGATCCGATACCGGTCGCCCTGGCCGCCGGCACCATGCCGAGCATCGCGACGACGATCATCATCAGGACCGGGCGCAGCTGCGCCAGCGCGCCTTGAATCACGGCGGTCTTCGCGTCGCTGTTCGGCTCGGCGCGCCGCCGGTTGATCTCCGAGACGACGAGCACGCCGCTCATCACCGCGACGCCGAACAGCGAAATGAAGCCCACCGCTGCGGACACGCTCAGGTTGATCCCGCGCGCGTACAGCGCGACGATGCCGCCGACGAGCGAGAAGGGCACGTTCAGGAGCACCAGGCCCGCATAGGTAGTCGAGCCGAACGTGAAGAACAACAGCGCGAAGATGACCGCGATGGTCACCGGCAGAATCAGCGCGAGCCGGCGCCTGGCGCGCGCGAGGTTCTCGAACTGGCCGCCCCAGTCCACGTTGTACCCGGCCGGCAGCTTCACGTCTCGGGTGAACCGTTGCTGCGCGTCGGCGACGAACCCGCCCTGGTCGCGCCCGCGAATGTTCGTGCGGACAGAAATCTGTCGGTGGTTGTCGCGCCGCGCAATGATGCTCGCACCCATGGCGACGTGAATGTCGGCCAGTTGCGAGAGTGGCACCCGCGCGCCATCGCGCGTCGTGACGAGGATGCTGCCAATCGCGGATGGGTCCGTGCGCGCCGCGGGAACGTAGCGGACGGTGATGTCGAACCGGCGCTCCCCCTCGAAAAACGTGCTGACCGTGCGACCGCCGATCGCGAGCTCGATGACGTCCTGCACGTCCCTGACATTGATCCCGTATCGTGCCAGTGCCTGTCGATCCAGCGCCAGCCGCAGTTGTGCCTGGTCCTCTTCCTGTTCGATACCGGTGTCGGCCGCGCCGGGAACGTTGCGCAACACCTTCAGCGTCTCAGTACCCAGTCCTCGCAGAACCGCGAGGTCCGGACCGGTGATGATCACCGCCAGATCCGCCGGCGATCCCGTCACCGCCTCCGTCACGTTATCGATGATCGGCTGCGTGAAGCTGAAGAACCCGCCGGGGATCGCTCCCTTCAGCCGCTGCGACAGCTCGTCGATCAACGTCGCCTTGACCTTGCCGGACGGCCACGTGTCGTAGGGCGTCAGCGCCACGAACAGCTCGTTCCTGTTCGGTCCATACGGATCCGTCCCATCGTCGTTGCGGCCGGTTTGCGAGGCGACTTCGCGCACTTCCGGCGACTGTTTGACGAGGCGGCGAATCTCGCTCGCGAGGTCGGCCGATTTCGACAGGGAAATGCCCGCCGGGAAATTCGCGCGGATCCAGATCACGCCTTCGTCGAGCTGCGGCAGAAACTCCGTGCCGAGGAAGGCCGACATCACGAGCGCAGCGGCGACGACGGCCGCGGCGCCCGTCAGCACGCGGATCGGATGTGCAATCGTCCAGCGCAGCGCGCGCTCGTAGCCGGTCGAGAGCCACGCCAGAATCGGGTTGTCCCAGGTCTTCGGCGTCTTGCGGAACAGATACGTCGCCAGCACCGGGATCAGGGTGAGCGCGAGCAGCATCGACCCGAACAGCGCGAAGCAGACCGTGAACGCCATCGGCGTGAACAGGCGCCGTTCCACGCGTTCGAGCGTGAACAGGGGGATGTAGGCGGCGACGATGATCAGCAGCGAGAAGAAGATCGGCCGCTCGACTTCGAGCGCGGCCTCGCGGATGGTGTCGAACACGCTGTCGTGTCCGGACCCGGCCTCGCGTGCATCGAGCGCGTGCACGATGTGCTCGACCATGATCAGCGTGCCATCGACGATGATGCCAAAATCCAGAGCACCCAGGCTCAACAGGTTGGCCGGAATCCCCGTGGCGTGCATGCAGATGAAGGCAAAGAGCAGCGACAGCGGAATCGTGATCGCCGTCAGCAGTGCCGCGCGGGCGCTGCCCAGGAAGAAGAACAGGACGATCAGGACGATCACCAGTCCTTCGAGCAGGGTGTGGGTGACCGTCCGCAGCGTGTTGGCGACCAGGTCCGTCCGGTCGTAGATCGGCGCCATCTTGACGCCGGGCGGCAGGCCCGACGCGTTAAGTTCGTCGACGGCGTCGTGCACGCCCTGCAGCACCGCGCTCGGGTTTTCTCCGCGACGCATCAACACGACCCCCTCGACGCGGTCCGTCTTGTCGCCGATCGCGAAGATGCCGGTGCGCGGCGCCGATCCGATCTGCACCCGTCCCACGTCGCGCACGAAGATCGGCACGCCGTTGGCCGCAGACACGACGACGTTGTCGACGTCGCTGACGGACTGGATCAGGCCGACGCCGCGCACCACG
Source organism: Acidobacteriota bacterium (assembly GCA_025358945.1). GTDB lineage: Bacteria > Acidobacteriota > Vicinamibacteria > Vicinamibacterales > CAVVIG01 > CAVQFC01. Next base: position 4,431 of record JANYHS010000362.1, read on the forward strand.
AGGCCCTGCTGCTGGTTGTCGATCAGCGCGCCGCCGGCATTCTGATTATTGGCGTCGACCGCCTGCGCGATGTCCCGGATCGAGAGGTTGTACTTGGTCAGCGCCGCGGGGTCGACTTCGATCTGGTACTGCTTGATCACGCCGCCGAATGGCGTGATGTCGGTGACGCCGGGCACCTGCAGCAGCCGCGGCTCGATCGTCCAGTCTTCAATCTCCCGCAGCTGGCGCGAATCGTAGCCGGGGCCCTCCAGCGTGTACTTGTACAGCTCGCCGATCGGCGTCGACATCGGGCCGAGCGCCGGCGTCACGCCGTCGGGCAGGCTCGCGCCGCGAAGTTTCTCGAGCACCACCTGCCGCGCGAAGTAATCGTTGGTGCCGTACTCGAACGTCAGCTCGACCACCGAGAGGCCGAAGATGGTCCGCGACCGCCGCGCGATCACGCTCGGCACGCTGTTCAGCGCGCGCTCGATCGGCACCGACACCTGTTGTTCGATTTCCTCGGCCGCATGCCCCGGATACAGCGTGATGACGACGACCTGGGTATCGGAGATGTCCGGATAGGCTTCGATGCTCAGCTGGGTGAACGCCCAGAGCCCGAGGCCGATGAGGGCGAGCCCCATCACGATCGACAGAAAGCGCTGGCGGAGCGCCAGGCGAAGCAGGGTGGCAATCATGAATGATCAGCTCGGCTTGACGAGACCCTGGAGCAGCATCACGCCGTCAACGACCACCGACTCGCCGGGCTTGATACCGCTGAGGATCCGAACGGACGTTCCCGCGGGCTTTCCAATCGTGACGACGCGCTCGGAGAAGTGCCCCGGGGCGCTCTCGACAAACACGATCGTGCGATTGCCGTTGCGGACCACCGCCGCGGCGGGCATCACCGGCATCTTCACGGTCGATTCGATGTGATGAATGCTTCCGAACATCTCCGGCCGGAATCGTCCCAGCGGGTTTCCCAGCTCCGCCTGCACCTTGACCGTGCGTGTCTGCGGATCCACCGTGTCTGCAATCCGCGCCACGCGACCGACGAGTGTTTCGCCGGGAAATGCGACCAGATTGATTTCCACTCGTTCGCCCACTTGCACAAAGCGGATGTAGCTCTCCGGCACCTGCGACGTGACCCACACCGTGCTGAGGTCCGCAATCGTCATCACGCTCGCGCTGGTGTCGTTGCGGAACTCGCCCGGCACGACGCTCAACTCCAGCACCTTGCCAGACAGCGGTGAGCGCAGGACGACTTCCTGTGTGAAGTCGCCCGGCGTCAGGCCCAGCACGGCGAGGCGCCGCGCGGCCTGCTCCCGCACCGCGCGTGTTTGCTGAACGCTCCCTTTCGCCTGCGCCAGGGCGCTGTCGGCCGCCTGCACATCCTTTTTCGCGACCGCGTTGTGTTCGAACAGATCCGACGCGCGGTCGAAGTCCGTCTGCGCTTTGACGAGCGCCGACTGCGCTTGCGTTGTCGTCGCCTCGGCCGACACATACGCCGACATCGCAACGTCAGCGTCCGGGCTGACCAGCGTCAGCAGCGGCTGATCCTTCTTCACCGCGTCGCCGGCTTTGACCATTACCGTACTGATCCGCCCGCCCACAGGCAGCGCGACCTTCGACACGCGGTTCGGATTCGCCTCGATCTTTCCCGGTGCGATCACCTCGTCGGTCGGCAGGTCCAAGACGCCGACGGGTTGTCGCGTGATCTGACGCAGCATCGGCGACCCGACAGCGATGACGACGCCGCCAGGCTCGCTGGTTGCGGCCTGGACGGATTCGGCGCCGGGTATCGCGGCGTGACCGCTGCATGCGGCCGACGCGAGGATCACAGACAGCGCGAGCGAAACAGCACACCACTTCATGGAGTCACCTTGCCGGCAATGGAATCGAGCGAATAAAGGCTGCGCGCGTACCCGGCGCGCGCCTCGTTGTAGCTCTGCATCGTGTCGTTGTAGGCGCGGACGGCGTCGAGCAACTCGACAAAGCTCGCTTCGCCGCGGCGATACGAGTACTCCGTCGTCGTCCTGACGTCGGTGGCGGTCGTCAGCATTTGCGTTTCGATGGTGGCGACGACGTCGCGGGCGGCGGCGTATTCGGCGTACGCGTTCGCCGCTTCCGTCGCGATCTCCTGCTCGAGCGCATGCACCTTCGCGCGGGCCTGCTGCTGCTGGACCTGCACGCGGGCGATCTCACCCTGATTGCGGCTGAAGATCGGCAGCGGCGCGCTGAAGAACAGCCCGTACGAGTTACCGCGCACGTCGCTGCCTTCCTGCCGGTGGTACTCGCCGCTGATCGTGTAGTCGATCACGCCGTTGGCGAGTTGCAGGCGCGTGTCGGCGGCCGAGCGCGCCTGGTCGGCTCGCAGCGCGCGCACATCCGGGCGCGCGTCCAGCGCCAGCAGCCGGAGTTGCTCGTAGTCGATCGGCACGACGTCCTTCCGCAGATCGCCGATCACGTCCAGTGCATCGCCCTCCGGCCCGCGGCCGAGCAGCGTGCTGAGGCGGTTCTTCGAGGTCCGCAATTTTGTCTCCTGCTGCCGCACATCGTTCTGAAACTGAAGCGCGGCCAGTCGCGACCGCGACAGCTCCACCGCCGAGAGGTCGCCTGTGCGCACCCGCTCGGTGTTGATGCGGACGACGTCGTTGAAGGCCTTGAGGTTGTCCTGCGAGAGCGAGAGGTTGCGCTTCACCAG
>JANYHS010000007.1 GCA_025358945.1 Acidobacteriota bacterium
GACCGGAATCCCGCGGCCATCGTCGGCGATCGTGATCGAGGATCCATCGGCGTGCAGCGTGACCCAGATATTTGAAGCAAAGCCGTTCATCGCCTCGTCGACGCAGTTGTCGAGCGTTTCCCAGACGAGATGATGGAGGCCGGCGGAACCGACGCCGCCGATATACATGCCGGGGCGCTTGCGAACCGGCTCGAGGCCCTCGAGAACGGTGATGTCTTTGGCGGTGTAGTTCGCGGATGCCATGTATATAATGTGCGCCTTCTGAAGCCCTCGCTGCTGCGCCTGTTGTGCACCACGATTGTAGCGGTAATTCAGCTCCATCCAGCCGCCGCAGCCGCCATTTCCGAGGACGTTCCGGTCCCCGGTGGAACCGTCGCGCTCGCGCAGACGCTGGGAATCGATCCGGCGCCCGACCGCGGCCGCTTCGTCTACGAAATCGCGCGGCTCCTCTACGACGCGCCCGAGGGGAAGAAGCCGACGGCTGAGGCCTTCCTGCTGGCGGCTCGTCAGGCGGTGCAGCGCGGCCGGACGCTCGTCGACACGCGGCCCGGCGACCTCGTGCCGGTACCCCTGACGACGGATCTCTGGAGCACCGCGATCTTCCATCGCACGGTGGCGCCGCGCGATCTGGTGACCGCGATCATCAGCGATCGATCGGCCGCCATGCTGTGCCGCGGCCTTGCCTCGCTCGACGATGCGACGCTGCAGTTCATGGCGGATCATCCGTTGCTGCTCGAGCGGATCTACGAGCGCTCCTCGCCGGCGTTCGCGGCGATCTCAGGGAGCCTGAAAGTGCGGGGCGGCCGCGTCGTGCCGTCAGGCGGTGATGCGGCAGTCCTGCTGTGGGAAAGCGTCGTCCTCGAGAAAGTGACGCGCGCTGACCGTTTCATTCAGCAACTGCTCGAGCTGAACGAAGCGCGGCTGGCGTACCTCTACAACGTGATTGGTGAGATCGACGCACCGCGGCGGGCATTCGCGCTCGGGTTGTGGCTGCCGAATCCGACCGCGCGCGTTGAGCGCTTCAAGACGATGACGCTCGGCCTCGGCGCGTACCGCGAGGCGCATCTGCGGACGTTGCCGCTCGGTCGCGCGTCCTACGATGTGACGATGACGCTGTTGCGGGTCGACGTGCGCGCGGACGGCGCGCCGCTCGCGCCGGCGTCGCGCGGCTTCTGGTCGCGCGTGTTCAGCGGCGGCGATCTGCCGGACGATCCGGCGCGCCTGTTGCGCAACGCAGACGAGGAGCCGATCGACGCCGCATGGCTGGTGGACACGATCGGGCCGGCGGACGTGCGCGTCCGCGCTGAGCGGCTCGACCAACTGGCGTTTGGCCAACGGTTGTTCCGCGACACGCCGGATGCCGAGCGACCGGACGTCCTGGTGGCCGTGCGCGCGTTGGCGCGGTACCGCATGCTGATGTGGACGCTCGAACGCATCGGCGTCCGCGCGCCGGCCGTGTACGCGCGAGCGGCACGGCAAGCGGCCCGCATCGGATCGCTCGACGGCCGCAAAGGGTTCGAGGCGCAGGCGCAGTTTCAGGGCAGCCTCGCGATCGTCGCGCGCATGGCGATGGTCCGCACGCTCACCACGTCGCAGGCGCAGAAGCTCGTCGAACGACTCGTCGCATTACCGATCGGTGACGATGGCCGGTACGGGGGCGCAGTGGCGCGCTGGGTGCGCGTCGATGTGCGTGCGGCGCTCCCGCCCGGAGACACAACGGAACTGGCGGTGCTGGCCGCGATGTCCGGTCCGCCGTCTGGCGAGGGCGCGTTGGCGAGAACGGTCACCTGGGAAGGGCAGTCGTACACAGTCGATCTCGGCGCGGCTGAGCGCCGGCGTCTGCATATCGTCCGCGATAAACAGGAAGGCGCGACGCTCGACGTGCCGCTCGCTCTGGCTGCCGCGGCGCGCGCGCTCGCCCTCGAGAAGACCACGGCCGCAGACGTCGAGGGTCTGCTGACGCAGCTGACCGCAATCGCTGGTGACTTGCCGCGCCACATCGGGCGCGAGAACGACGAGACGATGCCTCCCGGCGTGCCGCCGCCGCAGAATGCCCGCGAGGTACTGCACAGGGCGATCGATGAGTTGACCAAGGACCTGCGCAACAAAGAGCTGAAACGCGCTGCGCGTCTTGCGGCGCCGCTCGTCGAGGCGTCGGACACGCTCCTCGCCGAGGTGCTGCTCTCGATCGTCTACGCGGCCGATGTCGGTGATCCCGATGGCACGGTGATGCTCGCGGAAGACGTATCGCGTCGGCACGACTTCGGATTGGGATCGCGCGATACCGAGACGCGCCTGCGCGCCGCCTGGGCCGTGCCGCGCATCGACATCACGCCGGGGATTCCGTGGCACGTCGGCGGGTCGATTCTCGGCCTCGATATCGGGCTCGCGCCGCTCGCGCTGCGGCGGCTCAATTTCGAACGCGTGCTCGAGGCGCCGCGGCTCACGACCAACGAGCGAGACACGTTCGCGCAGAGCGTCTCGCTGTTGAACCCGTTCGTGATGCGCGACGCAGATCGCGATGCGATCGCGGACGCCGTCGCCGTCGGACAGCGCCGCATCGGCGCACTGCGCAACGGCGGACAGGCGGCCGCGAGAACGGCGGCTGAGACGGCGTTTGAGGCAATCGCAGACGAGCTGCAGATCGAGGGGTGGCGCCGCCGTTCGGTGCGCTGGATGCTCGCGCACGAACCGGACCGTGTCGCGTCGATGTTTTCGCTGACGGAATTGCTGGAACTCGGGGGCGGCCGCGCGACCGATCTTCAGGCGTGGGGCATGGCCATGATCGCCGTGCAGGGCTGCGTCTGTTCCCGCTTGACGCCGGCAGGGCGCTGGCCGACGCTGTTGGGGCGTCCTCCCCTCGGTCTGACCGCCACGGCCGTGGCGGACGTCCATCTGCACGTCGCCATCATGCTCAAAGAATTGCGCCTGCCGGCTGCGGTCGCGAAAGTCGTCCTGTCGGCCGCGGTCCAGGACTTCATCGACGAAGCGAAGCCCACCGACGACGCCGACTGGCTGACGCTGGTGCGCACGGCCCGCCACGCGACGCGCGATCGGATCGAGGACTACATCGCCGCGGCGACGGCGGCGGGCCCGCTGGTTCCGGCCGCTGGTCGACGGACGCCGGAGCAACGATGACGCTCCTGCGTATTCGCCAGTCGCTCGTGATCGCGGCGTGTGTCGGCCTGACGCTCTCCGCCGGGGCGCAGGCGCCCGCCGACGCGCCGCTCGTCACCATTCTCTCGCCAGGCGCCGACGCGTACGTCACCGGGCAGACGCGGCTGAGCGCCACCATCGCGCCCGCCGACGCGGTGACCGGCCTCACGTTTTTTGCCGACGGCCGCCAGGTGTGCGCGCTGACGCACGCGCCGTTCGAGTGCGACTGGGACGCCGGCGCCGCGATCACCGCGCACCAGATCCGCGCCGTCGCGATGGTCAAGGGCGGGCGCCGCGTCGTCCAGACCGTCCGCACCAAGGCGGTCGGCTATGTCGAGCGCGTGGACGTCGACGTTGTGCAGGTGACCGTCACGGTCGCCGACGGCCACGGCAAGTTCGTGCGCGGGATTCCGCAGGCGGCCTTCCACGTGCTCGAAGACGGCCGTCAGCAGGCGATCACGCATTTTGCATCCGAAGACGTCCCGCTCGAACTGGTTGCGGCGATCGATATCTCCGGCAGCATGGCGCCCGCGATGCCGAAGCTGAAGAAGGCCGTGAAGGAGTTTCTCGGCGCCGTCCCGACGCAGGATCAGGTAACGCTGCTCGGCTTCAACGACAGCATCTTCACGCTCACGCGGAAGACGACCGATCCGGCCGAGCGCATCAAAGCGGTGGATCGGCTCGCGCCGTGGGGATCGACGGCGCTCTACGACGTGTTGCTGCGAGGCGTCGAGATGCTCGGCCGCCAGGCCGGCCGCAAGGCGCTGGTGGTGTTCACCGACGGCGAGGATCAGGGCAGCCACGCGTCGATCAACGACGTCGAGCGTCGCCTGCAGTCGAGCGATGTCACGCTCTACATGATCGGCCAGGGCCGCGGCGTGACGCTGGAGCCGCTGAAAAAGATCATGGAGCACCTGTCGGTGCCGACCGGCGGGCGCGCGCTGTTCACGGACAGCGTCGATGAGCTGCACACGGCGTTCGCGGATCTGCTCGACGAACTGTCGAACCAGTACCTGATCGGATACCAGTCCAGCAACTCGAAGCGCGACGATGCGTGGCGAAAGATCAAGATTGATGTGGACGGCCACCGCGACGTGCGCGCGCGGCAGGGCTATCGCGCGCTGGCGGGAAAATGACGACCGGAAAAAACCGCGGAGATCGCCAAGACCGCAGAGAAGGATCCTTTTGGTTCCTACTCTGCGGTCTTTGCGTTCTCTGCGGTTCCTTCTTCTTGTCCGCGCAACAGCCCCCTCCCAAGCCGAGTTTCCAATCGTCGGTCGAGGTGACGTCGCTCGACGTCAACGTCGTCGACGATAAGGGCAAGCCGCTCGTCAATCTCGCGCCGGCGGACTTCGCGGTGAAGATCGACGGCAACACATGCCGCGTGCTGACGGCTGAATGGGTGCCGCTGGTGGTGGCCGCGGGTGAACCGCCGCCGCCTCCTCCCGACGGCTACAGCACGAACGAGAGTTCCACCGGCGGCCGCCTGATCATCATCGCCATCGATCAGCCGAACATTCGTTTTGGCGGCGCGCTCGCGATCGCGAAAGCCGCCAACGCGTTTGTCGACAAGCTGACGCCGTCGGATCGTGTGGCGGTGGCGGGTATCGGCGCCGGCGCGCC
>JANYHS010000028.1 GCA_025358945.1 Acidobacteriota bacterium
TGCGCGCCGCCTGGTCTCGTAGACGGAAGGCGCCGGACAGATCGATGACGCGGACGCCGGCCTCAACCAGGTTGGGCGCCAGTTCCGCAGCGGCGGAGTCGGGCAGCGCGAGGAAGACCACCTCAGCTTCACGCGCGAGCGTCTCGACCGAGAGTGGCACGATGGTGCCGGTCCAGAGGCGCGTGAGTGCGGGCAGCCGCCGCGACGAGGCGCCCGTCAGGCCTGACGACATCGCCTTCGTCAACTCGACTGCGGGGTGGCGCGACAGCAGGCGCAGGAGTTCCTGTCCGGTGAAGCCGGTCGCGCCCGCCACGGCAACGCGCGCGCGCGCGGTAGCGGGGGTGCCGTTGGGGTCCGCACTGGACTGCACAACTGTATGCATCAGAAAGAATAATTATACATACCCGACACGATTCGATCAACAAAAATCGATGTATACTCATGCTTCGTCCGCCATGAAAACGCGCCGCCAAGCCATCATCCTCGAGCTGATCGACCGCGAAGGGCTCCACAGCCAGGAGCTCCTGCGCCGCCGGCTCCATCAGCGCGGCTTCGAAGCCACGCAGGCGACGATTTCGCGCGACATCAAGGATCTCGGGCTGGTGAAGCGCGCGGGAGACGGCGCCTATCAACGCGCCGGCGCCGACGCGACCAATCCCGAGACGGCGCTCACCGCGCTCGAGCGTGCGGCCGCCGAGTTCGTGCGCAACATCGAGCGCGTCCAGCAGTTAGTGGTGATCCGCACCGGACGCGGCCAGGCGCAGGCGTTAGCCGAGGCGCTTGACGGCGCACGCTTACCGGAGGCTGTGGGGACGATCGCCGGCGACGACACGATTCTGATCATCGCCCGTGGCGCCCGCGCCGCCGCCGGGCTGATCAAGCGACTCAAGGAGTACGCGGCCCAATGACGCGCATCGTCCTCGCCTACTCCGGAGGACTCGAGACCTCCATCGCGATTCCCTGGCTGGCCGAGCGACACGGCGCGGAGATCATCGCGGTCACCGTCGACCTCGGGCAGGGCAAGGACGTGCTCGAGGAAATCCGCGACCGCGCGCTGGCCACCGGCGCTCTGCGCGCGCACGTGGTCGACGCCCGCGACGCCTTTGCCCGCGACTACATCGTGCGGGCGCTGAAAGCCGGCCTGCTCGCGGAACGCACGCCGATCGCGGCGTCGCTCGCGCATCCGTTGATCGCGCAGAAAGTCGTCGAGATCGCCAACATCGAGCAGGTCAGCACCGTGGCGCACGGGGATGCCGCGGGCCAGGCGTCGCCTCTCGATCGGACGATTCGCGCGGTCGACCCGATCATGACCGTCCTCGCGCCCGCCGCGGAGTGGGCGATGACGCAGGAAGCGCAGATTGATTACGCGCTTCAGCGTCACGTGACGCTGCCGGTGGCGTTCAGCGGCCTCGGCGATCGCGCGTCGGCGCCGAGGGTGGCCACGGCGCTGGCCGGGGAGCCGGCCTACATCGACATCGCGATCGAGCGTGGCGTACCGGTCGGCGTCAACGGCGTCATGATGCCGCTGCTCGATCTGATAGGCAGCCTCGGCATCATCGCCGGCGCGCATGGCGTCGGCAGCCTGCCCGCGTTGCAGAAGGCGCACGACGCGCTCGAGACCGCCGCGATCGCGGCGCCCGGCGAGTTCTCGTCGCCCCGCATGGCCGAGTCCTATCTGCGTGTGTTGCGCGAGGGTGGCTGGTTCACGCCGGCGCGGCAGACGCTGGACGCGAACGCGGACGTCGTCCAGCAACAGGTGTCCGGCACCGTCCGCCTCACACTGTTCAGAGGGAATTGCGGCGTCGGCGACGTGCAGGTCCTGGCGCCGAGAACCATCGTCCTAGCGAAAAAATCATGACACATCTCTGGTCTGGACGCTTTGATACCGCGCCCGACGCGGCGGCGTTCGAGTTCGGCGCCTCCTTTCGGTTCGATCGCCGCCTGTTTGAAGACGACGTCACCGGCAGTGCGGCGTGGGCGCGCGCGCTGAAGGGCGCCGGCGTCCTGACGGCAGAGGAAACGCGCCAGATCGAAGAGACGCTGACGGCGATTCTCGACGCGGCTCGCGCGAATCCCGCGTTTGTCTCTGGCGACGACGAAGACGTGCATAGCTTCGTCGAGCGCCAGCTGGTCGAACGCCTCGGCGACGCCGGCCGGCGTCTGCATACCGGCCGGTCGCGCAACGAACAGGTCTCGCTGGATCTCCGGCTGTATCTGCGCCGGAGAATTCCGCTGTTGCAACGCGCGGTCGCAGCCGTGGTCGAGGCGCTGGTCCTGCAGGCCGAGTCTGCAGGCGACGCACTGATGCCGTCGTTCACGCATTTCCGCCCGGCGCAGCCGGTGCTGGTCGCGCATTTCTTTCTCTCGCACGTGGCGCCCTTGCGCCGCGATTTCGTCCGCCTCGGCGGCGCGCGCGCGGAAGCCGACGCGCTGCCGCTTGGCAGCGGCGCGATCGCCGGCACCGCCTATCCGATCGACGTCGACACGCTCGCCCGCGACCTCGGCTTTTCGCGCATCGTCGAGAACAGCATGGACGCGTCGTCGGACCGCGACTTTGCCGCGACGTTCCTGTACGCCTGCGCGATGACCATGGTCCATCTCAGCCGGCTGGCGGAGGATCTGATCATCCTGTGCGGCGACGAGCACAAGTTCTTCGAGCTGTCGGATGCGCTCAGCACCGGCAGCAGCATGATGCCGCAGAAGAAGAACCCGGATCCGCTCGAGCTCGTGCGCGGGAAATCCGGGCGCGCCATCGGTCATCTCGTCGCGATGCTGACGACGATCAAAGGGCTGCCGACCGGGTACAACAAGGATCTGCAGGAAGACAAGGAAGCGGTGTTCGGCGCCGAGGATACGCTCGCGGGCTGTCTCGCGGTCGTGCGGTCCGTCGGCGGCGGGCTGACGCTCAACCGCGCGCGGGCGGCGTCTGCGGCGTCCGGGATGATGCTCGCGACCGACGTTGCCGACTACCTGGTTGGGAAGGGCATGCCGTTCCGGCGCGCGCATGAAGTGGTCGGCGCACTGGTGCGGAAGCTGATCGCCGAAGGCCGCGACTTCGAGACGCTCTCGCTCGACGAGTGGCGCGCGGCGAGCGACCTGTGCGAGGCGGACGTGATCGCGCGGATCACCCCGGCGGTCTCGGTGCAGGCCAAGCGCACCCCGCAATCCACCGCGCCGGACGCCGTTCGCGCCCGGCTGGCGGACGTGCGGCAGTGGCTGGACGGCATTGACGGGCTCTGCTAAGATTGGCCCGCCTTTCGTATTTCATCCCTGCCAGCGGTATCGGTAATCTTCGGGAGCGTTGATGCAACAGCGCCAGCTTCGGCTTGGTGACACCCTGGACGACTATTGTCCGCGCGAGCGGCGTGTGACGAACCACGCCGTGGTGGCGATGATCGGCGAAGACGTCAAGCATGTGCGCTGCACGACATGCGACGCCGATCACGAATTCAAGCACGGGAAAGTGCCGCGGCAGCGGCGCAAGACCGATACGCCAGCCGCACTCTATGCGCAGGTGCTGGCAACCGGTCCGAAACGCGTCACCCACGACACGCCCCCGACTCAGGCCGCGGACGCCGAGGAACTCCCCGCCGCGCCGGACGAAGAGCGGAGCGTAACCCAGCCCCCCGCGATCTCCATCGCCGCAGACGAGGATCCGAAGGACCCGGATCCGCCGGAGGCAGATACCCCAGACGAGGACGCCGCCGATGGCAACCGCCGCGAGGATGAGGGCCCGGCGCACCGCCGCCTGATTCGCGCCTCGCTACCCAAGATTGACGGTGCGCTGCCGCCGACGCGGCAGATTCCCGAATTCACGATCCGCCAGCCGGCCGGGCGACCGACAAACAGATTTCGCCCGCGAGGTCCACGGGGGCCGATGGGCGCCGGCGGTTCCGGCGGTGGCGGGGGTCAACAGTTTCAGGGCAACCGGCCCGGCGGCGGCATGCGCTCGAATGGCGGTCGGCCGCCGCAAGGGCCCGGCGGCGGGCAGAATCGTCGCAACGGTCCCAGCCGCAGACGACCCAAGTAAAAGTTCATGCCTGATCTGTCCGGTACACACGGTCTCATCGTCGGGGTCGCGAACAAGCGCTCGATCTCGTGGGCGATTGCGCAGGCCGCCGCCGCGGCGGGCGCGCGTCTCGCGCTCACGTATCCGAGCGAACGGCTGGAAGAAAATGTCCGCGAGCTGGCGGCGACGCTCGACAATCCGCTGGTGCTGCCGTGCGACGTTGGCAACGATCAGCAGATCGCCGATCTCGCTGCTGCGGTCGACGCGGAATTCGGCGGCTTGGACTTCTGCGTGCACGGCGCGAGCTTCGCGCCGGCCGACGCGCTGAAGAGCCCGTTTGTCGAAACATCGCGCGAGAGTTTTCGCATCGCGCTCGACATCAGCACCTATTCGCTGGTCGGCCTGACCCGCGCCGTTGTGCCGCTGATGGAGAAGCGAGGCGGCGGCAGCATTCTCACGCTGACGTATCTGGGCAGCGACCGCGTCTTCACGAACTACAACGTGATGGGCGTCGCCAAAGCCGCGCTGGAATCATCCGTGCGGTACCTCGCCTCCGATCTCGGACCGAAGAATATTCGCGTGAACGCCATTTCGGCCGGCGCCATCAGGACGCTGGCGGCGTCAGGCATCTCGGGCTTCTCCAGCATCCTTCAGGTGTACCGCGATAAGGCCCCGCTGCGGCGCGGTGTCGATCAGAAGGAAGTCGCCGACGCGGCGATTTTCCTGCTCAGCCAGGACTCGCGCGCGATCACTGGCGAAGTGATGATGGTTGACGCCGGGTTCCACGTCATCGGCGGCGTGTGAACAATGGGCCGACCCCGCGCGGAGCTTTGACCCCGCACGGAGCGTCGGCGGTTCCCGATTGTCAGTTCTGCATGCGGACAAGCGACGCGAGCACCGTGTCGTTGGCGCGTCGCGTTCCCCGGACATGCACCTGCACACCGGGCTGAAGGTCGGCGCAGATCCCGCGCTCGTAGACGGTCGCGGCGTCGGTCGTTACGGTGATCGTGTCGACGACGAACGTGCGTGCCGGGCAGACCGTGCCGGCCACCAGGCTGGTCACCCGGCCCTCGCCCTCCACGGTCTCGAGCTCGCGCTCTTTGATCTGGATGCGCGAGGCGAGCACCGAGCCGTCCGCTTGCCGGGTTCCCTTGGCGCCGACCTTCGTGCCGGCCTTGATGTCGAGGCACGTGCCGCCTTCGAAGGCTGTCGCGGCGCTCGTTTTGACCGTAATGCCTTCGACGACGAACTGCAGCGTCGGGCAGGCCGTGCCGACCACCAGGCTCGTCACCCGGCCCTCGCCCTCGACGCCTCCAGTATCTGCGGCCGACGCCAGCTGCGCGATGCCTTGGTGCGTGCTACTGAAGACGCCAGAGGCTGTCGAGTTTCCTGACGCTGGAGATGTCGCCGCAGCCGCGACGGGTGAGGGCCCGCCCGGAGCCTGGCGGGAATTTCCGCAGGCTCCTGCCACGAAACCGATCGAAAGGACGAGCGCAAGACGAAGACCTGCGGTTGTACACATATCAAACCTCATCAGTCGGCCGTAGTCCACGAGCTGGGCCGCTTCCAGACAGCGAGTCATTGTGCAAGGAACGCGCCCCGCGAAGTGACTCCGCCAAGTTGGTGTGATAAACGATTAGAAACAAAAGGCTTGGTCGCGCTCACTGACCGTGGGATCGGGCGAGGGCGAAGCAATAGGGGCAGGCGAGATCGCGACAAGAACCGCCGTGCCTGGAAAATATTGCACGGTTCAACGGCAGCCGTTCAAGCCTCAGCCCCACTCCTCAATTCTGATCCGCTGACGCGGGATGCCGAGGTCCGCGAGGAGCTTGGGCATCTCGTCGACCAGCGCCGGCGGTCCGCAGACGAAGCACAGGGTCGCGGGATCGTGGACCAGTTCCTCGAGCGCTTCGCGGTTCAGCCGTCCGCGCGGGCCGGTCCAGTCAGCGTCGCTCGCGCGCGTCACCGTCTGCCGCAGCTCGATGTCGCCCGCCTCCGCCAGTCCGCGCAGCTCCGATTCGTACGCAAATTCGCCCGGCGTGCGGACGCTGTAGAACAATCCGATGTTCCGGTGGGGCAGGGTCAGCGCGCGCTGCAGCATCGCGCGCAGCGGTGCGATGCCGGTGCCGCCGGCGATGAAGACGAAGCGCCGCTCCTCGGGCGTCTGGGGAAACGTGAACGAGCCGAGCGGTCCTTCAACGTCGACCAGTTGACCGGGTTCGAGCGTCAGGTGCGCCCCGGGTGTGCCCTCGGTGTCGACGCCCACGAGCAGTTCCAGCCATCCGTCGCGCGTCGCCTCCTCGGGCGCGGCGGCGATCGAATACGGCCGCCGGTTCTCGTGACCGTGGTTGCCGACCATCACGGCCTGACCAGGCGCGTAGTCGAATGCCTGCCCGTCGAGATGAATGCGCGCGATCCGGGCGCGTGGCGTCGCGGGTAAAACTTCACGAAGAGGCAGCGTCAGCAGCACGGCGGATTATGCTATCTCACGATGGCTCTTGGTCGCGCACGTGGCTTTGTACTTCGATTGGTCCGCCGGCGGACGCTCGCGATCCTGATGGGTCTCGCGTTGGTGCTTCCCTCGGCGTGGGTGGAATTCAGCGGCCGCTATGGCGCCTGGTGGCAGGACGGCCTCGCGCTCGTGATCGGTGCGACGGGCCTGGCGATCTTCTGGACCGGAGTCACCGGTCCCAGCCCGGACTGGGTTGATCATGACGGAACTTAGAACTCGGAACTTAGAAGTGAGAACTCGAAGTTTCTGAAATTCCAGTTCTAAGTTCTCATTTCTCAGTTCTAACTTCTATAGAACCCCTACCGCCGCGCGTTGCAATTCGACGTCGGAGACGCTCTCCAGCGGCGTCTCTCGCGTGTGTTCGCCAGGCGTTCCAGTTGACTCCCGCTTGCGCCGGGTCTTGTCGCGGTACATCCGTCCGTCGGCGTTGGCGAGCAGCGTCTCGTAGGTGTCGCCGTCGTGCGGGAACACCGACGCTCCGACGCTGATCGCGAGCGGCAGCATCTTGCCCGGACGCGCCTCGAACGGCATCGTATCGACGGCCCGCTGCAGTTCCTGGCGTTTCCGCTCGGCTTCCTCTCCGCCGCATCCCGACAGCACGACGATGAACTCGTCGCCCGCGTAGCGGACGCAGATGTCGTACGGACGAATGCCGTTGCGCAGCACGCCGGCCACGTCGCGTAGCGCGCGGTCGCCGACATGGTGGCCGTAGGTGTCGTTGATGTCCTTGAAGCGGTCGAGGTCCATCACCAGCAGCGAGACTTCCGTCTTCAGCCGTGCCGCGCGCGCGAGCTCGCGGCTGAGGTGCATGAACATGAATCGCGTGTTCGGCAGCGCCGTCAGCGGGTCGGTCAGCGAATCTTCCTGCGTTTGCTCGAACACCATCGAGTTGTAGATCACCGCGGCGGCCTGCTCGGAAATGCGGTCGAGCAGGCGGCGGTGATCGTCGGTGTAGATCGACGGTTGGGTGTGGTAGACGGAGATCGTCCCGATGAAGCGCTCGTTGAAGAGCAACGGGCAGACCAGCGCCGAAAGCAGCGTCGTGCGGTCCGACGGGAAGCCGGCGGCTTCGAGGTCGGTGCTCGGCCGCGCGTTCACCAGCGGCCGGCGGTTGCGGGCGACCCAACCGGTCAGGCCGTGGCCGTTGCGGATCGTCAACTGCTGGATCGTGTCGGCTTCGACGCCGGTGGCGAACCGGCAGCGCAGCGTTTCCGCTTCGTCGTCATAGAGGAACAGCGCGCAGCACGAGAACGGCACGATGTTGCTCAACTTCGACGAGATCAGCGCCATCGTGTCCGACACGCCGAGACTGCTGCCCATGGCCTGGGCGATTTCGTACAGCGCGTAGATTTCGCGGTGCGCGAGCGCGATGTCCTGGAAGACATTGGTGCGTCCGGAGGAGGACTCGTCGACCAGTCCAACGGCTGGCTTGGCGGTTGGCGCGTGCGTCGGGATCCGCGTCAGCTTGCGCGCCGGCTCCGCGCTGGCGTCGGCTTCCACCGCCAGTGTCGGGTACATGTCGATGAAGGTCTGCACGACGCGCGGATCGAGCGCCTTGGCGCTCTCCTGGCGGAGCAGGCCAATCGCGGCGTCGAGGCTCATCGCCTTGTGGTACGGCCGCTCCGACATCAACGCGTCGAAGTAATCGACCACGGACAGGATGCGTGCGCCGAGCGGGATTTCGTCACCCTTCAGCCCCGCGGGGTAGCCTTTGCCGTCCCAGCGCTCGTGGTGACTGAGGATCAGTGGCGCCACGGGATACGGGAACGGCACGCCGCTGATGATCTCCGCGCCGACCTGCGGGTGGATGCGGATCTTCTGGAACTCCTCCTGCGTCAGCGGTCCCGGCTTGGACAGGATGTGCTCCGGCACCGCCAGCTTGCCGATGTCGTGAAGCAGCGCGGCCGTCTTGACGCCCTGGATCTCGTTCTCCGGCATGCCGAGCCCTCGCGCCAGCCCTGCGGCGTACACCTGCACGCGACGGATGTGGCTCTGCGCGGTCTGATCCTTGGCGTCAATGGCGAGCGCCAGCGCTTCGATCGTCGCCAGATGCAGGTCTCCGACCTGCGTGACGTGCCGCTGCTGATCCTGGATCCGGCCCATGTAGACCTTGTAGGTGCGATAGGTCAGATAGACCGGCGCGCTGAGCAGCGAAGCGAACCAGTAGCCGCCGTGGTCGATGATCGACGCCCCGCCGGCCGCGATCGCTGCGCCGACGAAGTAGCTCGGCGCGCTCCATAGGAAATTCTCGTTCCACACGTGCGGGATTGACTGGCGCGTGGACAGGCCGATCGCCGTCGCGATAAACAGCGTGTTGAACACAAAATAGACCGTGGCGGCGCCGACCAGCGGCTTGGGGATCGCGAGCAACGCCGAAACCTGTGGCGCCGGCGCGCCCCCGAGCAGCGCATAGGCCAAGCCCGCGGCTTTCACGGTCAGGACCAGCGACGCCATGCTGAAGAGCGTGCGGTACGGCGCGGATCGTGTCTGCGTGCGGAACGTGCACTGGCTCCACGCGCTGATGGCGGCGACGATCATCGTTTCGTCAGCGCCGAGCAGCAGCAGCGCAGCGAAATCGACGGCGTACGAGACCGACATCGTCGATCCACTGGAGGCGAGAGGCAGGCTGACTTTCAGCGCCGAGGCGAGCGACGAGCAGGCCAGCAGGAACGCAAACAGCACGGGGTTCGCGATCGTGTGCGGCGCGAAGACAATCAGCGTGAGCGCGCCGGCGGCGAGAACCGCGCCGACAAAGAGCCTGGCCGGGAGAGGGAGGTCCTTCACATCGCTCCGGCTGGATTATCCCTCGGTTTCACGGCTCCGGCGGCCAGTTGGCCGCGCTTCCGGCTCGAGCTGGTACTCGAGGATCTTGCGGTACAACGTGCCGCGGCTGATCGCCAGCACCCGCGCCGCTTCCTTCTTGTTCCAGTCGGTCGCTTCCAGCACGCGGACGATGTGCGTGCGCTCGGCTTCGGCGAGGGACGGCAGACGGTCGCCGGTAATGGGCGCCACGGTGGTCGTGGCGTGCAGGAACTCGATGTCCGAGGGGCGAATCGATCGCCCGGGCGCCGACAACGCCGCGCGCGAGACCGTGCTCTCGAGTTCGCGGATGTTACCCGGCCAGTGGTAGCTGCACAGGACGTCGACCGCTTCCTTCGAGAAACCCTTGCTGTCGAGCGGCAGGCCCTGCGCCGCGCAGTACCGCGACAGGAAGCGCGCCGCCAGCACCGGAATGTCCACCTGCCGTTCGCGCAGCGACGGCAGGCGGATCGCGAACGCGTTCACACGGTAGTAGAGGTCCTCGCGGAACCGTGTGTCGCGCACGAACTGTTCGAGCGGACGGTTGGTCGCCGAAATCAGCCGGAAGTCGACCGAGATCGATTTGTGGCCGCCGAGACGTTCGAAGCGCCGCTCCTCCAGCACGCGCAGGAGCTTGGCCTGGGCGATGAGTGACATGTCGCCGATCTCGTCGAGGAACAGTGTGCCTTCGTTGGCGAGCTCGAGGCGTCCCGGCTTACGATCGTGCGCGCCGGTGAATGCGCCTTTTTCGTAGCCGAAGATTTCTGATTCGAACAGCGTGTCGGGCAGCGCCGCGCAGTTGACCGCCTGGAACTTCGCCACGCTGCGCCGGCTCAGTTCGTGGATCATGCGCGCGACGACTTCCTTGCCCGATCCGGTCGGCCCGAGGATCAGCACGGAGATGTCCGACTTGGCCGCCGTGCGGATCCACTCGAAGACGATCAGCATCTTCTCGTCGCGGCCGATCATTTCGCGGAAGCGCTGCACCGACGGCGACTGATCCTCGGTGCTGACCGCGGCGCGGCGCTCGAGAAAATGATCGAGGAGATCGGCGACCGCCTCGTTGCCAGGCCGCTCGGCCGTGAAGCGCGCGGGGTGGCTCCCGGGGATCACCTGCGCGACGCCGAAGTCGGCGAGTTCGTGCACGCAGTTCTCGACGTCCAGCTTCAACCGGCCA
Source organism: Acidobacteriota bacterium (assembly GCA_025358945.1). Classification (GTDB taxonomy): domain Bacteria; phylum Acidobacteriota; class Vicinamibacteria; order Vicinamibacterales; family CAVVIG01; genus CAVQFC01. The sequence goes on from JANYHS010000028.1 coordinate 10,498, forward strand.
AACGTCTGCATCAGCGTCTCGACGTCGAAGCCTTCTTCCGGCCGGGAGTTCAGGTAGCGCAGTAGGCCGGCCCGCAGCGGTGACTGGACCAGCGAACGGAAGCGGAGGTCGAGATCCACTGGCTCCGCGGGTTTGGCGGTGGCCGAGGTGCTTGCGCGGCGTGCGCTGAAGGTCAGATCGTCCATGTGTCGCGTCAGACCTATCGGCTCGCCGGCGGTCCGCCGACAGGGCGTGACGTCCCGCCGCGGTAGTAGTCGGTCTGATAGCGTTCGATGAGATCCTTCATCGTCGTCGCATCGCCCTTGCGGTGGCCGTGGCAGGCAATCGGATCGGCGCCGCCGCTGGTCTCGATCAGGAGGTCGGACAGCATCATGCCGGTCTCAATTTTCACCGAGGCGATGTGCGCCATGTGAATCGTCTCTTCGCGCTTGCCGATCCATCGCGGTGTGTACTGCACGACGGCGGTCGGCGTGATCAACACCTGCGTCGGGAAGATCCGATTGCCGGCGCTGATCCGGCTGGCGCGAAACACGTCGCCGCTGGCGAACGGACGCCCTTTGCGCCAGATCCAGACGATGAGAATCGCCACGATCGCCACAACCGCGGCGAGCGCCCACCAGAGCCAATCCGATTCGCCAGTCACAAGTCCAGATGTTAAGCTATTTCGCGCACCAATAAGGAGTAGACCTTGCCGTATCGCTCTCCCAGCTCCCCCGGGCATTCCCTCAAGAAATCGTTGTCGGGTAAGCCGATCGCCAACTACCGGCCCACCGGGCGGCCTGAGGTTCGCTACCTGATCGACCACGGATTCCAGGCGTTCAACGCCGGGCGGTTGTCCGAAGCGTGCCAGATTTTCTCGGAGAAGATGCTGGCGCCGGAAAACGACACGACCATCGGCCTGACGATCGCCGGTGCGATGACGCCGGCCGGCCTCGGCGGTTGCGTCATCGAGATGATGGATCGCGGGCTCGTCGACTTCATCATCTCGACCGGCGCCAATCTGTATCACGACCTGCACTACGCGCTGAACTTCACGCTGCATCGCGGATCGCCGTTCGTCAACGACGTCGAATTGTTCGAAGACGGCGTCATCCGGATCTACGACGTGCTGTTTCCGGCGACGGTGCTGCTCGAGACGGACGCCTACATCCGCGACTTCATCGTCCGCTCGGGCCTCAACGAAGCGATCACGACGTCCGAGTTCCACTACCGTCTCGGCCTCGATCTGCTCGAGAAGAACCCGGCTTGCGTGGAGTACTCCGTCGTGGCGCGCGCCGCGGCTGCCGGCGTCCCGCTCTACACCTCGTCTCCCGGCGACAGCTCGATCGGCATGAACATCGCGTATCACGAGCTGATGAACGGCGGCACGTTGATGATCGATCCGAACAAGGACGTCAACGAGGTCTGCGCGATCGTGATGGCGGGCAAGCAGAACGGGTGCGTGATCCTCGGCGGCGGATCGCCGAAGAATTTCTACCTGCAGGCGCAACCAACGCTCTGGGAGGTCTACGGCATCCCGAAGGGCGGCAACGAGTACTTCATTCAAATCACCACCGACTCCGTCGTCTGGGGAGGGCTGTCGGGTGCGACGCCGGCGGAAGCCGTCAGCTGGGGCAAGGTGAATCCGGGCGTGCTGCCGGACACGGTGGTGGCGTACTGCGACTCGACGATCGCGTTCCCGCTGTTCTGCGAGTACGCGGTCGGATCGCCCAATGGCCGCCGCCCGCGCAAGGAACTCGTCCATAAACGCGACGAGCTCGTCGCCAGCCTGACGCGCGAGGCCAAGGCGGCGCACAAGAAGCGACAGTCCGAGAAGTCGTGAAGTCTGAAGTCTGAAATTCCAGTGGGAACGCGAACGAGGCTGCGCTGGGACGTGCTGTTCGTCCTCGACTGGGGGCGTGAATGATTGGTCTCGAGCTCGATGACGCCTCCGCGACCTCGGTCAGGATTGACGACCAGGGAGTCGTGCAGGCGCAGGCGCGCGTCGAGGCTGCCGGCGATCTCGTGGCCGCGACCGCGACGGCGCTCGCGCAGGTCGAGGTGACAGGTTCGGATCCGCTCGGTCTCGCCGCAACGAATCCCGACTCGCCCGCGATCGCGCCGATCGTCGCCAGCCTCGCGTCACGCCTTGCCGGTCCGTTCAAGAGCACTGGCGCGGTGATGTCGGGTACGGCGGCCGCGGCCGCGGAAGCGTGGACCGGCGCCGCGCGCGGCGTGCAGGACGTCGTGTTCTTTGGGGTCGCACAGCATGCGACCGGCGGCATCCTGCGCGGTGGCGTGGCGATCGCCGGCACGCGCGGCCGCGCGGGTGCGGTCGCGTGGCTGTCGCTGAATCCGGTGGAGCGCGAGGACTACAGGAAAACCGGCTGCCTCGAAGCCGAAGTCGCGGCGGCGGGTCTCGTGCGTCGCCTGATCTGGCGCATCAAGGCCGGCGATCGGTCGCGCGTGCAGGACCTGGTCAACGACGATCTGTCGGCCATCACCGTGGATCATCTGCTCGATGCGGCGCGCGGGGGCGACGGCGTGTCGATTTCTGTGGTGCGCGACACGGCGAAGTATCTCGGTATGGCCGCGGCGAATCTCGTGGTGGTTGCTGATCCGGAGATGCTGGTGCTTGGCGGGATCATGGCCTCGGCCGCGGATCTGCTGCTCGATCCGCTGCGCGTCGAGATGGCGCGCCGGCTGCCGAAGCCGATGATGGACGCACTGAAGATTGAGACGGCCGTGCTTGGTCCGGACGCCGCTGCGATCGGCGCCGCGCGCCTCGTCACCGCCGCGCGCACATGATCGTCCTGTCGGGCGCCTCGCTGGTCCTGCCCGATCGCGTGCTGTCCCCGGGTACGCTGGTCATCGAAGACGGGCGGATCGCCGACGTTCGATCTGACGCGCCTTCCGGCGGCCACACGGCGTTCGCGTTTCACGGCCACTACATCGTTCCCGGCTTCATCGATGTGCATGTGCACGGCGTCGACGGCGTTGACTCACTCGACGCGCGGCCCGACAACGATGCCATCGCGGCGATTGCCGCCCGCCTGCTGCGCTACGGCGTCACCGCGTTCTGTCCGACGACCGTGGCGTGCGCGCCTGACGCGCTGCGGCGCGTGCTCGACCAGGTGCGCCGTGCACGCGAAACACCGGCGGCCCGGTCCGCGCGCGTGTTGCCGGCGCATCTCGAGAGCAATTTCATCAATCCGGAATACAACGGCGCCCAGCCTTCGGGCTGCTTGCGCAGCCCTCGGGCCGCGCTTGGATCGGGCACGGAAAGTAGCGCGAAGGCTTTAGCCGAGCGTTCGGATTACACCGCCGCGCAGATCGTCGCCGAGATCGAGCGCGCTGCGCCGGACGTCGGGATCGTGACGCTGGCGTCGGAGCTCGACGGCGGTCTCGACCTGATCCGCTGGCTGGTGTCGCGCGGCCATCGCGTCTCGCTCGGCCATTCGGCGGCGACCTACGACGAAGCGCTCGCGGGCATCGCTGCGGGAGCCCGGCACGCCACCCATCTGTTCAACCGGATGCCACCGCTCAGCCACCGCGCACCGGGACTGGCCGGGGCAGTGCTGCAGACCGACGAGGTTGCCGCGGAAATCATCTGCGACGGATTTCACGTTCACCCGGCGCTGATCCGCATGGCGATCGCCGCCAAGCGTCCGTCGCGCATCCTCGCGATCACCGACGCGACCGCCGCGGCCGGCCTCCCGGTTGGCTCCCGCGCCTTCCTCGGCGGCCAGGTCATCACCGCTGGCGAATCGACGGCGCTGCTACCAGACGGCACGATCGCCGGCAGCGTGTTGACGATGGACCGCGCGTTTCAGACGTTGGTGGGGACGGTGGGGCTGTCGCTGGTCGATGCGGCGACGATCTGCGCGACCACGCCTGCCCGCGAACTCGGCCTGGTGGGGCACGGTGTCCTGGCGCCAGAGGCGGTCGCCGATCTCGTCGTCCTCGACGCGAATTTTTCGGTCGTGCAGACCTACCTGGCCGGTCAGCTCGTGTATGCGCGCGCGCTGAAATCTATTTGACGATTCTTCCGCCGGTCAGGAAACGGCGGTAGTCGGAATATTCCTGGCGTCGGCGCGTCGATTCCATGCCGTTGCGCCAGACGACCATGGTCTCGATCGATTCAGGCAACAGCAGGGCTTCATCAGGATCCGCGAACGCGACCGGTTTGTAGCGCGTCGTCGTGTCGTACCGCTCGACAGTGACGAAGGCGGGGAGGTTGTGTTTGCGCTGTTCCGCGAAGCCCACCCGCACGTCTCCCGGCCCGGCCAGGCGCTGTTCCATCCGCAGGACATCGTAGGTCGTGGCATCCACCCATACCCGTCCTCTTATTGCGCTCGGGATCGAGATGCTGAAGCAGTCCTCGACGCCGTTGGTGTTTTCGGTCAGCTTCCCCTCGTCTTTCGAACGGGCGGTGACGAAATCGATCATCAGGGCGCCGCGATCCTTGCCTTTGCCAAACCCCGCCGACGTGAAGGTGTAGCCCTCGCGGTTGTTCGGCAGGAGAAACGCGAGCGGCTCGGTGGACAGCGGGTTGGGGTCGGTGCAGCCGGCGCGATTCTTCTTGTCCTTGTCGCGTGGCTGCCGGCCGTTCACCTTCATGATCTGCCGCACCACCTTCGCGTCCGTTGGGTTCTCGCCGTCGGCGGCGGTCTCTGATTCGACCCGCAGTTCGGACTCCGTGATCCGCGCGAAGCCGGTTGAGCCGTAGTCGCGGCCGATCGGTTGCACGGTGGCCTTTTCAGTGCAGACGATCTGCTGCGCCCGCCGGTAGTACTGCTCGACGCGCGCGCTGACACGCGCCAGCAGCGTGTCGACGTCGGGTGGCGCTTGCGCGCCGACGGTGACGACCGCCATCAGGAGCGCCGCGGCAACGGCCCATCTCACGCGCGCACAATACGTCGCCAGCTGCGGCGAGTCAACGAACCGCCGCCGCCGGGCGGTTCAGCGCAGGTTCGCGGTGGTGGCGTAGGTGGTGGGGTCGGGAACGGCGGCGGCGACGAAGGCGTCGCGGCGCTCGCGGCATTTGGAGCAGGCTCCGCAGTGAATGGCGGATTGCGGATGGCGGATGGCG
>JANYHS010000069.1 GCA_025358945.1 Acidobacteriota bacterium
CGCGCGCCCTTCAGCACGCCCTCGAGGCCGTAATTGCTTTCGTGGCAGGCGTACTCGTAGATCAGCTCGTCGGTCCGGGTCATCGGAATCGACGCGCTCCACGTGCGGGTCCACGTTCCAGGATCGTCGACGGTGAACTCATACCGAAGCGTGTCCTGCTCGATGCGCGTGAACCGCTCGACCAGGTGCATGTTCGCCGTGGCCCCGCGGAAGCCGGCGTTCTGCGAAAAATTCGTCGTGTCCACCACAAGCGTGTCGCCTTCCCAGCGGCCGACCGAGTCGCCCGTGAGCGATCGAATCTCTCCGGGCGCATGCGCGCGACCGGTCAGCGCGACGATCCGCGCGCTGTGGATCATCTCGTTGAGGATGACCACGTGGTCGCGGGTCTGCACCAGCTGCATGTTGTTGTTGTAGGCGCTCGGCACCATCGGCGGGCCCGAATTGAACCCGACGACGCAGCGTTCTGCCAGCGGTCGTTCCTCGGGATTATCGTAGTGCCCGCGGCGATCCGCGGCGCGCTTCTGCGCCTCGGTCGTCGTCGTCGGCACGCGGCCGTCCGGCGGATCGACGACCAGCGACGTCTGCTTCGCGACGCGCTTGCCGAAGTCCCACCAGAAGTCGTTGTACGCCCGCTCGACGTCGGCAGCCGCGCCGCCGTCGCGCTTGTCCTTGTTCCCGGTTTCGATACGCTGCTGTGCGAATTCCTCCGCCTCTTCGTCGGTCAGCGACTGTTTTCCAGCGAAATCGCCTGGCCGTTCAAAGGGGGTGAGCTGCGCGAAGTCCCAGGTGCCCTGCAAATCTGGGCGCCCGTCCTTCGTGCGCGGGACCTTGAATGTAGGGGTCTGCGCCGAGAGTGACACCGCGGAGACCAGGAAGAGCCCGAAGATAACGGAACGCATACTGCCGCTCCTTTCGTCGTGCCGCCGATTATAATCGCGCTCGGAGGTCGGAAATGAGAAACGTCGATCGCTCGGCTAAAGCCTTCGCGCTCCTGTCCATAGCCGTCGCGCTCCTGCTCGGTGTGGCCGCCTCAGCGTCGGCGCAGCCGCCGGCAGCTCCGTCTCCGGTCACGTTCACGAAGGACGTGGCGCCCATTTTCCAGAAATCCTGCCAGAACTGTCATCGGCCCGGCTCGATCGCGCCGATGTCGCTCATCACCTACGAGGATGCGCGTCCCTGGGCGCGCTCGATCAAGCAGCGCGTCGAGGCGCGGCAGATGCCGCCGTGGCACGTCGATCGAACCGTCGGCATCCGCCAGTTCAAGGACGATCCCTCGCTGACCGATCACGAGATCGCGACGCTCTCGGCCTGGGCCGGAGCCGGCGCGCCGCGCGGTAATCCTGCAGACATGCCGCCGCCGCGTCAGTTCGATGACGCGGACCGCTGGCACATCGGCAAACCGGATCTGATCGTCGCGATGCCGAAGGTGTTCACCGTGAAGACCGAGGCCGCCGACTGGTGGGGGATCTTCGAAGCCGCCTCCGGCCTGACGGAGGATCGCTATATCAAGGCCGTCGAAGCCAAGCCGTCACCTGGCGCGCGCCGCGTCGTGCATCACTCCGTCGAGACGCTGGTCTACGACGATGGGAGCAGCGGCGGCGGGACGTTGGTGGAATACGCGGTCGGCAAGAATGGCGACGTGTTTCCCGAGGGATCGGGCAAGCTGATGAAAGCGGGCGCGAAGGTCCGTTTCAACATGCACTATCACGCGATTGGCGAGCCGGTGACCGATCGCACCGAAGTCGGCATCGTCTTTTATCCGAAGGGTGTCGTGCCGACCCACGTCGTCACCACGATCCTCTCGCCGAATCAGGACGACCTCGACATTCCGGCCGGCGCGGACAACGTGCGCAGCGATGCGTACTACAAGATCGACAAGCCGTCGCATCTGGTCGGGTTCATGCCGCACATGCACAACCGCGGCAAGCGGCAGTGTCTCGAGGCGATCTATCCGGACATGAAGGTCGAGCAGTTGAACTGCGTGAACTACGACTTCAACTGGCAGATCGTCTACAACTACGCGGACGAAGTGGCGCCGCTGCTGCCGGCGGGAACGATCATGCACGTCATCAGCTGGCACGATAACTCGGCGGGCAACAAGTACAACCCCGACCCGAGAAATTGGGTCGGCTTCGGTAACCGCACCACCGACGACATGTCGCGCCACTGGCTGACGTTCTACCCGATGAGCGACGACGAGTTCAAAGCAGAGGTCGCCGTCCGCAACGCGATCAAGGCCAGCCGCACCGCCGCGCAACAGTGAACACGACGATCCAGAAGAAACCGCGGAGACCGCAAAGAACGCTGAGCAAGATATTTCTTTGCTTTGCGATCTCAGCGATCTCGGCGGTTCCTTCTTTCTCGTTCGCGCAGATCCGCTACGCCACCGGTCAGGATGTCGTCCCCGTCTTCGAGGGCTGGGAGCGCAACGCCGACGGCAGCTTCAACATGGTCTTCGGCTACATGAACCGGAACTACGAGGAAGATCTCGACGTCCCGGTCGGCCGTGAGAATTTCATCGAGCCAGGCATTCCGGATCAGGGTCAGCCCGCGCATTTCTACACGCGGCGGCAGCAGTACGTGTTCACGGTGCGCGTGCCGAAGGACTGGGGCAAGAGAGATCTCGTCTGGACGGTGACCTCGCACGGCAAGACCGAGAAAGCGTACGCCTCGCTGATGCCGACGTGGGAGATCGACGTCGGCACGTATCAGCAGAACCGCGGCGGTCCGGGGGAACTCGGCGAGCCGGACGAGGCGCCATCGATCAGAGTCGAGGGTGCGGCGACGCGTGCGATCGCCGCCGGGGCCTCGCTGACGCTCGACGCGTTTGTCGTGGACGACGGCAAGCCGACGAATCGTCCGAGCCAGAGCGGATCGAATGCACGGGTTGAAGGGCCGCTGAGTCAGGCTGTCGTGCGGTTGGATCGCGGCGTTCGGCTCGGCGTGATCTGGGTCGTCTATCGGGGCGACGCGCGCGCGGTTCACTTCGCGCCGCGGAAAGTCCCGGTCGCTGACGGCAAGGCCTCGACCACGGTCCGCTTCAGCGCGCCAGGCACCTACGTCCTCCGCGCGTACGCCGACGACGGGATCCTCGTGTCGGCCAAAGACATCACCGTCACGGTCCAGGCGCCGCCCGACCGCTGACCCGAGCAGTGATGGACGAGCCACTGATCCGCGATGTGTCGGACACGGCGCGCTGGATGGCTGTGTATCGCGCGCGCGAGAGCGAGCGTGAAGACGCCGTCTTCCGCGATCCGTTCGCGAGGGCCCTGGCCGGCGAACGTGGCGAGCGGATCGCCGCTGCGCTGACCTTCGGTGACGATAACGCGTGGTCGTTCATCGCCCGCACGTATCTGTTCGATCGATTCGTCACCCGGCTCGTCAAGCACGGCGCCGATGTGGTCGTGAACCTGGCCGCCGGCCTCGACACGCGCCCGTACCGCATGGAGCTACCGGCGTCGCTGCGGTGGGTGGAAGTCGATCTGCCGGACATCCTGGACTACAAGGAAGAGATCCTCGGAGACGCGAAGCCGGTGTGTCAACTGGAACGCGTGCGGCTCGATTTGACGAACGAGGACGGCCGCCGTGGCCTGTTCGCCGATCTCGGGCGTCACGCGAAGCACGTCGTCGTGATTTCAGAAGGGCTGGTGATCTACCTGATGCCGGATGCGGTAGGCGCGCTGGCTCGAGATCTTGCCGGGCCGGCGAGCATTCAGCACTGGGCGCTGGACATGGCGTCGCCGGGCTTGATTGAGATGATGAAGCAGTCGGTCGGCAGCGCGGTGAACGCCGCGGGTGCGCCGTTTCTGTTCGCGCCAACGGCAGGACCGCCGTTTTTCAGCGCGCACGGGTGGCGACCGCTCGAAGTCCGTTCGCTGATCAAGGCCGCGGCCAAAATCGGACGGCTGCCGCTGGCGATGCGGATGTTCGCGATGCTGCCGGAGTCCGACGGCGAGCAGGGCGCCAAGCCGTGGTCCGCCGTCTGCCTGCTTGCCCGCTCCTGAACCCAGCACGCCGCACGCCGCACCCTGCACCTTGCACGCTGCACCTTGCACCCTGCACTTCTCTCATGGTCGCCGCTCCGGCGCCAGCCGTTCGAGCCGCGCGTACAGCCACAGCACGGGCTGATGCGTGTCCTCCATCGCGGTGAGCACTTCCGATCGAAACGGTCCGCGCGACATTTCGAGCAGGCGGTGCACGAACGCGGACCACAGCATCCGCTGGTTCACGTCCGTGTCAGTACGGCGCAGAAAATCGACGAAGGCGCGCAGCGCGCGCGAACGCACTTGGCTGGCCGGCATCAGATCGAGCAGCCACGTGAACAGCACCGCCTTTTGATAGAAGTAGTCGCGTTCGGCCGGCTCGCTTCTCCCGTTCCACCGCTCGATGTCGGTGAGCAGGCCCTCCGCCTGGTTGCGCCACTCAGCGGTCTGCCGCACCCGTAACGGCAACGGCACTGTTCCACGTCCGCGCAGCTTGACGGCGGCGTCGTGCAGCCGGACGGCGTCGAACGACTGCCAGTACATATCGATGTGCGCCACGCCGAGCGTCGTCTGGAAGCGCGCCGCGGCCGCGTCGAGCGGGCTGACGTCGGCGTCCGCCTTGGCCCGGCGCAACGCAGCATTGAACGTCGTCGGCATCAGCGCCGCCGTCACGTTGTCGGCGCAGCGCGGCGCCTTGAACTGCGCGATCAGATACGCGCGCAGCGAGTCCATCAGGCTCGATCCGGTCAGGCCGAGCGCGGCGTCGGCGATTTGCAGGTCCGTGATCCTCGAGACGATGTCCGGCGCGGCGGACGCGAAGCCGGGCGCGTCGGTTGAACTGCCCTGGAGAATCAGCCGGAACAATCCTTCGAAATACGCGGCTTCGAGCGATCCCGACCGGAAACGCTGGATCGCGCGGGCGACCGCGGGCATTTCTGATGGCAGGTGCGCGCGCCACGCGTAGAGCTCCAGAAAGTTCAGCGCGTCGGCGCGATTGCGCGCGTAGGCCGTGCGCGCGAGCATGCCCAGCGTGGCGTAGTAGTCGTCAACGGCTGGGACCAGCGGATCCGCGCACACGCCCGGCGCGAGGTTGAGGTCGATCCACTCGAAGAGTTCGCGGGCGCGATCGCGGTCCACGGCCGCCATCAACTGGACGACGCGGACCTGCAGCGTCACGCGCGTCAGCGCAGAGGCGTAGGCGAACACCTGCGCGCCTTGACGGCTGTCCGGCGGGATCTGCTGCGTGGTGGTGCGGCGGTACTGTTCGGGCGCGCCGTACGCGCGCATGTATGCCTCGTCCAGTAGCTCGCGCCGCCAGGCTTTGTCGACCTTCGGGAGCGACGAGATCCGGATCAGCGCGTCGGACACAAACTCCGGCGGCGCGTTGTACGCGTCCACGACGAGAATCTCGATGTCGTGATCGCGTTTCGGCGGATCCTGGGCGCGAGCCGATCCGGTCAGCGCGACGAGGATAAGGACGACGAGAGGCGGAATCGGTCGCACGCGTCAAGTATCGTAAGCCCTGAGCCCTAAGCCCTCAGTCCTTTTCTTTGAACACCCTATAGGGATCCAACGGCCGCCCCTGCCACCAGCGTTTGTCGGTGCCGAGTTCGAACACGGCGAAATGCAGATGGGGCGCGCCCGGCGGCGCGTTACCGGTGGTGCCGACGTAGCCGATGACCTCGCCCTGGAGGATCGCCTGTCCGTCCTTGAGACCGTCTACGTAGTGATCGAGATGCGCGTAGTAGTAGCAGAGATGTCCTTCGCGATCGAACTGATAGACGGTGAGACCGCCCTGTTTGCTCGTGAACAGTTTGGCGATCGTGCCGTTCACCACGGCATGCACCGGGGTGTTGCGGGGTGCCATCATGTCCACCGCTTCGTGCGGGCGATCGCTGCCGCGCCGTTCCGCGAAGCCGTTCTTGAACGACTCGACGTCGACGCCGTCGATCGGCAGACGAATGGGCGTCGTCGGCCGATCACCGGTGGCCGCGACCGCCGCAGCCGGCGAGATCGGTCGAACAGACGCCACCTCGGGTGCAGCGGCGCCAGGGGGCGGCGGTGCCGGTGCGGCGGCTCGCTTCGACGGCGCGGCGAGGAATACGTCGGATGACGTCTCGACCTGCGCCGGCTTCGGCGGTCCGTGCATCCTCACCCATCCGTCGATGAGCACGCCCGCGGCGAAACTGGCCAGCAGCGCCAGCGGCACCGCGCCGCGGAATCGCATCCGGCTCACTTGAATGTCACCGCCGTCCCTGGTTTCACCAGCGCCGCCAGACGCGCCGCATCCCAGTTCGTCATGCGTACGCAACCATGCGATTCGGTATGGCCAATGTTGCCCGGTTCCGGCGTGCCGTGGATCCCATAGTGTTCGAGGTTCAGCGCGACCCAGACGACGCCGACCGGATTGTTCGGGCCAGCTTTGATCGCCGCCTTCTCGTCTGCCGCTTTCGCGTCCCAGAACAGATCCGGGTTGTAGTGAAACACCGGGTGCCAGCTGACGCCGTTTACTTTCCACGCCCCGGGTGGCAGTGGATCGTGCAGGCTGCCGCTCGACACCGGCGCGAAGAAGATGAGCGTGCCGTCGGCGCGCGTCGCCCGCAACGCCGACTCCTCGCGCGACACCTGAATGGTGATGTCGCCGGCTTGCGTATCGTGCACGGGTTTGGCGTTCGCATCAAACGCCGTCACCGCGGGCACTTTGATCGTCGAGCCCGCCGTCATCGGCACACCGCGATTCAACTGCGCCAGCATCGCCGGAGACACGTGGAACCGCTCCGTGATCAGCTCGGTCGTTGATTGGTAGCCGAGCGCGTCGAGTTTCGACTGCTGAGCGAGCCTCGGCGGAATCTTGCTGAAGGGGCCGCTGACGTCTTTGTCCGTCACCGTATACGTCGTGATCGCCGGCTCACCGGAGTCGGCGCCCAGGGCCTTCCATGTGGCGCAATCCGGTTGACCGGTGGATGGCAGGCTCTTTTCCGTCTGGAACGCGGCAAGCGTGTGAGAAAAGTTCGCGCCGGCCTTGCCGTCAATCTGGCCCGGCGAGAATCCCTGTCGATCGAGCAGCACCTGGAAGCTGACGAGATCGCCGCAGCGCAGGGCTGCAGCAGGTGGCGCGCGGCGGACGGGTGGTTTCTTCGCGGTCGCGCTGATGTCGGCGCAGAGGGACAGGGAAGTGACGATCGCGAAGGTTAACTGAACAGTGCGTTTGGACATCTTGCAGCCTTTGCTGCAGGAGCCATGCCGACAGATTTCAAGACCTTACTTTCCGGCACTAGCCGGGGTGAGTATGGGCGCCGTCTGGCGCGACTTCATCCAGCTCTGCAGCTGCGCCATGTAGGTGTAGACGACCGGCGTCAGGAACAGCGTCACCAGCTGCGAGAACAACAGGCCGCCGACAACGACCAGGCCGAGCGGCTGCCGCGCTTCGCCGCCGGCGCCGTAGCCGACCGCAATCGGCAGTGCCCCGAGCAGCGCCGCCATCGTCGTCATCATGATCGGGCGGAACCGGACCAGGCAGCCTTCGTAGATCGCCTCCTCCGGTTTCTTGCCGCCGCGCTCGGCTTCGAGCGCGAAGTCGATCTGCATGATCGCGTTCTTCTCGACGATGCCGATCAGCATGATCATGCCGACAAACGCGTAGATATTCAGATCCATCCGGAAGACAATCAGCGTGACCAGCGCGCCGAACGCCGCAGACGGCAGGCCCGACAGAATTGTGAGCGGGTGGATGTAGCTCTCGTACAGGATGCCGAGCACGATGTAGACGACCATGATGGCGATGACGAGCAGCACGGCGAGGTTGCCGAGCGAGCTCTCGAACGCCTTCGCCGCGCCCTGGAACGCGCCGCTCACCGTCTCCGGCAGCGTTTTGTCCGCCACCGCCTGTACGCGGGTCAGCACATCGCCGAGCGACGCGCCGGGTGCGAGGCCGAAGGAGATCGTCACCGCCGGCAACTGACCGTGATGGTTGACGGTCTGCGGGCCGACGACCTGCGTCATTTTCGCGAGCGTGTCGAGCGGAACCACCGTGCCGGCCGACGTCGCGTTGGCGCCACCGGCGCCGGCCGCGCCACCCGCGCCCGTGGCCGCAGCGGTCGCTCCGCCCGTTGCCCCACTCGCGTTCGTCCCCGTGGCGCCCGCGGCGGGCGTCGCCTTGAAATACAGCAGCGACATCGCGGACGGGTCGTTCTGGAATTCCGGCGCGAGTTCCAGCAGCACTTTGTACTCGTTGACCGGCGCATAAATCGTCGAGACCCAGCGCGGGCCGTAGGCGTCGTAGAACGCGTTCTCGATCTGGCTCGCGGTGACGCCGAGTGCGGCCGCCTTGTCACGGTCGATCTCGACGTTGACCTGCGGGCTGGAGATCTCGAGGTCGCTCGTCAAATCTTCGATCCCCTCGAGTCCGGTCAACGCTTTCTTCAGATCGCGCGACGCGGCGTACAGTTCCTCGCGGTTCGGCGACTGCATTGAATACTGATACAGGCTCTTGCTGACCTGTCCGCCGATGCGAACCGTCGGCGGATTCTGCATGTAGACGTCCATACCGACGACTTTGGACATCTCCGGCCGCAGCCGCGCGATGATTTGCGTCGCCAGTTCCCTGCGCTCGCCTCGCGGTTTCAGATGCACGACGATTTGCCCGAGATTGGGTCCGCCGAGCGTCGCCGCCGCGCTGCCGCCGATGGTCGAAACCAGTCCCTCGACGTTCGGATCCTTCCGGAGGATGTTGGCCACCTGGTCCTGATATTCGACCAGCTTGTCGTACGACGTGCCCTGCGCCGCTTCGGTGACCACCGCAATCTGATCGGTGTCCTGCTCGGGGATGAAGCCCTTCGGCACGAGGACAAAGAGGACGCCGGTCATGATCAGCACCACGACAAACGTGGCCATCGTCGCCGGGCGGTGCTCGAGGACGATCTTCAGCGCGTTGTCGTAGCCGCGCAGCAGGCTGTCGAAGCCCTGTTCGGTGGCTTTCCCGAACGTCGATGCATCGCCATGCTTGGTTGGCCTCTTCAGGAACAGGCTGCATAGCATCGGCGTCAGCGTCACGGAGACCACGCCGGAGATCAGAATCGCGACGCAGATGGTGACCGAGAACTCGCGGAACAGCCGTCCCAGGACGCCGCCCATGAACAGCACGGGGATGAACACGGCCGCCAGCGACAGCGTCATCGAGACGATGGTGAATCCGATCTCACGCGATCCGACCAGCGAGGCGGTCAGCGGGTCTTCACCCATCTCGACGTGGCGGTAGATGTTCTCCAGCATCACGATCGCATCGTCGACCACGAAGCCAACCGAGAGGATGAGGGCCATCATCGACAGGTTGTCGAGGCTGTAGCCGAGCATGTACATCACGGCGAAGGTGCCGATGATCGAGAAGGGGAGTGCGAGGCTGGGGATCACCGTCGCCCAGACGTTGCGCAGGAACACGAAGATCACCATGATCACCAGCGCCAGCGTCAACAGCATGGTGAACTGCACGTCGCGGTACGACTCGCGAATCGTGTCCGAACGATCGTAGAGGACGTCCATGTGAATGCTGGACGGCAGTTCCAGCTTCCACTGCGGCATCAGCGCCTTCACCGCGTCGGCGACCGCGATCGTGTTGGTGCCGGGCTGGCGCTGAATGCCGAGCGTGATTGCGCGCTGCTCGCCATCAGCTGTGTAGAACCACGACGCCGTGCGCTCGTCTTCGACGCCGTCCTTGATGTTGCCCAGCTCGCCCAGGCGCACCGGCGCGCCGTTGCGGTAGGCGACGATCATGTTCTTGTATTCGTCGGCCGTCATCAGCTGGCCGGTGGCCTGCAGCGTGTAGGTCTTGTGCGGCCCGATGATCGACCCGGTCGGGGTGTTGACGTTCCACGCGCGCAGGGACTGCTCGACCTCGTTGATACCGATCTGGCGGGCGGCGAGCTTGTGCGGATCGAGCTGCGCGTGTACGGCAAACTTCTGGCTGCCGAGCACCTGCACCTGGGCGACGCCGCTGACCATCGAGATGCGCTGCGCGATGCGCGTCTCGGCGTATTCATCCAGCGTCCACGGCGGTACCGTGGTCGACGTGATCACGAGATAGAGAATCGGCTGGTCGGCCGGGTTCACCTTCGTGAAGGTCGGCGGCGTCGGCATGCCTTGCGGCAGCAGGCGCGCCGCCTGCGTGATCGCGCCCTGCACGTCGACCGCGGCGCCGTCGAGGCTGCGGTTCAGGTCGAACTCGAGCGTGATCTGCGTGGACCCGAGCGAGTTGACCGATGTCATCGACTCGAGGCCGGCGATCATCGAGAACTGGTTCTCGAGCGGCGTGGCGACCGAAGCGCCCATTGTTTCCGGACTCGCGCCCGGCAGCTGCGCAGTGACCAGCAGCGTGGGGAAGTCGACGTTGGGCAGATCGCTGACCGGCAGCGAGCGATACGCGACCATCCCGAACAGCGCGATCGCCGCCATCAGCAGACTCGTGGCGATCGGCCGCTTGATGAACCCTTCAGAGATATTCAACTCTCAACTCTCAACTTTCAACTCTCACCGTTCAACCCTCTTACCGCTGAGAGTTGAGCCTTGAGAGTTCAGACTTGACCACTAAGCCGTGACCGGCTTTGTCACGGCGATCCGTCGTGTCTTGAACAGGCCGGCCATGTAGGTGTAGACGACCGGCGTCAGATACAGCGTGATCAGCTGCGACACCACCAGACCGCCGACGACCGCCAGCCCGAGCGGCCGTCGCGCTTCGCCGCCGGCGCCGTAGCCGAGCGCGATCGGCACCGACCCGAGCAGCGCCGCCATCGTCGTCATCATGATCGGCCGGAAGCGGATGACGCAGCCTTCGTAGATCGCCTCGGTCGGCGTCTTGCCGTGCTTGCGCTCGGCGTCCAGCGCGAAGTCGATCTGCATGATCGCGTTCTTCTTGACGATGCCGATCAGCATCACCAGGCCGACAAACGAGTAGATGTTTAGTTCGTTGCCGAACAGGTAGAGGGTGACCAGGGCGCCGAGGCCCGCCGATGGCAGCCCCGAGAGAATCGTGATCGGGTGGATGTAGCTCTCGTAGAGCGCGCCCAGCACGATGTAGACGACGCCGATCGCGATGAAGAGCAGCAGGCCGAGGTTGTTCATCGACTGCTGGAACACCTTGGCCTGGCCTTCGAAGCTGGTGGTGATGGTCGGCGGCAGGATGCGATTGGCCACCTGCTGCACCTTCGCCGTCGCCGCGCCGAGCGAGACGCCGGGCTTCAGGCCGAACGAGACGGACACCGAGGGCAGCTGGCCGGAGTGATTGATCGACTGCGGGCCGACCGTTTCCTTGAAGTTGATCACCGACTGCAGCGGTACCAGCGCGCCGCTCGGCGCCTTGAACGCGACCTTCTCGAGCGACTCGATGTGTCCCTGATATTTCGGATCGAGCTCGAGCAGCACGCGGTACTGCGCCGTGTCGCCGTAAATCGTCGTCGCCCATTTCGGGCCCAGCGCGTCGTAGAGCGCGTTCTGCACCGTCGTCGCGTTGAGTCCGGTGGCGGCGGCCTTGTCGCGGTCGATCACCAGGTTGATGCGCGGGCTCTTCATCTCCATGTCGGTGGAGAGATCCTGCACGTCCGACACCTCGGCCTCGATCGCCGCCAGCAGCTTCGGCGCCCACTCGTAGAGCTCTTCAGTGTTCATGCTCTGCATCATGATGCTGAAGTTCTGGTTGCCCATGCGCCCGCCGATCTGCAGCGAGGGCGGCAGGCCGACGAAGCCGCGGAACCCGGGGTAGCGCAGGAGTTGCGGCCGGATCTGCTGCGCGATCTGCTGCGCCGTGAGGTCGCGGTTGGCGCGTGGCAGCAGCTGCACCATCAGGCGGCCGTTGTTCGAGCCGCCGCCGCCGGGACCGCCGCCGACGCTGGCCAGGAACGAGTCGACGTACTTGTTCTTGATCACGACGTCGCCGACCTGCTGGGTCCACTTCGACATGTCGTAGTACGAGGTGCCCTGCGCGGCGCTCAGGCTGACGAACATCGAGTCGTTGTCCTGATCGGGAATGAACCCGGTCGGGATGATGTTGAACATCCGCACGGTGGCGATCGCCACGGCGACGAAGACGCCCAGCATCACCGGGCGGTGGCGCAGGACGATCGCCAGGCTCCACTCGTAACCGTGCAGCAGGCCGTCAAATGCCCGGTCCATCAGCCCGGCAAAGCCTTTCTTGGTATGCACGACTTTCAGGAAGCGGCTGCAGAGCATCGGCGTCAGCGTCACCGAGACGACGCCGGAAATCAGAATCGCCGTGGTGATCGTCACCGCGAATTCTCGGAACAGACGGCCGAGGATGCCGCTCATGAAGAGAATCGGGATGAACACCGCCGCCAGCGACGTGGTCATCGTCAGAATCGTGAAGCCGATTTCCGCCGAGCCCTTCAGCGACGCTTCGAGCGGCTTTTCGCCCGCCTCCATGTGGCGCACGATGTTCTCGAGCATCACGATCGCGTCGTCGACGACGAAGCCGATGGAGAGGATCAGCGCCATCATCGAGAGGTTGTTCAAGCTGAAATGCAGCATCTGCATCACGGCGAACGTGCCGAGGATGGAGAAGGGCAGCGCCAGCGCCGGAATCATCGTCGCCGAGGCGTTGTGCAGGAAGAGGTAGATCACGCCGACCACCAGCAGGAGCGTGACCAGCATGGTGATCTGGATGTCTTTGAACGCCGAGCGGATCGTGCGCGATCGGTCCTGCCGGGGCGTCAGATGCACGGACGGCGGAATCTGCGACTCGAACGACGGCAGCAGCGCGCGGACCGCGTCGGTGACCTCGATCGTGTTCGTGCCCGGCTGCCGCATCACCTGCAGCGTGATCGCCGTCTGCTTCAGCGGCGGACCCTCGGGGCCGTTCGGCTTGGTGTAGAACCACGAGCCGTTCATCACGTTCTCGATGCTGTCGATGACGTTGGCCACCTGATCGAGACGCACCGGCGCGCCCTTGCGATAGCTGACGATGATCGGACGGAAGGCCGCCGCGTTCATCAGTTGGCCGCCCGCCTTGATGTTGTAGGTGGAGTCGCCGAAGAGCTGCCCCGTCGGCAGGTTGACGTTCCAGTTCTGGAGCGCGGTGTCGATTTCGTTGAGCCCGATGTGCTGCGCGTGAAGCTTGTCGGGATCGAGCTGCACACGGACCGCGTACTTCGACGCGCCCTGCACCTGCACCTGCGACACGCCGCTGACCATCGAGATGCGCGGCGCAATCATCGTTTCCGCGTACTCGTCCAGCGCCGACAACGGCAGCGTATTGGAGGTGAGGTTCAGCATCAGGATCGGCTGGTCGTTCGGGTTGTTCTTCCGGAACGAGGGCGCCGATGGCATGCCGGCGGGCAGCAGGGGCATGACGGCCGCGATCGCTGTCTGGACGTCAACGGTCGCGCTGTCGATGTCGCGGTTGAGATCGAACTGCAGCGTGATGTTGGTGTTGCCCGACCCGCTGCGCGACGTCATCGAGTCGAGGCCGGCAATCGTCGTGAACTGACGCTCGAGCGGGCTGGCCACCGACGACGCCATCGTCACCGGGTCGCCGCCTGGCAGGCTCGCGCTGACGTTCAGCGTCGGGTAGTCCACCTGCGGAAGATCGCTGACCGGCAGCGCGCGATAGGCGATGACGCCGAACAACGCGATGCCGGCCATCAGCAGGCTGGTGGCGATCGGTCGGCGGATGAAAACTTCAGAGACGTTCACGTTGAGCCCTGAGAGTTGAGACCTGCTCAGTCGTCACTGACGTCCGCGGCCCTGGCCGCTATCTCCGCGTGCCCCGCCACGGCCGCCGCGTCCACGACCGCCGGCGCCACGGCCGGACAGGTCTGTCGTGACGCGCGAGCCGGGCTCGAGCCGGAGCTGCCCTTCGGTGACGACCGTCTCGCCGGGCTTGAGGCCCTTCTGCACGACCGTGTCGTCCTCGACGCGCTGCCCCACCGTGACCGAGCGTTGCTCGACCGTCTGATCGTCTTTCACGACGAAGACGTACTGACCGTCCTGGCCGGTCTGCACCGCCTGCGACGGCACCACGGTCGCGTTGTCGAGCGTCGTCAGACGCAGAGATACGCGCGCGAACTGTCCCGGCCAGAGACGCCGGTCCGGGTTGTCGAACGTGGCTTTCAGCTTGATCGTGTCGGTCGTCATGTCGACCGCGTTGTCGACGAAGCTCAGGACGCCGGGCGCCGGCTGCGCGGCCGCATCCTGCGGCGTGGCCGTGACCGGCAGTTTGCCGGACGCCATGTGTCCCTTGATCGTGCCGAGATGAATCGCCGGCACGGTGAAGGTGACCAGCACCGGCTGCACGCGCGCGACCGTCGTCAACTCGGTCTGGTTCGCGGTGACCAGGCTGCCGACCTTCACGCCGAGATTGCCGCTTTGGCCGTCGATGGCGGATCTGATCGTGGTGTAGTCGAGTGAGACCTTCGCGGCGTCGACCGCACCCTGCTGTGCGACGAGCTGGGCGCGCGCGCTTTCAATCGACGCGCGATCGGCCTTGACCGTGGCCGCGGTAGCGTCGGCCTGGGCGCGGGTCTGCTCGGCGACGTCCTTCGAGATGATGCCGCGCTGGTTCAATTGCATCTGACGCTCGGCGGACATCTGCTGATATTCGGCGTTGGACGCATCGCGCGCGAGCTGCGCTTCAGCCTGCGCGAGCAGGGCATGGTCGCGCACGAGGTTCGCTTCAGCCGACGCGAGCGCCGCTTGGAACGGACGACGATCGATGGTGAAGAGCAGTTGGCCCTGCTTGACGAGATCGCCTTCGTGGATGGACAGTTCCTGCAGGACGCCGGTCACCTGCGACCGCACCGAAATGCTGGCGTAGGCTTCCACGTTCCCAATCGCCGCGAGATCGACCGGCACGTCTTTCGACGAAACTTTGGCGGTGACAACCGGCGCAGCGGCACCGTCGCCGCGGCCTCGCCCACCGCGTCCGCCGCCCGCTCCCGCCGCTGGCGTACTGCTCCCGCAGGCGGCGCTGATAATGGCGAGGGCGCACGCCCCGATGACGATGAGAGACCGGGCATAAACGCGTCTGAACACCGTTAGCTCCAGGCTGATTGGAAGGCACACTACTTCTTGTCGTATAGCAGGATACGGGGGCATGGGGTGTGCTATTTACCCCCGGTACGTCATTTGATGTCTCTTTTCAATTTACTTACATTTCCACGGCGAACATAACACGAATCGAGTTGTGCGCTACTTCAGTATCGTCGCCTTCACTTCCACCGTCACCTTGCGATCGCCGATCGGATCGGCTGACTGTGCCGCGACCATCGACTTTCCGCTTTCCAGAATCAACGACATGCTGTCCTGCATGGCCGTCTTCATGACTGTGCCGCGCGGAGGATTGGGTCCTGGAGTCGTCTGATCCAGCGGCGCCGGCCAGTCGTACTGCAGATTGAAGCCCACGCGAATCTTGCCGTCGGTCAACAGCTCTGGCGACGTATCGATGTTCAGCGGTATGGCGCCGATGCCGAAAACGTCGGACTGCGAACGGATCTGACCGGTATACGCGTCGGCGACGATGACGCTGACAGTTCGCTTGACGGCGGGTCCCTCGGCGCGCTGATCCGTAAGCGTGAACTCGACCTTCACGTTGATCGGCTGCCCGGGCCGGGCGCGCCGAATGGCGCCGCCGGCGACGGCCGGCGCAGGCGGCGGCGATGGAGGCGCTGCTTCCGGTGTCGGCGTAGCGGACCTGGCCCGCGGCGCCTGTGCGGGTTGACGCGTCGGCTGCGCGACGGCCTGGGCTGCGGTGGCGGTCAGCAATGCGATGAACACGAGCGTGCGTGTCGTCATTGGTCTCTCCTTTGGACGTCGGGGATGTCGAGCGGCGCAACAGTCATCGGAGCGATGGCGTCGAGCCGTTCGATCTGAATGGGATCCTGTGCGAGCGTGTCGACCGCGATCGACGCAACGGCGAGTGGCGGCGCCGCAAGCGGATCGAGCACCGGGCGCGCCGCCGGGCGATTGGTGACCACGCGGTTGCTGGCGGGTCTGGACGGAGCAAGCCCTGCCCCTTCCGGCGTCGCGGCCACCGCGCGTTCGGACGCCGAATCGACGGCCGTCGCGATCCGATCGCGCTGATCGCGCAGGGGCCGAGCTTGCTCGGCCCGCCCGGCAACGGCGACCGCCGGCGCAGAGACGGGCGTCGTTGTGCGGAAGAGGAACGCGGCGATCACGATCGCCGCGACCGCCACCGGCGAGAGTACCCACGCCGCGCGCCAGGCCGTATACCGCGGCCGATCGCCGGCGTTGATGCGCGCCATCACTTGGGCGCGAAACGCGCTGCCGGGTTCCCCGCGCGTCAGTTCGCGCGCCACCTCGGCGATCGCCTGGTCGAGAAGTTCCTCAGACATCGCCGTATCCGTGCGCCTCCAGGTGTTTGCGGATCATCTTTCGCGCCTCGGACACCCGCCACTTGATCGTCCCGAGCGGCGCGTGCAGCATCGCGCCGATTTCCTCGTAGCTGTAGTCGCCGGCCTGCGCGAGAAGCAGCGCGTCACGTAGCTTCGGCGACAGCGCGCGAATCGCCTCACGGATGCCGCGCCGCAGTTCTTCCTGCGCGGCCGCTGCTTCAGGCGACGGCCCCGCCGCGGGCGCGTTCGCCATCATCGCATCGGCTTCGGCCTCCGTCTTCGGCGCGACCACCCGCCGCCAGACACTCGACAGGCTGCGGCGCCGGTTGATCGCCTGGTGCCACGTAATCGTCAGTAGCCAGGTCTTGAAGCTGGCATCGCCGCGGAAGCTGTCGAGCCGGCGGTACGCCAGCAGGAACGCGTCCTGCGCCGCATCCTCCGCGTCAGCCGGCGATCTGAGCGCCGCCAGCGCGGCGCGATAGACCGCCGCCCGATGCCGCTCCACCAGTTCGCCGAACGCGGCAGGATCCCCCTGCCGGGCCCGCGCGACCAATTCCACGTCGGTCACACAGACAGTAGACACCGGAGGGAGGCGGGTGGTTGGGACAGGGACAGGGACAGTGCTAATGGCTTAGGGCTGACGGCAGTCTGACATCTGCCGTCTGAGGTCTGAAATTTCAGTCTCGTACTGCCTTGATGATCGATTCCATGTGCGACAGGTATTTGTCGAAGGCGCGGCGGCCGGCCGCGGTCAAGCGGTATTCAGTGCGCGGGACGCGGCCCTCGAACGATTTCGCGCACGCGATGTAGGCCGCGTCCTCGAGTTTGCGCGCATGCACGCTCAGGTTGCCGTCCGTGGTCTGCAGCAGTGCCTTCAGATCGTTGAACGTCAACCGCTGATTCACGGCCAGCGCGCTGACGATTCCCAGGCGTAAGCGCTCGTGAATCAGTCGGTCGAGCTCGAGCGGACTGCGCTTTTCCCGTTTTTCAACTTTGAGTTCTGACTTCTGAGTTCTAAGTTCTGACTTCCGTAAGGCCTTAGCCACCGTATCTCCTTGCGATTACCAGACCGAATCCGATGTGGAGGCCGCCGAAACCGGCGGCCATCAGCCAGTGTCCCCACGCCACCGGCGCGGCAAACGCGACGGCGCCGAGGACCATGAAACACGCGCCCATCAACGGCACGACGCGCACGGAAAATGCGCCGCCAGTCGCGACCGCGGTGCCGTACAGCAGCAGCCAGCATCCTGGCAGCCTGGTCATCATTCCCGTCGTGGCGAACACCGGCGTCAGCACGATGCCGGCGAGCAGCGGCGGCACGTAGGCCAGCGCGAAGCGATGCGCCGGAGCCGCGGTGGACAACGGGGCGCCGGTCCGCCGCGCCTTCACGGTCATCGCGACGAGGGCGATCGCCGCGGCGATCGCGGCTTCGGCGAGCCACACCGTCACCCAATGCGTGGTGTTGTCGGGCGGGCCGGAGACGATCGCGATGATCACGGCCGTGACGCCCATCAGCACGCCGCCCCACCCCGGCACGGCGGTGAACGCAGACGCCCCCGATATCGTGTCGCGGATGAACCGGATGTTCTCGATCGCGTGCGCGTGGATCGGTTCAGGGGCAGCCGTCAAAGAGCTTTATAGCACAGAGGCCTGGCAGGTCAGGTGGGTCTGGTAGGACAGATGAGTCTGGTAGGTCAGGTGGTTACTGCGCGCGGAGGAGGAGCACCGGAACCTTGACGAGGTGCCGGACCTTGTCGGCCGTGGCGCCGAGCAGCATGTCCTTCACGAACCGGTGACCGTGCGTGGACATCGCGATCAGATCGACGCCGAGCTCCTCGGACGCCTTGATCAGCTCCGTTGCCGGATCGCCCATTGCCAGGCGCGTCTCCACCGTGAAGCCCTGCGCTTCGAGGCCCGCGCGCACCTGTTCGAGATACACGCGGTCGGCTTTCATCTCTTCCGACTCGCGCAGCTTCAGCTGATCGAAGTTGCGCGCGGCCCAGCCGTCGGCGACGTGAACGAGCAGCAGCGAGGCGCCGGTCAGTTTCGCCAGCTGGGACACGTGCGTCAGGATGGTGCGGTCGGCGGGTGAGTTTTCAATCGCGACGAGAATGCGTCGATACATCTACAGGTCCACAAAGGTCTGATACAGGAGCCACACGTTGAGCGCTGCGATGATAACCGCAACCGTCCACGCCAGCACCTTCACCCACCGTGGGTTCGCGAAGGAGCCCATCTTGTGCGGATCGCCCGTGAACATCACCAGCGGGAACACCGCGAACGGCAACTGCAGGCTGAGCACCACCTGGCTCCCGATCAGCAGCGGGCCGGCGCCGCGCTCACCGTAGATGTAGACGACGATCACCGCCGGGATGATCGCAATGAGCCGGGTCACCAGCCGCCGCAGCCACGGACGGATGCGCAGGTTGATGAAGCCCTCCATCACGATCTGCCCTGCGAGCGTCCCCGTCAGCGTCGCGTTCTGTCCCGAGCACAACAGCGCCACCGCAAACAGCACGCTCGCCATCGTCGTGCCGAGCAGGGGCGAGAGGAGCTGATAGGCGTCGCCGATTTCCGCCACGTCCTGGTGGCCCGTGCCGTGAAAGGTGGCTGCGGCCATGATCAGGATCGCGGCGTTGATGAACAGCGCGAACATCAGCGCGACGGCGGAATCGATCGACGCGAAGCGGATCGCTTCCTTCCGGTTCTCGTGCGTGTCGCCGTATTTCCGCGTCTGTACGATCGACGAGTGCAGGTACAGGTTGTGCGGCATCACCGTTGCGCCGAGGATGCCGATGGCGATGTAGAGCATGCTCGGGTTGCTGAGGATCTCCGCGCGCGGAATGAAGCCCAGCGCGATGCCGGCGAGATCCGGGCGAGAGAGCCACAGCTCCACCGCGAACGATCCCGCAATCAGCACGATCAGCGCGACGACCAGCGCTTCGACGTAGCGGAAGCCGCGGTGCTGCAGGAACAGGACGACGAGCACGTCGAGGGCCGTGAAGATGACGCCGAGCAGCAGCGGCAAATGGAAAAGAAGATTCAGCGCGATCGCGGCGCCGATCACTTCGGCCAGGTCGCAGGCGGCAATCGCGATTTCGCACAGCACCCACAGGACCCAGACGACGGGCTTGGAGTAGCTGTCGCGGCAGGCCTGGGCGAGGTCACGTCCGCTGGCGATGCCGAGGCGCGCGGACAGGGCCTGCAGCAGGATCGCCATCAGGTTCGAGATCATGATGACGCTGAGCAGGGCGTAGCCGTAGCGCGCGCCGCCGGCAAGGTCGGTTGCCCAATTTCCCGGGTCCATGTAACCGACGGCAACCAGGTAGCCGGGGCCCGCAAACGCGAACAATTTGCGCCAGAATCCGGCACCCTCGGGGATTGTGATTGTGCCGTGGACTTCGGGAAGGCTGAGCCCGCTCGACGGGAGCCGCCAGCCTCGGGTAGATGTCGTAGGGATTTCGGTTGCCATGCTGATTAATTTTGACTGCTCAAAATACCAGACTACGGCAGTGTTTACAACCTCGAAGTTCAGAAATCCACGTGCAGCCGCAGCATTTCCACAACGACCGGTCCGCGATCCCGGTTGTAGCCAGGGTGCTCGATGAACTGCAGCCCGCCCGATGCCGACACGCCGCGCCACAGATGCGCGGTGTAGTACGTCTCGAAAATGTTCTCGCGGCCGTAGTTCAGCGCGCCGTCACCGAGCAGGAATCCGTCGCCGCCGAACGCGAGGTAGTCGCGATGCGGCTGCGACAAACCGTTCGAAACGACGGCCACGCCGAGTCGATCCTGTGAACGGCTCCACGACCCGCCTGCGAGATCGCCGCCGGCCTGGATGGTGTTGTTCACCTCGGTATAGGCGAACGATTCGTTGTGGCCTTCATTCCATCCCGTGCGCGCGAATACACGCACCAGTTTCGGAAAGCTGTATTCCACGTTCGCGCCGGCGCCGGTCTTCACGCGACCCTGC
>JANYHS010000080.1 GCA_025358945.1 Acidobacteriota bacterium
GCTGGTCTGGCGAGATCAGCACGCCGTTGACGCCCTCGGCGGTAACTGCGCGGGGGGCGCCGCCATCCAGCGTCTGGATGTAGGTGCGGGCTCGCTGGCCCTTGGGTTCGCGCGCGCTGAAGGCGATCCGTTTGCCGTCGGCAAAGAATTGTCCGAGAATGGTTGCCGCCCAGCCAGAAGGACTGATCCGGCGCGCCTGTGCGGCGCCGACCGGCTGCAGCCAGAGTTCGTTTCCGCCTTCGACAAACCGCGTGGACAGCGTCCACGCTTTGTCGTCCGAGATCGCCACACCGGTCCCCGCTCCGACCTCGACCGCCGCCGAGCCGTCCACATTCCGCACGAACGTAGGGTATTGCTCGATGCCTGTGGTGCCTTCTTCCTCGAAGATAATCGTCCGACCGTCCTTGCTGATCCCCCGCAGGTACGAATAGTTCAGCCACGACACATCGCGCTGCGACTCTCCGTTATCAGAAACCACGACGATGCCCCGGCGGACGTAGCCTTCATCGAGCAACACGCGACCATCCGCGGCGACGTCGCGGACAAACAGTCGTCCCGGCACATTAAGCAACTCGCGGCTCCGGCCCTTGAGATCCAGGCTGAGCAGACGGGCGTCCGCGAGCGGCGACGTCAGCCAGATCTCGTCGCCCGCGGGGCTCCACACGAGACCGCGCTGGCTGTCGCGGAGCGGTCCGGTGGCGACTTTCTCGCCGGTCGCGCGCAGAATGACCGCGTTGCCGCGATCGTTGCCGGGGCCGCCGTGCTCGATCACCGCGAGGTACCGGCCGTCGGCTGAAAAACGGAGGTCGGTCAGTAACGGACTCCGATACAACACCGTGCCGATCGGATATTCCAACTGGCAGATCCGCTGGTCCGGCACGACGCGGACGATGGCCAACGACTTCCCGTCCGGCCCGTAGTCGGCCGCGGCGACGTTCTCGATTTCCGCCTTCGGCGCGCCGCCGGTCATCGATCCGCGCGCGAGCGTGCCCACGATCAGGAAGGGCGTGGACTTGCGGGGCCCAAGGGCGATGGCCAACTCCCCGGTCCTGGAGACGGCCAGCAACCTGGCGTTCGGGATGCCGAGGGACCGGCCGCCGTTCTGATTCGCGGGAACGGTGAATATCTCGGGCTGTGCGCCTTCCCACGCCGCCGTGTAGACGATGTTCTGGCCGTCGGCGGTGAAGCGCGCGTTGTCCAGCTCGCCGTGACGGAAGGTCACCTGATGAAAGACAGGGTTTCCGCGCGACGCCGCAGCGAATCGCCAGAGGCCTGTCGCCGCCACCACCGCCACAGCTGCCACGGCGAGCGCCAGATAGAGCGTTGTGCGTCGCGGCTTCGGCGTGGCCGCCGCGATGATCCCTGTCGCGGACATCGTCGACAGCGCTTCCAGATTGAAGACGATGTCGCGCGCCGACTGAAAGCGCATCTCCGGCGACTTCTCGAGGCAGTGGCGCACGATGCGATCGAGCGCCGGCGTGACGGCGGCGTGTTCGGGCGCCAGGTCGTCCGGCTCGCTCGCGAGGATTGCCGTGATCGTGTCGGCCGCCGTCGCGCCCTTGAACGCACGAGCGCCCGACAGCATCTCGTAGAGCACCGCGCCGAAACTGAAGATGTCGCTGCGATGGTCGACCGGCTGGGCGCGCACTTGCTCGGGCGACATGTAGCCAACCGTCCCGAGTACGACGCCGGCGCCGGTGCCACCGGCCTGGGTCGCCAGCATGGTGGCCCCGGCTCCGGCCAGAGCGCCGTCGTCCTTGAGCTTGGCCAACCCGAAGTCGAGGATCTTCAGCCGGCCGTCGCGCGTGATGAAGATGTTCTCGGGCTTCAGATCGCGATGGACGATGCCCTTCTCGTGGGCGGCGGCCAGGCCGTTGGCCAGTTGTGTCGCGTAGTCGACGGCCTTTCGAACGGCCAGGCCCTTCGGCGACTCTCCCAGAGCCTCTCGCAGCGTTCGGCCTTCCAGCAGTTCGGAAACGACGTACGGGACCGCCAGACCGGACGCCGACGCGTGGCTTCCGATTTCATGAACCGTAAGGATGTTGGGATGGTTCAACGCTGCGGCTGCCCGCGCTTCCAGTGCGAACCGCTGAAGCCGATCGGCGTCGGTCGTGAACGACGCCGGCAATACCTTGATGGCGACGTCGCGGCCGAGCCGGCCGTCTCGGGCGCGATAGACCTCGCCCATGCCGCCGGCGCCGACCAGCGAGAGCACGTCATACGGACCGATCCGGGTGCCTGCAGCGATAGTCATGATTGGTGTGAGCGCGAGAATTATACGCGGAAGCCGCGCGCCACATTCACGCTGACGCCCGTATAATCCGCGCATGCGAACGACACCTGCCGTGGTCGCGGTACTCCTGATGGCGGTCGCGTCTCCGATCGCGCACCCTTCGACTGGCTCAGGTTGGCCCGAGCCGGCCGAGGGCCAGAACGCGCCGGCGCCAGCCGTCACCGTCCTGAAACCGGCGCGCGTCTTCGACGGCGAGACGATGCACGAGGGGTGGGCGGTGCGGGTGAAGGGCGAACGCATCGACGCCGTGGGACCAGAAGCGAGCGTCGCCGCCGCGGGCGCAAAGGTGATCGACCTCCCGGGCACAACCTTGACGCCGGGACTGGTCGAAGGCCACTCGCACATCCTGCTGCACGCGTACAGCGAAGCGTCGTGGGAAAGCCAGGTGTCGAAGGAGGGGCTCGCGCTGCGCGTGGCGCGCGCGACGAACCACCTGCGCGCGACGCTGCAGGCCGGCTTTACCACCGTTCGCGATCTCGGCACCGAGGGCGCGCAGTACGCGGACGTCGAGCTGCGCGACGCCGTGCGCCAGGGCATCATTCCCGGCCCGCGCATCCTGGCGTCAACCAAAGCGATCGTCGCCACCGGCAGCTATCAACCGAAATTCGTGCCCGAATGGAATGTGCCGCAGGGCGCCGAAGAAGCCGACGGCGTCGACAGCCTGATGCGCGTCGTCCGCGATCAAATCGGGAAGGGCGCCGACTGGATCAAGTTGTACGGCGACTATCGCTGGGGACCGCTGCCCGGTTCACACCCGACGTTCACGCTGGACGAGATGAAGCGCGCGGTGGAGACGGCGGATAGCGCGGGCGTGCCGATCGCCGTGCATACGAGTACCGTCGAAGGCATGCGCCGCGCGACGCTGGCCAACGTCGCCACCATCGAACACGGCAACGACGGAACGCCGGAGATTTTCAAGCTGATGGTCGAGCATCACGTCGCGTGGTGTCCCACACTCACCGCCGGCGCCGGCCCGTGGCCGCCGGCCGACCCGAACTCGCCGGCCAATCAGCGCAAGCGCGCCGTGTTCAAGGCGGGGCTCGACGCCGGCGTCACCATCATCAACGGCAGCGACGTCGGCACCTTCCCGCACGGCGACAACGCGCGCGAGCTCGAGGCGATGGTCGCCTACGGGATGACGCCGGCCGCTGCGGTCAAGAGCGCGACGTCCACCGCCGCCCGCGTGCTGCGCATGGACACGCAGATCGGTCAGGTGAGGGCCGGGCTCTTCGCGGATCTCGTCGCTTTCGACGGCGACCCGACGAAAGACATTGCGGCACTACGCCGCGTGAAGTTCGTGATGAAGAACGGGACGGTCTACAAACAGTAGCCTCTAGTCTCCAGCCCCGACCTTCAGTAACAGCGTGAGCGCGTTGCCGTTCCACGACGGCGACGACTCGACAACGTCGAAGCCGGCGGCGGCGCACATGCCCTGCAGCGCCGGGATCGTCGGCATCCACCACCACGGCGAGTAGTCCTTCACGTCCCATTCCGGATCGCACGTGATGCCGATCGCGTGGGTTGATCCGACGACCCTCTCCCAGTGACGCCTGACGATCGCCCGCTCGCGTCCGCCGAGCGCCGGCACGAACACGACGCCGGCGTCAGGCAGATCCAGCACGCCTTCCTCGTTCTCAATCTTCGACGGCACGACGACCGAGGTGAGGACGACGTACTGCGTGGCGAGTCTTCTGAGCGCATTCAGGAGCCGCAGCTGATCGGGGACGTGATAGAGCACGCCTGAGCAGTGGACCACGTCGTAGCGATCATGCCCCGGCTCCGCCGTGAGGTTGATGATGTCGCCAGACACGCAGCGGACGTCGGGAAGGCCGAGCGTCGCCTTGCGCTCTGCGAAATTCGCCCAGAGGTCGCTGCTCAGCGGCACCAGATCGAACATGCCGAGGTCGGTCGCACCGAATCCGTAGGCGATGGACGCCTTCTCGTTGATGGTGCCCCAGAGTCCGCCGACGTCGGCGAACGAGCGCCCCTCGACGACCTTGCTGATGTAGTGGTCTCTCACGTCAGTCATCGCTTATCCCTCTCGAGTACGCCGGCTCTCCGACACGGCCGGACGGCACACCGTCGCTGCAGGCCGAGAAATGGCCCGAAATCATGCGGCTTCATGCCGCGCGCTGTGGAAAGGGCAACCGGGATGCCGGGGCAGGCTAGTAGTTGAGCCAGTAGGCGAACTTGACGAGGAAAACGTTCCTGGGGGCGACGGCGAAGATATCGCGGAGGTCGCGGCCGGTGTTGAATCCGCCGGGCACGGCGTCGTTCTCCCGCGCCTGCTGCCAGACGACGAAGAGCGTGGAGCCGGGGCGGTATTCCCAGCGAAGGACGTTGGTCGTACGGAACGACTTCACGTTGAAGTCGGGATCGCCGTCGTAGGCGAACGGCCGATAGCGGACGTCGTACGCGAGAGCGCGGCCGTCGGCAAGCTCCTTGAACGCGCCGTAGGCTCCGGCCGACACGAACGGCTGCGCGTACAGCTGCAGCGAGAGGTTCGGCGTCAGCGTGTAGTTGAAGCGTTCGGTGAGCTGGACGGTGGTCTGATCGATTCGTCCGAAGACGTAATGGTCGCGCGTATCGGTGACGAGCCCGGTCCACTGCGAGTTGTTCACCGAGCGGTTGAGGCTGGCGCCACTGGTGACGGTGAGTGCCGCAATCGGCCGGTACGTCACGCTGACATCGTGACCGCGAAACCACGATCCCAGACCGTCGTGACCGGCGCCGTTGAACACGTTCAGCGACAGAGGCTTGCGGTTGTCGGTGTTGAACCAGGACCAGAAGTTGTCGTAGCCCTCGGTGTAGACGCCGGGTCCGCCACGCGTGGCGCGATCGTCAAACTGCAGTTTCTGGAAGTTGACGCCGCCGCCGGCCGACCAGTTGTTGACGAAGTTGACATTACCGTTGACGTTCCAGCCCGCCGAGAGACGATCGCCGTCGGAATTCCACGAAGCGAACTGATTGAAACTGAGATACCGACTGCGAACCCACCGGTTCGGCTTCTCGTCGCGGAACTGCAACCAGTTGCCGATCTGGCGCTGATCGGCGCGCCGCATGAAGCCGATGTCGTTGATGTCGAAGCCAGGTGTCTTGATCGACACGTTCGAGTTGAAGCGGATGTGCTCGCCGCCGATCTTGCTGATCCCGATCGACCCTGCGCCTCCGTAGAGCGACGTCCTCGAGAGATCGAGCGCCGCGCTGGTCAGCCCGGGGCGCTGATAATAGTGCCGGCTGTTTTCCTGAATGCGCGCAAGCGCCTGCGGGTCGCCGTGCAGCCGGCTTCCGACGAGATTCCCCGTGATCGCGTATCGCTTCTTGAACCGCAGATCCCAGTCGATGCCGCTGGTGTACGCGCTGTCTGAAAGGAAGCGCAGGTTGTCGCCGAGCTGCCGCTTCGTCGACGTCACCATCAGCCCGATGGACGACTGGTTCGCAAACTCGCGGCGCACACGGCCGACGGTGTAGCTGGTCAGCGGCTCGACCGGTACGCGGGACGACAGGCCGTTGGTCAGCACCTGCGCAGACTCCTCACGCGTTACCGCCTGCATGACGCCCACTGAGAATTTCCCGACGCGGCCGGTCAACTTGGCCGCGCCGAGAATTGTCGTCTGCGACGGCGCGTCGGTGTAGATGCTGTCGCCGCCGGGCAGATCGCCCGTCCCTTGCGGCGATCGACCGATGCGCCGGGAGTAGAACAGGCCCGTGCACGCGCCATCGTTACAGTCGAGACCGAAGTTGAACAGACCGGAGCCCTCGACAAAAAACGGACGCCGTTCCGAAAAGAACGTCTCGAACGCGCTCAGGTTGACGACGGCCGGATCCGCTTCCACCTGCCCGAAATCCGGGTTCACCGTCGTCGTCAGCGTGAGGCCGGAGGTGAGCGCGTACTTCATGTCGATGCCCAGCGCGCCGCCGGGCGCGGCGCCCTTGACAAGCGGATTGCTGCCGGTCGGCTGCATCGTGACGTTCGCGGACGTGTACGGGACGATCTCGAGCTTCTTCGGCGACGCCGCCATCGACAGGCCGCCGAGCTCGCCGAACGACGAGACGTAGCCGTTGGCGCTGCGCGCGAGCAGCGGCCACGTGGACGTTTCGTTCAGGCGGCCGATCTGCCGGGATACCGCAAAGCCGAACGTGCTCGCCGCCGACGGGTTGAAGCGCAGCTGCGAGAACGGAATCCGGAACTCCGCCGTCCAGCCCGTGGGGTCGCGCGACACGCTGACGTCCCACACCGCATCCCAACTGTCGTCGCGGTTGTTGTCGTTGAACCAGTAGCGGTCCACTTTTACACCGGACGGGTTCACCGCGAACTCGTACGCCGTGCGCTTGTCATGGTACGAGTCGATGAGGATGCGAATCCAGTCGCCGGGTGAATCCAGATCGCGGCGCGTGAGGTAGGTGACGATTTTGTCCGGCTCGGTGTCGTAGGCGCGGACCTTCACGAACAGCGTGCTCGTGTCGTAGGCGACGCGAAACTCGGTCTTCTGGCTCGGCTCGGCAGCCTCGTGCGGGTCGCGCTGGAGGAAGGTGTCCACCGGCGTCGCCGCGCGCCAGGCTTCGTCGCTCAGCTCGCCCGTTGAACGAACGGTGGTCGTCGACGAAGGAATCGCGACGGCGTCCACGCGCGCAGTCGCGGGACCGTCGGCGGCCCCGAGGATGGTGTTCACGGCAAGGGCAAGGGCGGCGACAATCATTGGTTCCGGGATATTTAGACGAGTGGCCGACGAGGTTGGTTGGCGGACGAAACAGTCCTCAATGATATCGTCTGGCATGGCCTTCAGAACGTTGATCTCCACCGCTGCACTCGCCCTTCACGTGGACGATCCGGCTTTTGCGATCATCGACTGCCGCGCGAAACTGGACGACCTGTCGTGGGGCGAGCGCGAGCACGCGGGCGCGCACATACCGGGTGCGGGCTACGCGGATCTCGCACACGACCTCTCTGGTCCCAAGAATGGGACGAACGGACGCCATCCGCTCCCGGATCCGAACGCGCTTGCACAGACCTTCTCTCGCCTCGGGATCACCAGCGGTGTGCAGGTGGTGGCGTACGACCAGGAGAACGGGATGTTCGCCAGCCGTCTGTGGTGGTTGCTGCGCTGGCTCGGACACGATGCCGTCGCCGTGCTCGATGGCGGATTCAAAAAGTGGACGGCGGAGGGTCGCGGGACGGAGAGCGGCGAGGTCCACCGCGCCGCCGCCGCGTTCAGCGGATCCCCGAACGCGAAGATGACCGTCGACGTGCAGACGGTCGCGGCCCATCTCGGCGCCGCGGGGACCCGCCTTGTCGACGCGCGCGCGCCGGAGCGCTACCGCGGCGAGACCGAGCCGATCGACAAGATGCCGGGACACATCCCCGGCGCCAGGAATCATTTCTTCCAGTGGAACCTCGACGAGCAGGGACTGTTCCGCACACCGGAAGATCTTCGCGCGAAGCTGGCGACGACGGTCGGTGACGTGCCTCCTGAGCAGATCGTCTGCTACTGCGGGTCAGGCGTCACCGCCTGCCACAACCTCCTCGCGCTCGAACACGCCGGGCTCAGCGGAGCGAAGTTGTACGCAGGATCGTGGTCGGAATGGTCTGCCGATCCCAAGCGGGCGGTTGAGAAGAGTTGAATCGGGTGATTGGGGAATTGGGCAATTGGGTAATTGCGCGGGCTTGTGGTCGTTGGTCGATTTCGGGCGCTACTTCTTCGGTCCACTGCGCTCTGTTGTTTTCGTCGGTGTGGTGGCTTTTCGAAGGTCTTGAAACAGTCACCACGCTCATATGGAACATTCGCCAACTGTAACGCCGTCACTCGACGGCGTGCGCGGCAAAATCGGAAGGGCGAAGGACGGGTAGTTACCTTGGTCGATTAAAAAATCGTCGTTAGCGCCGACTGGCCTTGTTTCGCTCCTTGTACCTCGCGGTGCCGTAGGACGCGGACATGATTGCGGTCAATTCCTTCGCCTCTGCGATCAATCGCTCCATCTCCTCTGATCCGAGAAGCTTCGCGGATTGCATGAACTCCAGCCATCCGAGCGATTCATCGGCCTCTTCGGCGACAACACCAATCTTCGCCGTGTACTCCGCATGCGATCGAGCGCGGCAAGAGGCGCGATAGTTGATCGCCACTGAAGTGAAAGATTTTGCCAACTGGCGGTGCATCGTCCGGCTTGGTTCGAGCCTTCAACTGTTCCGCAGTCTCACCCATGGTGCCGGAGAAATGCACGCGCCGTACCAATCCCGATCAATCCCCAATCAATTCCCCGATCAATTCCCCGATTACCCAATTCCCCGATTCCCCGATTAACATACCGCCCATGTCTCACACACCCGTTCACGCACCGAACCTGCCGAAACCCGTGGGTCCATATTCACCCGGCATGGGCTTCGAGCGGTTGATTTTCGTCTCAGGTCAGGGCGGCACCGATCCGGTAACCGGTCTGATCGCCGCCGACACCGAAGCGCAGACCGAGCAGGTGCTGAAGAACATCGAGACGATTCTCAAGGCCGCCGGCTCCGACTTGAAGTACGTCCTGCGCTGCGGCGTGTTCCTGCTCGACATGGGTGAGTTCACGATGATGAACGGCGTCTACTCGCGCATGTTCGGTGAGCATCGTCCCGCGCGCACCACCGTCCAGGTCGCGGGCCTGCCGGGCGAGGGACTGCGGGTCGAGATCGATGCGATCGCGTATAAGCCCTAAGCCAGTTCGCACGCCGAATCACCACTAAGGACACAACGGACACCAAGCAACACCTGACCGAGAACGATCGCGCCCCTTCGCTTTGGTTCACCATCCGCGAGTCGATCGCCGGATCGCACCATGGCTCGTACACGGACGGCTCCATCGACCGCGCGATCCTGCTGCTGGCGATCCCGATGGTCCTCGAGCTCGTGCTCGAGTCGGTGTTCGCGGTCGTTGACGTCTTCTTCGTCTCGCGCCTCGGCCCGGACGCGATCGCCACCGTCGGCCTCACCGAGGCGATGATGACCCTCATCTATGCCGTCGCGATGGGCCTTGGCATGGGTGCGACCGCCACGGTGGCCCGCCGCATGGGCGAACGCGACAAGGACGGCGCCGCGCTCGCCGCCGTGCAGGCGATCGCCATCGGCCTGCTGTTCGCGATTCCGCTCGGCGTGTTCGGTTTCTCGTTCGCGCGCCCGATGCTCGCACTGATGGGCGCCACGCCCGATGTGCTGGCGCATTCCTCGTTCACCGCCATCCTGATCGGATTCAACGGCGTCATCCTGATGCTGTTCCTGATCAACGCCGTGTTCCGCGGCGCGGGCGACGCGGCGATCGCGATGCGCGTGCTGTGGATTGCCAACGCGATCAACATCTGCCTGGACCCCTGCTTCATCTTCGGGCTCGGACCATTTCCCCG
>JANYHS010000093.1 GCA_025358945.1 Acidobacteriota bacterium
GCGTTATCAACGACCACGATCTCGTGTGACGTGGCAGGTGGGACCACGTGCAGCGACTCGAGGCAGCGCTCGAGATCGGCGCGGGCGTTGAATGACACGATGATGATCGTCAGCATGGCATGGCGCAGGTCTCTTCAGGCCTGCGTCCACAGGGCTTCACGCCCTGCGCCACAGGTCTTTTCCAAGACGGCCAGCGTGTCGCTCGCGGCGCGCGGCCAGCTGTACTTGCCCAGCTGCGCGGGCGCGGCATCCAGGAGAGGCTGCCGCACGGTCTCGTCGAACAGCACGGATTCAAGCGCGGCCGTCGCCGCCTTCACGTCGCTGACCGGCACGTAGAGCGCCGCCGCGCCGCAGCTCTCGCGCGCGACCGGCGTGTCGAGCACGACCGGCGGGACGCCGGCCGCCAGCGCCTCGAGTGGCGTGAGGCCGAGTCCTTCGTATTCGGAGAGAAACGCGAACGCGCGCGCGCCCGCATACAGCGCGCCGAGTTGTTCGTCGGTCACGTACTCGTGCCAGCGCACCTGCGCCTCGATCTGCTCGACGGCGACCGTCTGTCGCAGATCCTCCCGCGGATAGCTGCGGTTGTCGCCGACGAGATCGAGCGACGCATCAGGATGTGCCCGCGCAATCGGCGCGAACGCGCGGATCAGGTCGGGGAGGTGTCGTCGATTAAAAATGGATCCGACGAAAAGCACTCTCTCGAGTCTGGGGGCTTGGGCCTCGGGCCTGGCCGCTGGACCTGTGATGTGTCCAGCCTCTTGTCCCCAGTCCCCAGTCCCTATCCCCAAGCCTCCCTCGCTTATCCCAGGCGGTATCACGTGAATCCGCGCAGCGGGGACGGTGAGTCGCTCGATCAGCTCTGTCTTCGAGAACTCCGAAATCGTGATCACGGCCGCGGCGCGGCTCGCGGATTGGCGCGTGAGCCACCGGCGCCGCGCGCCTTCCCGGAACCGGAACCACTCCGGGTGCGCGACGAACGACAGGTCGTGAATCGCGACGACGGTCGGGACGCGCAGGCGGAGAGGCGCACTGTAGGCCGGTGCGAACCACACGTCGAGACGATCGGCCTCGGCCGCGCGAGGCGCCTGGACCTGCTCCCACCAGGTGCCCGATGATCCTGGAATCGTGTGTGAGGAAAAGTGCGACGCGTGCGGCGCGATCGCGATCGGCTCAGGCGTGTAGAGCACGAACTCGTGCGATCGGGCGCGGCTATCGGTTTCCCACTCGCGCAGCAGGCCGCCAAGGTACCGCCCGACGCCGGTCGCCCGGCCGCACAGTTCGCGGGCGTCTATGCCGATGCGCATGGGTTATCCACGGCGGGCGGCCTGAGTCCGCCGGTTGATGGCCTCGCGATACGTGTCGTACACGCGATGGGCGGTGGCGTCCCAGCGGAATGCGCGAGCCCGCGTCAGGCCCTTCTCAACGCACGCCGATGCGAACGCGTCGTCATCGAGCACCCGCGCGATCGCGTGGGCGAGGTCGGCCGGTTGATCGGGATCGACAAGCGGTCCGGCGTCGCCGACGACCTCCGGGAGCGAGCCACGGCTGGACGCGATCACCGGAACGCCGAGCGACATCGCCTCGAGCACCGACATGCCAAAGCCTTCGTCGAAAGACGGCTGCACGAGGAGCCGCGCGCCTTCGTACAACGCGCGACGATCGTCTGCGTCAACGTAGCCGATGTGCCGCACCTTGCCGAGCAGCGGTGGCCGGCTGATGCGATCGAGCCACGGTTGCGCGTCAGCCGTCGCCTTGCCGGCGAGGACCAGATCGGGGATCTGTCGCGCGGGGTCGCTCGGCTGCCTGCCGCGAGCCCCGTCGAGGGGACGTTGTCGCGTGGCGAGCATCCTCTCGTACGCGTCCAGTAATCCGCCGACGTTCTTGCGCGGCTCGAGCGTGCTGAAGAACAACACGTACCCGTCTGTCGGCGTGGTCGCGCGCGGCGTCCAGTCGGGTGCACCCGGAGGGCAGATGGTCATGCGCTCGCGGGGCAGGCCCAACAGCCGCTCCACTTCGCCCGCCGTGTACGCCGACGGCACGAGGACGGCATCGGCGCGATGGGCATGATCGCGGGTCAACGCGGGGTAGTCCCGCCGGATCTCTCCTCGTGTCCGCTCCGGATGCGTCAGGAAGTTCAGGTCGTGAATCGTGATCACCTGCGCGGCGTTGCGCGCGGGAAGCAGCAGCGGGTGCGGCGAATGTGTGACGTCAAACGCGCTGCCAGTCAGCGTTTCCGCCGGTGGCCAGCCAAGCCGGTGCCACGCCAGGTTCAGCAGCCGCACGGGGATGTGACGATCGACGATCGCGGCGCCGTCGAGATCCGCCTCCGGCGCCAGCCGATCCTTCCAGGAACTGGAGAACAGGGTCAGGGCCAGGGCAGGTGACGGTCCGGCGGCGGGGAACGAGGCCAGCAACGCTGAGACCAGCTGATGCGTGTACTCGCCTGATCCGCTGCGTTCGCGCAGCGCCGGACGGTAATCGATTAGGACGCGCACTTGTTTAAGTCGTTTCGAGCCAGTATCTTATTGTGAAATGAAGATCGCTGTCGTCGGGTCAGGCTATGTGGGCCTCGTACTGGGGGCGTGCCTGGCCGAAAATGGGAACACGGTCGCGTGCGTCGACAAGGACGCCTCGAAAGTCGCGACCCTCAAGTCCGGCAAGATGCCGATCTATGAGCCCGGTCTGGAAGAGATCGTTCTCCGGAACCAGCACGAGGATCGCCTCGCCTTCACCACCGACCTGCCGTCGGCCGTCAAAGCGTCGGACATTGTCTTCATCGCCGTCGGCACGCCGCAAGGCGAGGACGGCGCCGCCGATCTGCAGCATGTGCTCGCCGTGGCCACGTCGATCGGCCAGGCGCTCGAAAAGTACACCGTCATCGTCGACAAAAGCACCGTGCCGGTCGGCACCGCGAAAAAGGTTCGCGACGCCATCGCCAGCCAGACCACGCAGCCCTTCAGCGTCGTCAGCAACCCCGAGTTTCTGAAGCAAGGCGCGGCGATCGAAGACTTCATGAAGCCGGACCGCGTGGTGATCGGCGTCGAGGAGAAGGACGAACGCGCCGAGGCGCTGATGAAGGAGCTGTACGGACCCTTCACCAGAACCGGTGCGCCGATCCTGACCATGAGCACGGCGAGCGCGGAGCTGTGCAAGTACGCGGCGAACTCGATTCTCGCGACGCGGATCTCGTTCATGAACGAGATAGCCAACGTCTGCGAGCTGGTTGGCGCAGACGTGGATCACGTGCGCAAGGCGATCGGGTCGGATCGGCGCATCGGGACATCGTTTCTGTTTCCCGGCGTCGGTTACGGCGGCAGCTGTTTCCCGAAGGACACGCAGGCCCTGCTCAAGTCGGCGCAGGACAAGGGCTACGACTTCAAGATTCTGCGCGCGGTGGAGGACGTCAACGACCGTCAGAAAGAGCGCCTGGTCGACAAGATCGAAGCGCACTTTCCGGATCTGGCCGGCCGGACGATGGCGATTTGGGGTCTCGCGTTTAAGCCGCGGACCGACGACATGCGCGAGGCGCCGGCGATCCCGATCATCGAACGCCTGCTGGCGCGCGGCGTGACGGTGAAGGCCTACGATCCCGCGGCGGCCTCGGTGGCGCGCGGCATCTTCGGCAATCGCATCACCCTGTGCGACAAGAGTTACGACGCGCTCGGCGGCGCCGACGCATTGGCTGTGGTTACTGAGTGGAACGAGTTCCGCGAGCCGGATTTCGCGAAGATGCGGTCGCTGATGAAGGCGCCTGTCGTGTTCGACGGCCGGAACATCTACTCGCCCGAGCACATGCGCGCGCTCGGCTTCACGTATTTTTCCATTGGGCGCTAGTTCGCGCGCCGTGCTCGTCACCGGCGGCGCCGGGTATATCGGCAGCCACGCGGCCAAGGCGCTCCATCGCGCCGGCTATCGCGTCGTCGTCTACGACAATCTCGTGGCGGGTCACCGCGGCGCGGTGAAGTACGGCGAGCTGGTGGAAGGGGACATCGCGGACACCTGCGCCGTGCGCGACGCGCTGCGTGCGCATCAGATTTCCGCGGTCATGCATTTCGCGGCGTTCCTCGACGTCGGCGAGTCGGTGCGCGAGCCCGAGAAGTACTACCGCAACAACGTCGTCGGCGCGCTGAGCGTGATCGAGGCGATGGCGGCGGAGGCGATTCCGCATCTCGTGTTCTCGTCCACCTGCGCCACCTACGGCGAGCCGCTGGAGACGCCGATTCCTGAAACGCATCCGCAGCGGCCGATCAACAGCTACGGCGAGTCGAAGCTGGCGATCGAGCGGGCGCTGCCGCACTTCGAACGCGCGCACGGTCTGCGCTCTGTCGCGCTCCGCTATTTCAACGCGTCGGGCGCCGATCCGGAGGGCGAGATCGGCGAGGATCACGCGCCGGAGATTCACCTGATTCCGCGCGCAATTGAGGCGGCCACCGGCGGTCCAGGTCTGCAGGTATTTGGCGACGATTATCCGACCCCGGACGGCACCTGTCTGCGCGATTACATTCACGTGACCGATCTCGCGGACGCGCACGTGAAGGCGCTCGCCTCGCTCGAGGCCGGCGGAGCGTCAGGCGCCTACAACCTGGGCACGGGCCAGCCGCAGTCCGTGCGGCAGGTGATTGACACCGTCGCGCGCGTCACCGGACATGCCGTGCC
Source organism: Acidobacteriota bacterium (assembly GCA_025358945.1). GTDB lineage: Bacteria > Acidobacteriota > Vicinamibacteria > Vicinamibacterales > CAVVIG01 > CAVQFC01. The sequence continues at coordinate 4,657 of JANYHS010000093.1, forward strand.
GTGGACGCTGGGGCCGCGGCGCCCGGGCGATCCCGCCGTCCTGTACGCGTCGGCGCACAAGGCACAGAGCGAACTCCATTGGACCCCGCAGTTGGGCGATCTCGAGACGATCGTCGGGACCGCGTGGGACTGGCACCGCAATCATCCGCACGGCTATGACGACAAGTAGGGCGGACTAGCGTGCCCATGCCACGGCAGCGGACGACGCTGCGCCGCCTGTTCGGCTATTCCAGGCGCTATCGCGGCCGGCTCGCGTGGGCGATCGCCGGGATGATCATCTACGCGATCGGATCGGCTGGCCTGGCGTATCTGATCCGGCCGATCTTCAACGACGTCCTGCCAAAGCACGAGGACGTGGCCATGATCGCCGAGGCGATCGTGGCGGTCTTTCTTCTGAAGGGCATCGGCTCGTTCGGGTCGTCGTACCTCATGGCCGACGTCGGCCAGCGCGTGGTGATGGACATCCGCAACGCGTTGTACCGCCACATCCTCGATCAGTCCGCCGGCTTCTTCGCGCACGGCGCGACGGGCCGTCTGCTGTCGCGGATCAATAACGATGTCGGTCAGGTGCAGCAGGCGGTGTCGGAGACGGCCGGCGATCTGGCGCGCGAGTCGCTCGCGCTCGTCGGTTACTCCGCGCTGTTGTTCTACTACGACGCGCGGCTCACGCTGGTCTGCCTGACCGGCGCGCCGCTGATTGTGTATCCGCTGATCCGTCTCGGGCAGCGCGTGCGCCGGACGACGAGGCGGAGTCAGGAAGCGCTGGAGCAGATCTCGCACTTAAGCACCGAGGCGTTTACGGGGCATCGCATCGTGAAAGCGTTCGCGACGGAGACGCACGAAGCCGAGAAGTTCAGCCGCGCGGGCTATCACCTGTTCCGCACCAACATGAAAGTGACAGCGGCGCTATCGAGCCTGCCGCCGCTGATGGAACTGATTGGCGGCATGGGCATGGCGGCCGCGGTGGTCTACGGCAGCGCCGAGATCGCCGCGGGGCGTCTGAAGGTCGGCGACTTCGTGCTGTTCATCGGCACGCTGCTGCTGATGTACGGCCCGGCCAAGAAACTCAGCCGGGTGAATGCGGATCTGCAGCAGGCGATCGCGGCGTCCGAGCGCATCTTCGAGATGCTCGACACGCATACGGAAGTGATCGAGGAGCCGGGCGCCGAACCGCTGGCGCCGTTCCAGCACACCATCGAGTTCCGCGAGGTGGGATTCGGCTACGAGGACGCGGCGAACCGGATCCTGCGCAACGTCACGCTGACCGTCAGCGCCGGTCAGATGATCGCCATCGTCGGCCGCAGCGGCGCCGGCAAGACGACTCTCGTCAACCTGCTGCCGCGGTTTTACGACGTCAGCGGCGGTGCGATTCTGATCGACGGGGTCGATATCCGGCAGGCGACGGTCGCGTCGCTGCGACGCCAGATCGGCATCGTGACCCAGGATACCGTGCTGTTCGACGACACGATCGGACGCAACATCGCGTACGGATCGCCGAATGCGACGCCGGTGCAGATTGAAACGGCCGCGCGCGCCGCCAACGCGCACGGCTTCATCGCGGCGTTGCCGCAGGGGTACGACACCCGGATTGGCGAACGCGGTCAGCGGTTGTCTGGTGGACAGCGGCAGCGCCTCGCGATCGCCCGCGCGCTGTTGAAGGACGCGCCGATCCTGATCCTCGACGAGGCCACGTCGGCCCTCGACACCGAGTCCGAACTCGAGGTCCAGGAAGCGCTCGCCAACCTGATGAAGAACCGCACGTCGTTCGTCATCGCGCACCGGTTGTCGACGATCCGGCGCGCCGATGCGATTGTGGTGCTCGAGCGCGGAAAAGTTGACGAGATGGGACGGCACGACGAACTGATGGCCAAGCCAGAGGGCACGTACGCGGCGTTGCACCAGTTGCAGTTGCTGGAAGGCCGCAAAACGGGGCGGGTCGGTCAGGTGGGCCAAGTAGGTCAAGTAGGTCAAGTAGGTCAAGTAGGTCAGGTGGGTCAGGCAGGTCCGGTGGGTGTGTCTGAATGATCAAAAGCATGACCGGGTTTGCGTCGCTGACGCGCGAGGACGAGCGCGCGACCGTCGCCGTGACGATTCGCGCCGTCAACCATCGTCAGCTCGATCTGCAGCTGCGCAGTCCGCAGTCGCTCTCGGGGATCGAGACCGAGTTGCGCGCCCTCGTCGCGAAGCATGTGGCGCGCGGGCGTGTGGAGCTCAGCGTGTCGGTGCAGTTGCGGCAGACCGCGGGCGTGGACGTCGAGTTCAACGAAGAGTTCGCGCGATCGCTCGAGATCGCCCTCGACAAGGCGCGTGAGCGGGGACTCGTCACGGGCGCGTTGACGCCAGGCGATCTGTTGAGGCTGCCGCAGGCGATCACCATTCGGGATCGGCAGCCTGACGAGGACGAAGCCGCGAAGACCGCGGTGGCGGTCGCGGCGCAGGCGCGCGAGGTGGTGGAGCAGGCGCTGATCGATCTCGACTCGATGCGCTCGCGCGAAGGCGCGTCACTTCGCGGCGACCTGCACAGCCGGCGGACGGCGGTGGCCGATCTGGTCGAGAGGATCGCCGTCGCCGCAGACGAAGGCCGCGCGGCGATGGAGCAGCGCGTCACCGAGCGGGTGAGCGAACTGCGGGTCTCACTGCAGGCAGACGAGACGGCCGTGGCGCAGGAGATCGTGCGCATGGCGGCGCGGTCGGATATCAGTGAGGAACTCGAGCGCTTCCGCGGCCACGTGTCGCATTGGGACGCGCTGGCCGACAGTCCGGAGCCATGCGGTCGCAAGCTGGATTTTCTGCTGCAGGAGATGAACCGCGAGGTCAATACGATGGGTTCCAAGGCGGACGGCCTGCGCGTCTCCGAACTCATCATTGCAGCGAAGGCGGAGCTCGAGAAGATGCGCGAGCAGGTGCAGAATGTCGAGTAAAGGCCGCGGTCTGCTGTTCATTGTCTCCGCGCCGTCCGGCGCCGGGAAGACGACGCTGGTGGAGCGGCTGGTCGAGCTGGTCCCGCATCTCAGAATGTCACGCTCTTACACATCGCGTGGCGCGCGGCAGGGTGAAGCCGACGGCGTGGACTATAATTTCGTGACGCGCGATCGGTTCGACGCGATGGCCGCTGCGGGCGAATTCCTCGAATGGGCGGACGTCTTCGGCAACCTCTACGGCACCGGGGCCGCCGACGCAGAGACCATGCTGGCGGCGGGTGATGACGTGGTGCTGGTCATCGACGTGCAGGGCGCGCGTAAGGTTCGGGCGCGCGGCCTGCAGACGTGCGCGGTGTTTGTGATGCCGCCGTCCTTCGATGTCCTCGAGCAGCGGCTGCGCGGACGCAGTAAGGACAGCGAAGGCGCCATTCAGCGGCGGCTGCAGGTGGCACGCGACGAGGTTGCCGCCTTCACCGAGTACGACTTCGTGGTCGTGAACGACGAAGTCGCTGCCGCCGTCGACCGTCTGCGGGCGATTGTCGTCGCCGAACGCGCCCGGCTGCAGCGCATGCAGCGTGACGCCGACACTATAGTCGAGACATTCTGAAGGGTCAGGAGGACCCATTTCATCATCATGTTGATCGCCCTTGGCGTGACCGGCGGCATCGGCGCCTACAAGGCCGTGGAAGTCGCGCGCGGCCTGCAGAAGCGCGGCCACGATGTCGTGGCGGTGATGACGCATTCCGCCACGCGCTTTGTCGGCGCAGTCACGTTCGAGGCGATCACGCGCCGGCATGTGATCACGGATCAGTTCGAGATGGGCATGAACGCCGACATCGAGCACATCGCGCTGGCATCGACGATCGATCTGCTCCTCATCGCCCCCGCCACGGCTAACATCATCGCCAAGCTCGCACACGGCATCGCCGACGATTTCCTGTCCACGCTCTACACCGCGACCCGGGCGCCGCTGCTGCTCGCACCGGCCATGAACACACAGATGCTCGAGCACGAGGCCGTGCGCGCGAACCTCAACACGCTCGCCGCCCGCGGCGCACGTTTTGTCGATCCGGGCGAGGGCTACCTGGCGTGCGGCTGGATTGGCAAAGGGCGTCTGGCGGAGCCTGACGAGATTGTGGCGGCAGCCGAGGCGATTCTTCGCCCCGAGGGTCCGCTGCGCGGGCAGCGCGTGCTGGTCACCGCTGGCCCGACCTACGAAGATGTTGATCCCGTCCGCTTTATCGGCAACCGATCGAGCGGCCGCATGGGCTACGCCATTGCGGCCGAGGCTGCGCGTCGCGGCGCGGAGGTGACGCTGGTCACTGGTCCGACGACGATTGAGGCGCCGGCCGTCCGGCAGATCGTGAAGGTTCGCAGCGCGGCGCAAATGCACGAGGCGGTGATGTCTCGCGCGGGCGACATGCAGGTGGTCGTCATGGCCGCGGCGGTCGCCGACTACTCGCCGGCGGCGCGGGCGGAACAGAAGGTGGCGAAGGACGGCGACACGCTGACACTCCTCCTCCGCAAGACGCCGGACATTCTTGGCGAGCTCGGGCAGCGGCGCGTGGCGAAGGGCGGCGGACCGCTCCTCGTCGGCTTCGCCGCGGAGACCGAGGATGTGGTCGCCCATGCGATGGCGAAGCGCGAGCGAAAACACGCCGACCTCATCGTCGCCAACGACGTCTCGCGATCGGACGCCGGCTTCGACGTCGACAGCAACGCGGTCACCATCGTTGGCGCCGAGGGCGCGGACGCGCTGCCGCTGCAGTCGAAGTCGCGCGTGGCATCCGAGATTCTCACCAGGGTGGAGCGCCTGCTCACCGCCCGCGCGGTCAAGGTCTGAGTGGACCGCGATCAGCTCACCGAGCATTTGAAGTTCGCGGGCGAGATCGGCGTCGCTGGCGTGAGCCGTGACGCGGCGTGGCGCACGCGCGCCACCGGGCCGACCGTAGGGCCGACGCTTCCGACCGCGAAGGCGGAGATGAGCGCCGCTCCCAAGCCGGACGCCGCACCCGTGACCGTGTTCAAAAACTCGGTGGACGCGCTCGCGGCGATCCGCGCGGACATCGGCGACTGCACGCGCTGCAAACTGCACACCCTCGGACGGACGCAGGTCGTGTTCGGTGTCGGGAATCCCAACGCCGACCTGATGTTCGTGGGCGAGGCGCCGGGCGCAGACGAGGACGAGCAGGGGATTCCGTTCATCGGCCGTGCCGGGCAACTGCTGACCAAGATCATCGAAGCGATCGCGCTCACGCGCGAAGACGTCTACATCGCGAACATCATCAAGTGCCGGCCGCCGCAGAATCGCAATCCCGAGCCGGACGAAGTCGCGACGTGCGAACCGTTTCTGTTTCAGCAGATTGACGCGATTAAGCCGAAGATCATCGTGGCGCTGGGGAAGTATGCGGCGCAGACGCTGCTGCGGACGGACACGCCGATCTCGCGCCTGCGTGGCCAGCAGTTCGACTATCGCGGATCCACGTTGATTCCGACGTTCCACCCTGCCTATCTGCTGCGCAATCCGTCCTCGAAGCGCGAGGTATGGGACGACATGAAGCTGGTCAAAACACTGCTGACTGATTTCTAAGTTCTCAGTTGCTGATAAGCGTAGCCGTCCCGGTTCCGAATCTCGATCTGCTGACCTATGCGGTGCCGGAGGGCGTGGCCACGCCCTGTATCGGCGCGCGCGTCGTCGTGCCGCTCGGCACGCGCGTGGTTACCGGGATCGTCGTTGAAGTTGGCGTCGGACCAACGACCAACGTAAAGCCGATTCGCGAGGTGCTGGATGCGGGCGCGTTCGTGCCGCCCGATGTCGTGGCGCTGGCGCGGTGGACGGCCGAGTACTATGCCGCCGGCGTTGGCGATACGATTCCCGCGCTGCTGCCGCCGATGGCGCGTGGGGGCCGCGCGGATGCGCACAAGACGACACGGGTCGCCTCCATCACCGCCGCTGGCCACGAGGCGCTCGCCGGCGACGACAAGCTGACGTCCAGGCAGCGCGAGGCGCTGGAGCTGCTTGCCGGCACGCCGACAGGAATTGGTACGTCCGCGCTCGCCGCGCGCGGGATTGCCGCGGATGCGATCTCCCGCCTCACCAAGCGTGGCTATATCAGCCTCCGCAACGACCGCGTCGACCGCGACCCGTTCGCGGCGTCAGATCGGGGTCAGGGTGGGGTCGGAATGGGGTCAGACCCCGATCCGACCCCATTCCGTCAGCTGACCGGCGAGCAGACCGACGCGCTCCACCGCCTGCGCAAGCTGGCCGACACGCGCGCGTTTCATGTCGCGCTGCTGCACGGCGTCACCGGCAGCGGCAAGACGGAGATCTACATCCGGCTGTCCTCAGACGTTCGCGCGGCGGGCCGCAGCGTGCTGATGCTCGTCCCCGAAATCGCCCTGACCCCGGCTGCCGCGTTCCTGTTCCGCCAGGCGTTCGGCGAGCGCGTCGCGATTCAGCACAGCGGCCTCTCTGATGGCGAGCGTCACGACCAGTGGCAGCGCATCCGCCGCGGCGACATCGACGTCGTTGTCGGCACGCGGTCTGCCGTGTTCGCGCCGCTCGAAAACGTCGGCCTGATCGTGGTTGATGAAGAACACGACGCCTCGTACAAGCAGGACGAGAGCCCGCGCTACAACGGCCGCGATGTGGCGATCGTGCGCGCGCAGCGCTCCAAGGCGCTGGTCGTGCTGGGCTCGGCGACGCCGTCGATGGAGACCTATCACAACGCGATGACCGGCAAGTACGAACGCGTGGTGCTCGAGCGCCGCGTGCTCGATCGGCCTCTCGCATCTGTCAGCGTCGTCGATATGCGCGAGGAATATGCGATCGAAGGCCCGCACGTGATCCTCAGCCGCGCGTTGCGCGAGGGGATCCAGGCGCGCCTGGATCGCCACGAGCAGTCGCTGGTGCTGCTGAACCGCCGCGGTTTCGCGACCGCCGTCTTCTGCCGTCAGTGCGCCGGCACCATCGACTGCCCGAACTGCAGCGTGTCGCTCGTCGTGCATGGTGAAGGCAACGCACGGCGTGCGCGCTGCCACTACTGCAACTACACCGCACGGGTGCCGCCCACGTGTCCGCTGTGCGCGGGTCCGTATCTCGAGCAGGCCGGCTTCGGCACCGAACGCGTCGAGGCGGAAGTGAAGAAAGTGTGCCCCGGCGCGCGGGTCGCGCGGCTGGATCGCGACGCGATCCGCAAAAAGGGCTCGCTGGCCTCGCTGCTGTCGCGCTTTCGTGACGGCGCGATTGACGTCCTGGTCGGCACCCAGATGATCGCGAAAGGGCACGACTTTCCGCGCGTGACCCTTGTCGGGGTCGTGTCCGCTGACGTCGGCCTTGGCCTCGCAGACTTCCGCGCCTCGGAGCGCACGTTCCAGTTGCTGACTCAGGTGGCTGGCCGCGCCGGCCGCGGCGAACTGCCCGGCGAAGCGATTGTCCAGACGCTGTATCCCGACCACTACAGCATCCAGCTCGCGTGCCGTCAGGATTTCCCCGCGTTCTACGAACGTGAGCTGACATTCCGTCGTGCGATGCGCTATCCGCCGATGATCTCGCTGGTGAATGCCGTGGTGCGCTCGCGCACCTTCGCGGGTGCGATGGACGATGCGTCGGAGATCGTGGAGAAGGTGCGGCGCGCCGATCCTGGCTTGAGAATTCTCGGACCCGCACCAGCGCCGCTCGGCCGGCTGCGCGGCGAGTACCGCGCCCAGTTGATGATCAAGGGGATGAACCGGAAGCAGATTCGTGAGGCGCTTCAGTCAGCGCTCGCCGCGCGGCCCGAGCTTCAGCGACGAGTGGTTGTCGACGTTGATCCGCTCAGCGTCCTCTGAAATCTCATCGCCCGATGAGCTCCATCGGTCGGATTGGCGCGGGCGTGAAGCAGAGGACGAACATCACGATGGCGAACGCGGCCAGCATCAGACGCGTGCGGTCGAGTGGCACCTCCTCGTCGAACACCCGCGGATGGCGCGGGCCGAAGACGAAAAGCATGACCACCATCATTCCGGTCCAGAGGATCCAGCTTGGCGCGACGAACGCGAGGCACACGGCAACCACGAGCATCGCGAACGTCAGATAGGTGGACCAGCGCGGGCCGAGCACGGAGTACGAGATGTGCCCGCCATCAAGCTGCCCGATTGGAAACAGGTTCAGCGAGGTGGCCAGCATGCCGAACCACGCGGCGAACGCCATCGGATGCATGTTCAGCGAGTAGCCGTCCGGCTGCGTGCCCCAGAGCAGCCAGGACGCAAACTTGAACAGCAGCGGTTCACCCAGCTCCAGCATGTCTCCCGGATTCGCCGGGAGGCGGACGACGTGCGACATCGCGAGGCCGATGAACAGCGCGGGCACCGCAATAACGAACCCGGCGATGGGGCCGGCGATGCCGATGTCGAACAACATGCGCTTGCTGGGGATCTGTTCGCGGATGCGGATGAACGCCCCCATCGTCCCGGTCAAGAGGAAGGGAACCGGAATGAAAAACGGCAGCGACGCATCGACGTCATAATAGCGGCACGCGAAATAGTGCCCGAGCTCGTGGCAGCCGAGGATGGCCAGGATGGTGCCGCTGTACCAGAGTCCCCGGACAAGGAGCGCAGGGAAGGGCATCGGCAACCCGCGGGAGCCGCTGAAATCGTCGAGATAACCGGCATAATGTCCGGCCCCGACAAGCGTCGTGGTTGCTATAGTCAGAGCGAACAGCAGGACGTGCAGCCAAACGCGATCCTGGAACTTCGGTCTGGGCTGCCAGACGACGAACGGAGTGGGGTCCAAGTTAGCCGATGTTCTGGAGGTCTTTGCCCGGCTTGAAGCGGATGGTGCGGCCCGGCGGGATGCGCACTTCCTTGCCGGTCCTGGGGTTGCGGCCGATGCCGCGCTTGCGAGGTTTCACCTGGAAGACGCCGAATCCGCGCAGCTCGATGCGTTCGCCGCGCTGCATGGAGGTCCGCATCGCATCGAACACCGCGTCGACCGCCACCTCGGCTTTGACCTTGGTGATGTCGGCGATTTTCGAGACTTCGTTGACGATGTCGACCTTGATCATGCTTAGGGTCTCCTGACCGCTGTTAAATACTATAGATTGTGAGACTTACGCTGTCAATGCTAAGGCTAAGTGAAAGACTGAATGTCCCATAAACCGCCGACCGTCGTACTCGTAGGACGGCCAAATGTGGGCAAATCCACCCTCTTCAACCGGATGACCGGCAGCCGCCGCGCCATCGTCGCGCCCATTGCGGGGACGACGCGCGATGCGCTGGCGCGGCCCGTCATCTGGCGCGGCACATCGTTCCAACTGTTCGATACAGGCGGGTTGTACGGCGAGAGCCAGGATCCACTGCATGAACTGGTCGTCCAACAGGGGCAGCGCGCCATCGTCGGCGCCCAACTGCTGGTGCTGATGGTCGATGGACGCGAGGGCCTGGTTCCGGGAGACGAGCGGATTGCGCGCGAGCTGCGCGAAACCGGCATCCCGGTGATCCTCGCCATCAACAAGACGGACGACAAGCGGGCGCAGAAGTCCTCGATGGAGTTCTTCCAGCTCGGCTTCGACCCGGTGACCGAGATTTCGGCCGAGCACGGGACCGGCGTCGCTGAACTGCTCGACGAGATAGTGGCGCGCGTCGAGCGCGGGCAACCCTCGCACGCGCAGGGGCTCGAGGCTAAAGGCGAGGGGCTTGCCGAAGACGACGCCGAGTCCACAGTCCCCAGCCCCCAGCCTCCACTTGAGGAGATGGAGACCCGTTTTGCGATCGTCGGCCGGCCTAACGTAGGCAAGTCGTCGCTGGTCAATCGGCTGCTGCGGACAGAGCGCGTGCTCGTCAGCGACATGCCTGGGACGACGCGCGATGCGATCGACTCGCCGCTGCTGTGGCACCGGCGTCATTTCCGGATCATCGACACCGCGGGCATGCGGCGTCCCGGACGCGTCTCGAGTGGCGGGAAGATCGAGATGGTCAGCGTCTCCCTCGCCAAGGAATCCATCGCTGACGCCGACGTGGTCGCACTCGTCATCGACGCCAGCACCGGCGCATCGGATCAGGATGCGGCGATCGGCGGGGAAGCGGATCGCGCCGGGCGCGGCATCGTGATCATCGTCAACAAGTGGGACCTCGTCAAGACCGAGGATCACACCTTCGTGCAGCGGTTCGACGACAAGCTGCGCCAGGGCATGCGCTTCCTCGACTTCGCGCCGATCCTCCACATCTCCGCGCTCACCGGCGAGCGCACGACCAAGGTGCTGGAGACGATGGACAAGGTTGCGGCAGCGCGGCGCATGCGCGTGCCGACGCCGGCGCTCAACAAGTTCATCGAGAAGGTGACGGCGGCCAATCCGCCGGTCAGTCCCGGCCGCAAGCACGTGCGGATCATGTACGCGGCGCAAACGGGCGTCGCACCGCCGTCGTTCCTCTTCTTCACGAACGTCGCGACGACATTCCATTTCTCGTACGAGCGGTTCCTCGTCAACAAACTCCGCGAGGAGTTCGGGTTCCTCGGCTCACCGATTCGCATTCAGGTGCGCCGCCGCGAGCGCAATGCCAACGTGGGCGGCGTCCGCAAGCGCGCGCCGCGTCGCGACGCGAAGGGTGCGAAAGGCCATACCGTTCAGAAGGAACGCAAAGACCGCCGCGCCCGCAAGAACCGCCGCGAAAAGAAGGAACGTTAATTGTCACTCACACCGTTGTCCAGGGACGGGCGCGTTCGCGTCGTCGTCGCGACTACCGTCCTTCTGTCGTTCATCTCGTTCTGGCGTGCGGCGGCGATCGTGCTCGCCGACCTCGGGTCCACCGCGTTCTACGTCGGCGGCATCGTCGAGCAGGCGGTCGGGAAGTCTGCGCCGTGGTTCATCCTCGGCGTGATGATCTTTTCGTACGCCGTTCGCGCGCTGTACATCGAGAGCTCCGCGATGTTCGTGCGCGGCGGCGTGTATCGCGTCGTGAAAGAGGCGATGGGCGGCACGCTGGCCAAGCTGTCCGTGTCGGCGCTGCTGTTCGACTACATCCTGACCGGCCCGATCAGCGGCGTCTCGGCCGGCAGCTATATCGCAGGTCTCATCAACGACATCCTGATGCGCGCTGGCGCACAGGCGCGAATTCCCACGGCAGGAACCGCCGCCTTCATCGCGATCGTGATCACCGTCTATTTCTGGTGGCGCAACACGCGCGGCATCCACGAGAGCAGCGACGATGCGATGACGATCATGAAGATCGCGACCGTCATGGTCGTCCTCCTGATCGGCTGGTGCACGCTGACGCTCGTGCACCGCGGCGGATCGCTGCCGCCGCTGCCGACACACAGCAGTATCCAGTTTTCCGATGACGCGCTGGGCTGGCTGAAGGGGACGATCTGGCCGACGTTTACGGCGATCGCAATCCTGGTCGGCTTCGGCCATTCGATTCTGGCGATGAGCGGGGAAGAGTCCCTCGCACAGGTCTACCGCGAGATCGAAGTGCCGAAGGTGAAGAACCTGCAGCGCGCCGGCATGGTGATCTTCATCTACAGCCTGGTGTTCACCGGCCTGGTGAGTTTTTTTGCTGTCGCGATCATTCCAGACGCCGTGCGCCCGCAGTATTACGACAACCTGATCTCCGGGCTGGCGATGCATGTCGTCGGGCCGGTGTCGCTGCGCCTGGTGTTCCAGGCGGTCGTGGTGATCGTCGGATTCCTGATGCTGGCGGGCGCGGTGAATACCGCGATCGTCGGGTCGAACGGCGTGTTGAACCGCGTCTCCGAGGACGGTGTGCTGACGGAGTGGTTCCGCAAGCCGCACCGCCGTTTCGGGACGACCTATCGCCTGATCAACATGATTGCGATCCTCCAGATCGTGACCATCGTGATCAGCCGCGGCAACGTGATCGTGCTCGGCGAGGCGTACGCGTTCGGCGTCGTGTGGAGTTTCGCGTTCAACGCGCTGGCCGTGCTGGTGCTGCGCTACAAGCGGCCGGACATCGAGCGCGGATGGAAAGTGCCGCTGAATGTCACGATCGGCGGGCGCGAGTACCCGATCGGCGTCACGCTGATCGCGGTCTCGCTGTTCACGTGCGCCGTCATCAACCTGTTCACGAAGGAAACGGCGACCATTTCGGGTCTGCTGTTCACTGGCGGATTTTTCGTCATCTTCCTGGTGTCGGAACAGATCACGAAGCGCCAGAAGGCCGGCGGATCCGGCAAGCTCGATCAGTTTCAGCTGACGCGCGAGCCTGAAGCGGGGATCGAAGCGCTGCACAGTCGGCCAGGCGCCGTGCTGGTGCCGGTGCGCGACTACAACACGCTGGCGCAGCTCGACTGGGTGGTGGGACACACGCCGCCCGAGCGCGACGTCGTCGTGCTGACGATCCGGTTGCTGCGCGGTCCGGATGGCAGCTCGCACGAACTCGAGCCCGACGAGTTGTTCACCGACTACGAACAGACGCTGTTCACGAGGGTAGTGGCGATTGCGGAGCGGCACGGCCGCGGCGTGAAACTGCTCGTGCTGCCGGCGACCAACATCTTCGATGCGGTGGCGCAGACGGGTGTCATCCTGCAGGCGAGCGAAATCGTCGTGGGCGAGTCGGCGGTCCTTTCGTCGGAAGAGCAGGCGCACCAGATGGGGCAGGCCTGGGACCGCGCGCCGCACGGCCGTGAGCTGATCACGCAGTTCGTCATCCACTTCGCCGACGGCCACGTGCAGAAATTCGCGCTAGGCGCGCACGCACCGAACCTGACGCCGGAGGACGTCGAGCGCATTCACGCGTTGTGGGTGGACGCGGTGAAAGCGGTCGGGCCCAACGTGCATCATCGCGACATCGTCGTGGCCGCGCTGGACAGCCTCGAGACCGAGTTCAAGACCAGCCGCGAGGACGTCGTCGAGCGCCTGCGGCGTCAACTGAAGCCGTAGTGGCGCAAGTGGCGCACGACTTTAGTCGTGCGGCAGCATCGCGGCGCACGATCTTAGTCGCGCGGTTGCGATGCAGCATCGTGGCGCACGACCCGTTTGTGGCGCACGACCCGTTTGTGGCGCACGACTCGTTTGTGGCGCACGACTTTAGTCGTGCGGCGTGCGATGCAGTACCATGCTCCCGTGACTATCGCGTTGACTCTGCAGATTCGCCGGCTGCCGTCCGCCGAAGGACTCGCGTTGCCGGTGTACATGACGCCGGGCGCCGCAGGCATGGACCTTCACGCGGCGCTCGCCGACGACGTGCTGATCGAGCCGGGGGATATCGTGCTCGTGCCGACCGGACTCGAGGTGGCGATTCCCGAGGGTTTCGAGGGGCAGGTGCGGCCCCGATCGGGTCTCGCCGTGAAACACGGGATCAGCTTGCCGAACACGCCGGCGACGATCGACTCCGACTACCGCGGAGAGATTCGCGTGCCGCTGATCAATCTGGGCCGCGACGTGTTTCGCGTCTCGCGCGGCATGCGCATCGCGCAGTTCGTCGTTGCCCCGGTGGCGCGCGTCACGTGGGATGAGGTCGAGACGCTGCCCGCCACCGATCGCGGCGCCAAAGGGTTCGGCCACTCGGGCGTCTGATATACTTTTCGAGCCTTAGATGCCGGACACTCCCGCCCAGGTCGAGATTCCGAAGCGCGCGCTGTTCAAGGCAGCTGAAGTCTGCGATCTGGCCAAAGTGCAGCCCTACGTGCTGCGCTCGTGGGAGGCGGAATTTCCTGAACTGGGCGTGACCAGGGCAGCGGGCACGCCGCGTGTCTATCGGCGTTCGGACGTGGAGCAGGTGCTGCGGATCAAGCATCTGTTGCTGGTCGAAGGATTGACGCTCGCCGGCGCGCGTCGGAAAATCGACGCGGAGACGGCGCCGGTCGCGGCCGACGAGCCAGTGCTCGACGAGTTGATCGGACAGAGCGCGCGCGAGCGGATAACGGTAGTGAAGCGCGGGTTGCAGTCGATACTGGAACTGCTGACCAGCACCAGCAGTAGCGGCGACGAGTTCCGTCTCGCGCCGCCCAGTGCCGCCGCCAGGGTCCGGTTGATGCCGGCCGAGCGGGTGAAGGCGTCGCGCGGCAAGTCCGCGGCGTCACAAAGCGGGTCGGCGCGCTCTCCCCAAGCGCGCCGCAAGCGTTCAGCGTAAGATCGTCCTAGTCGGGACGTAGCGTAGCCTGGTTATCGCGCTTGACTGGGGGTCAAGAGATCGGGAGTTCGAATCTCCCCGTCCCGACCATTTTTCACTTCTGGGGTAACACCGGGGTAACAACCGTGACGACCTCCGCGATTGATGGATTCTTTTCTCGTTTGCTG
>JANYHS010000155.1 GCA_025358945.1 Acidobacteriota bacterium
GTCGGTGTTCCCAACGTTGATGAACACTGGTTGGCCATGGAGGGCGGTCAGTACGGTTCGGATCACGCCGGCCAGATTTGCCTCGCGAACGCGGCCGCGCGTCAGTGGCTGATGGATCGCCTGACGACGCTCATCGACGAGGTCCAGCCTGACTACCTGAAGTGGGATAACAACATGTTCATCAACTGCGATCGCGATGGGCATGAACACGGCGCGACCGACGGAAACTTCGCGCACACGACCGGCCTCTACGAGATGCTGTCGCAGCTGCGCCATCGGTATCCCGATCTGTTGATTGAGAACGTGTCGGGCGGCGGCAACCGTCTGGACGTCGGGATGCTGCGCTACACCGACGTCGCCTGGATGGACGACCGCACGGCGCCGTCGGTCCACGTACGGCACAACGTGCAGGGGCTGAGCGCGGTGTTTCCACCGGCCTACCTGCTGTCCTTCGTCACCGACCACGACACCGAACCGCTGCACGACGCGCCGGACCTGTCGCTCTATTTTCGCAGCCGGATGGGCGGCGCTCTCGGGTTGTGCTTCCGCAGCGACTCGTTCACGGACGGCGAGTCGGCCGCGATGGCACGCGAAGTCGGCATCTACAAGACCACGCGCGACACGGTCAGTCTGTCCGCGGCATCCCTGCTGACGAAGCAGGCGACGCCCGAGGACGGTCCGTCGTGGGACGTGCTGCAGGAAAGCACCGCCGCGCACGATCAACTCGTCGTCAGCGCGGTGCAGTCGGACAACGGCGTGCAGACGTTCAACGTCAAGCCCACCGGACTGCAGGCCGGCGCGTGGTATCAGGTGCAATCGGTCGACAGCGGGTTCCTGGGCACCGCCACGGGTGCGGCGCTGATGACCGGCGGCATCGACATCACACAGTCCCCGGCATCCGCCGCCCACATCCTGATCATCACCGCGCGCCAGGAGTAAGCAACGGCCTCATCTGGCGCTACAATCTGGCCCATGAAGCGAGCGCTCATCGCCGTCGCGTTCCTGGTGTCCACCGCCACCCTCGCCCGGACGCAGACGACCCTCGCCGGAGACTGGCAGGGCGCGCTGAGCGTCAACGGCGGCGAACTCCATCTCGCCGTCCACATTCAGAAAAACGACGATGGCAGTTTCAAGGCCACGCTCGACAGCATCGACCAGGGCGCGCGCGGCATCCCGGTCACGTCGATTGCGCTGACGGGAACAACACTGACTCTGGGCGTCGGCGCCGTCGGTGGCAAGTACGAAGGCACGCTGAATGCGGACGCAACCGTGATCGACGGCGTGTGGACGCAGAACGGCGGCAGCATGCCGCTGGTGCTCAAGCGCGGCGCGAACGCGGTGGCGGTCGAGACCAACCGCCCGCAGAATCCGGTGAAGCCGTATCCCTACCGCGAAGAAGACGTCACCTACGACAACACCGCGGCGCACATCACGCTCGCAGCCACGTTGACGACGCCGGCTGGCCCGGGACCGTTTCCCGCCGTGTTGCTGATCACCGGATCAGGACCACAGGATCGAGACGAGCGCCTCGCGGGCCATCGTCCGTTTCTCGTGCTGGCCGACTATCTCACCCGCCGCGGCATGGCCGTCCTCCGCGTCGATGATCGCGGCGTGGCGAAATCCGGCGGCAACTTCGCGTCGGCGACGACGGCCGATTTCGCGACGGATGCGGAAGCGGGCGTGGCGTACCTCCGGACACGGCGCGAAGTCGACGCGAAAAAGATTGGGCTCATCGGCCACAGCGAAGGCGGCATGATCGCCCCGATGGTGGCGGCACGCAACACAGCCGTCGCATTCATCGTGCTGATGGCCGGACCTGGAGTGCCCGGCGAAGATATCCTGCTCGCGCAGAACACGCTGCTGGCGCAGGCGGCCGGCGTCCCCGAGGAACAGATTACACAGAACACCGCGCTGCTGAAAGGGGTGTTCGAGATCCTCAAGGAGGAGAAGGACGAGGCCAGGCTGCAGACCCGGCTGCGCGAGCGCCTGACGGGCACCATGCCGCCGGAGATGATCAGCGTGCAGATCAGGACGCTGACCTCGCCGTGGTATCGCTACTTCGTCGCCTACGATCCGGCGCCCGCACTGAAGCGCCTCACCTGCCCGGTGCTGGCGATCAACGGCGAACGCGACATGCAGGTCCCGCCGAAGCTGAACCTGCCCGCGATCCGAAGCGCGTTCGAGGCGTCTGGAAACAAGAACGTCGAGGTCACCGAACTCCCCGGCCTCAACCACCTATTTCAAACCGCGAAGACCGGAGCACCGAACGAATACGCGCAAATCGAAGAGACGATGTCCCCGGTGGCGCTGGACACGATCGCCCGCTGGATCCTGAAACGATAAAGGAATCTCACCCGCCGTAGACTGTTTTTCCGCCTACCACTGTCCTGTTCACTTTGATGTTCATGATCTGATCCGGGTCGACGTCGTGCGGATCCTTTTCGAGGACGACGAAGTCGGCGAGTTTGCCGGCCGTGATCGATCCCTTCAGGTGTTCTTCCGATGATGCGTACGCGCCGTTGATCGTGGCGATCGTCAGCGCTTGATCCAACGTCACCTTCTGATTCGCGCCCCACACGCGGCCTTTGTAGTCCTTGCGCGTCACCATGCTCTGCAACGCCATCAGCGGCTCGAAGGGACCCGGTGTGTAGTCCGACGCGCCCGGCACACGAATACCGGCGTCGAGGAACGACTTGTGCGCGAACATCCAGCCGATTTTTCCGTCTCCGTACTCGCTCCATTTCTCGCCGTGGTAGTAGACGTAGGTCCAGAACGGTGTGGGGATCACGCCGCTCGCCACGATGCGGCGGATGATCTCGGGGTTCACCAGCGTGCAGTGCTCGATGCGATGCCGGCGGTTCGCGTCGGGCCACTTTTTCAGCGCGCGCTCGTAGGCGTTCAGCACCATGTCGATCGTCACGTCGCCGTTGGCGTGCACGCCCACCTGCCAGCCATGGCTATGCGCATCGTCGATGGCTTCGTGGAGCTGATCCTGCGTCATGGTGAGGATGCCGTAGTCCTGGGTGCCGACGTACGGCGTACTCATGCGCATCGTGCGCTCCGACGCGGAGCCGTCGGCGACGAACTTCACGCCGCCGACGCGAATCCACTCGTCGCCGAAGCCGGTGCGGATATTCGCGAGCTTCATCGCGGCATACGCCTGCCCTGATTGGATCATCATCGAGGCGCGGTGCGTCAGTTCGCCCTGCTGCCGGCAATCCTGGTACGCGAGGATCTGGGCCGGGCTGGTCATCGCGTTGTGCACCGTGGTGAGGCCGGCCGCGTTGAACAGCTTCGACATGTGCGCCATGCCTCGGCGCGCTCGTTCGCGCTGCTGTTCCGGGGTGAAGGTCTCGCGCTTGCCGACGCGATTGAAGACGCCGCGCGCGTTTTCGGCGACGCGCCCGTTCAGCTCGCCGTTCTCCTTGAAGAAACGGCCGTCGGATGGGTCGGGCGTGTCCTTGGTGATGCCAGCGAGTTCGAACGCCTTGCTGTTGTAGAAGTTCGTGTGGCCGCCGCGATGCGCAACCGACACCGGATGTTCGGTGGTCGCCTCGTCCAGATCCTTGCGCGTGAGCGGACGGTCCAGCTTCGTGTCGTCGAACATGAACCCGGTGATCCAGACCTCGGGCGCACTGTTTTCGACCTTGGCGCGAATCGCCGCCTGAATCTCGCGGACGGTGCGGAGGTTGGTGTTGACGCCATACAGCTCCTCCACGCCACTCGGATGGCTGTGCGCATCGATGAAGCCCGGGACGACCGTCATGCGCTGCGCGTCGATCACCGGTGTTCTCGCCGACGCCAGGTTCCGGATATCGCTCGTCGATCCGACGGCGACGAAGCGGCTGTTCTTGACGGCGAAGGCTTCCGCGCGCGGCAGCCCCGCATCGCTGGTCAGCACGCGCCCGTTGACGACGATCAGATCCGGTTCGCCAGCCGGCGCGGCGGCAGGCGCCTGTGCCGCTGCCGACATTCCGGCGCCCGGCCATTTGCCGACGGTGAATGCGCCGGCAAGCGCGGCGCCGAATCCGAGGAATTCTCCGCGTGTATACTTGGCCATAAAGGCGAATTCTAGCGCATGATCCTGCACCAGTTTTATCTGAATTGCCTCGCGCACGCGTCGTATCTGATCGGCGACGGACAGACCGGCGCCGCGGTCGTCGTCGATCCGCAGCGCGACATCGCGCAGTACCTGGCGTTTGCGGACGAGCACAGACTGCGGATCGCGCACGTCATCCTCACCCACCTGCACGCCGACTTCATCGCCGGGCATCTCGAACTGCGCGACCGCGTGGGCGCGACGATTTATCTCGGCGCCGCCGCGTCTGCCGAGTATGCGTTTACGCCGCTGGCCGACGGCAGCCGCATCGAGCTCGGACGCGTGCGGTTGCAGGCGATCGAAACGCCCGGGCACACACCTGAGTCGATTTCGATTGCGGTCTACGACCTCGATCAGAGCGAGACCGTCCCCCACGCTGTGCTGACCGGCGACACACTGTTTGTCGGCGACGTCGGGCGCCCGGATCTGCGCGCCGCCCTCGGCTGGTCGGCGCACGATCTCGGCGGACTGCTGTACGACTCCTTGCGCACGAAGCTGATGGCACTGCCTGACGCCAGCCTGGTGTATCCCGCGCACGGCGCCGGATCGCTCTGCGGCAAGGCGATCAGCCAGGAAACCGTATCGACGATCGGCGAGCAGCGCCGTGTGAACTACGCGCTGCAGCCGATGACGAAGGGCGCGTTCGTCGATCTGGTGACGGCCGATCAGCCGGACGCGCCGGCCTACTTCACCTACGACGCGGTGCTGAACAGCAAGGAGCGGCCAACGCTGGACGAAGCGCTCGCGCGCGAACTGAACCCGATGACGCTCGAACTCGTGCTCGCCCTGCAGCGGACAGGCGGACAGATTCTCGACACCCGCGATCCCGGCGAATTCGCCGCGGCGCATCTCGCCGGATGCCTCAACATCGGACTCAGCGGTCAGTACGCAACGTGGGCCGGCACACTGCTGGATCCCACAAAGCCGATCGTGATCGTCGCTGACCCCGGCCGCGAGCACGAAGCCGCGATCCGCCTCGGCCGCATCGGCTTCGATCACATCGTCGGCTACCTCAAGGACGGGATGCAGAGTCTGGCCGTCCGGCCGGACCTGACCGCCAGCACCGAACGCATCAGCGCACAGCTGGCGGCCGAGCGGCTCGCAGAGGGCGCGCTGGCGGTCGACGTGCGCGGCCCCGGCGAACGCGCGCTGAAGTTCGTCGAGGGCAGCCTCAGCATCCCGCTGAACCACCTGGCCGAGCGCTCGAAGGAACTGCCGAAAGATCGGCCGCTGCTGGTCTACTGCGCCGGCGGCTATCGGTCGTCGATGGCCGCGAGCCTGCTGCACCAGCAGGGCTTCTCGCAGGTCAGCGAGATCGCCGGCGGCATCACCGCCTGGGAAACCGCGAAGCTCCCGGTTATCACTTCGGCCGCATCGCCTTCCTGATCTTCGCCAGGGTCATCGCGCCGCCGCGACACGAACCATCGGCCGGTTCCTGATCCAGTCGGTACAAACGACGATCGCCGCCACGGCGGCGGCGATCCAGGGATCCGCGCGAGTGCTGGGGCCGATCACCAGGCCGTGGTCAGGCGAACGGGTTCTCGTCGGCGCTGGGTCCGTAGATGGACGGCACCGGGATGTCGAGCAGCCGCAAATACACGGACAACTGGCCGCGATGGTGATACCAGTGGTTCAGTGCGATCGTGCGAATGAGCGCTCCCTTCGGCATCTCGAACAGCGTTTTGCCTCCGGCGCTCCCCTTCCAGTTGCCCATCATCCCGCTGTCGCCAAGCTGGCCCATCGTCTCCTTCATCTTCGCGACGCTCGAATCGTGCGCCGCGAGGATATCGGCCGTCGACGTGATCGCGGGCGGTTTGCCACTGGCGCCGAAATCAGTCTCGCTTTGGCACGCCCACCCGCAGATCATGCCGGGCGTCATCGCGGTGTGCTGCGCCAGCTCGCCGAGCGACATCGACTTGGGATGCGGCTTCCAGTCGAACTTCTCGGCCGGCACGCGCTCGAGCACACGTCGCGTGGTTTTGGCTTCGTTGTCGAATTCCTGCAGAAACGCTTGCGTCATAGACATGAATGGAACCTCCTGCGGTCGCCTGACCGGAGGAGGATCTTATGACGTTTCGCCGGGTATTGCGAGGCTCGCGCGCAGCGCTCTCAGTCCGTCGCGCAGGTGAACGCGGACCGTCTCAATCGGCACGGCGAATCGCTCGGAGAGTTCGCTCGACGTCGACCCGCTGAAGTACGCGTGCTCGATCAATTCGCGTTGTATTGGTGGCAGCGTGGCCAAGGCGCTCTCGACCACACGGCGCTGGCTCCCGCCTGGTGCCTGTGCATTCGAATTGGCGACCACGATCGGATTCGACGCCTGAGCGCCGGTTCCAGCGCCCGCTGCGCGCAGATGCTCGAGCGCGCAGCGTCGCGCAATCGCGGCAAGCCATGCCACAGGGCTGCCAACCGTGTCGGCGTACGCGTCGGTCTTCCGCCACACGCGAAGAAAGACCTGCTGCAGAATCTCCTCCGCGTTGGCCCGATTATTCAGAACCCGCAACGCAAGGCCGAACAGCAGCCGGCAGTGCCGATCGTACAATTCACCTAGCGCCGCCCGATCGCCGCTGCCAATGCGAGCCAGCAAGTCGACATCGACATTTTCATCATCAGACGCCGGCGGTTCCATTTCACGCTGCCCGCTGGGACGATGCCAGGCCATCAGTGTCTCGTGCATCTGGTCTCCGGTGCCTCGTCGAGAAGGTCTCGACGGGGTCGAAGCAATCGGGAAGCCACATCGGATAGCGGCCGCGGGGATGGAAACCCTAACCTGCTCGCCGGAACGCTCGGAGTGTCCCCCTGAATCGGCACTGCCTGCGCGACGGCCACGGCACCTCGTGCTCGGAATTCAGACACACAGACAGACCTTGCTGACGAACTTGGGGTGCCCGGGCGAGCACGCGCCTTGCACAGTCTACATACATGAATACTGCCTCACGCTTTGCCCTGATTGTCGCTCCCGTCGTGCTGGCTCTCATGGCGGGCCACCTGCTTTCCACGCCGATTGCACTGCAAGCCGTCGAACGCGCCTCCGACGGACCGGTGTTGCCCAAGGTGGATCCCAACAAGCATGAGGTGGGCGACCGACGCGCGGGCAAGAATGTGTTCCGCATGGAAACGTTCGGCAATGAGGGTTTCTGGACGGATGCGGTCCGCTTGCCTGCAGGAATTCTTGCGGCGAAGTTCACGCCTCTCGACGCGCTGAGGGCCGGCTACCAGATCAATGTCGACGCCATTGACCATGCGATGCGGACCGCCATCGCCGCGGAACTCAAGACGGACTTGTCACCGGCCCGCGCGCCGCACCTGAACGACGTCTCGACCACCGTCGCCCTGATCAACGCGAACGCGATCATCGGCGTGGTCGCCAGGGACAGCAACGCCGACGGACGCATCGACATCGCATCAGGCGACAAGGTCGGTGTCAGTTGCGCATTCTGCCACGCGATCACGGACGGCTCCGTCTTCTCGATGCCGAAGGGCGGATCGATCGGCAAGGAAGTGGACGGACCCACACCGCACTTTCTGAATCTCGGGGCGACATTCGCGATCGCCGACAACACGCGCGCGCTATTCCCGATTGCGCAGCTGGCGCTGACCGCCAACGACGGCAAGACCATCGGGCGGGCTCCCAAAGGACTCACCTCGCACTCCACCGAAGCCGAATTCGATGCCTACTTCAGCAACCCCGACTACTACCCCATTGGAATGTTCGACGATGCGTTTGACGGCAACGGCGCACCTATGCACATCACACCGATGTTCCGCACTGATCTGTCCGCGCCTTGGGGAAGCGAAGGCACGATCAGCAAGCTCGACAACTTCTCGAACCTGGTCTACACGTCGTTGCTGGATCTGACCGGCATCACGACACCCGGAGGCCGAATTTTCCTGCACAAGCTGGGAGGCGCCGCCGGCGACGAGATCGTCGACGACTACGTGAAGATTCTCGCGGAAACGCACGTCACCGGCTATCCCTACGCCACCATTGCCACAAAGACCACGGCCGGCACGGAAGAAGGACCGATTGGCCTCCGCGTGGACAACAACAAGCTGCTCGCGCTGAATGCGTACTTGAACAGCCTGCCGGCTCCGGCGGGCGCGACGGTGGACCAGGCCGCGGCCAAGCGCGGCAAGGAGACGTTCCGCGCCTCTTGCACCGAGTGTCACCACGTCGATCAGCGCAAGAAAGTGGGACCGACGATCGTGCCGATGAAGACCATCTTCCCCGGCGATCGCCCGGTCATCCTCGCGCAGCGCGATCCGCCTCTGAATCCCGTGCAGAACACCGTCGACAACATCTTCGACGACAAGATGGCTGTGGTAAACGCGAGTCTGCGTGGTCTCGATCGCGGCATCGCGATGCCGCTGCTGCTCGATCTCGCCCGCAAGCCGGTCTTCCTGCACGACAACTCGGTGCCAGACCTCGACACGCTGCTCAACCCGAGCCGCGGAGCCAGTTCGCCCCATCCATTTTATGT
This sequence comes from Acidobacteriota bacterium, assembly GCA_025358945.1. GTDB lineage: Bacteria > Acidobacteriota > Vicinamibacteria > Vicinamibacterales > CAVVIG01 > CAVQFC01. Next base: position 8,581 of record JANYHS010000155.1, read on the forward strand.
AACTGACGCAGGAGCGCGCGCGGACATGGTGGCGTTTCTCAAGGGTCTCAGCGCGAAATGAGCGGCCGATGCCACGATGTGACGTGGCCCAGCACTCGCAGCTTCTCAGCTTTCAGAGCCGCAAGATGCGTGCTCGCAGGTGAGACAGCAGCGAAACCGAGGTGATGTGTGAGACGACCGCTATATTTTGTGACGTTGACCGTTCTCCTGCTGGGCTACGCGATCATGCCGGGCCGAGCATCCAGCCATCGGGAAGCCCCGCTGATCAGCGCGGATCCCCAGGCAGACAATACCGACGTCTACGCGTTTGTCGCTCTGACGCGCCCGACACGGTGACGCTGATTGCGTCCTCACTGCCGTTTGAAGATCCGGCCGGTGGCCCGAACTTCTACCGCTTCGGCGACAACGTGGTCTACGAGATCAAGATCGACAACAACGGCGACGGCGTCGAGGACATCTCGTACCAGTTCCGGTTCACCTCGCAGACGGTCAACCCGAATACGTTCCTGTATGCGACGGGCCCGGTCAAATCGCTGGACGATCCCAACCGCAATCTGTTCCAGACCTACACGGTGACGCGCGTCGAAAACGGCCGCGCGGTGTCG
>JANYHS010000186.1 GCA_025358945.1 Acidobacteriota bacterium
CGACACCAGCCGTCAGGCGACCAGTTTCGAGGATCGCCCGGAAGGGATCGCGCGTGATCGCTGGGACGTGGCGATCGAAACCGCGGACGGGCTGATGCTGGTCGAGTGCGGTGCGATTCGCGAACGCGTGTCTCAGGAGCTCGCGAGAACAGTGTTCGACGCGGTCATGCGAGATCTGGAACGGCGTGATGCATCGCAAGGCTAAAGCCTCGCGCCACAACCGCGGGCGAACGTGGCGCAGCGCTTTAGCGTTTCGAGATCACCACTGGGTTTCTGGGACCCCTCCACGATGATTCGCGGCGCGCGCCAGGACGAACAGCAGATCGGACAGGCGGTTGACGTAACGCAGGAGCACCGGATCGATCGGCGGATCCAGCGCGACCATGCGACGCTCGGCGCGGCGGCAGACGGTGCGCGCCACATGCAGCGCGGCGCCGGCTTCGGTGCCGCCCGCCAGGATGAAACGGCGCAACGGCGACAGCTCACCCTCGAGCCGATCGATCAGCTGTTCGATGCGGCGAATGTGGTCGTCGTCGATCACTGCTTTGGTGACGCGCGGCGCGAGTGTGTCGGCGGGGTCCGCAAGTTGGGCGCCCAGCGCAAACAGATCGCGCTGCAGCGCCTCGAGGTCCTGACCGAGCGCGGGGTCAAGTTTCGACGCACGCGCGAGACCGAGCCACGCGTTGAGTTCGTCGATCTCGCCGTAGGCGTCGACCCGCGGATCGTCTTTGCGCGCGCGGTCGCCGCTGAAGAGCGACGTCTCGCCGGTGTCGCCGGTACGTGTGTAGATTTTCACGAGTGAATTATACGAAATGGTCGTCAGGAACAAGAGCGGGAAGAAGAAGGCGCGCGCGTTGCCGGTACCCCCGCCCCCGGAGCGGCGGCGCTTCCGGACACGGCTGCTGACCTGGTACCGGCGCTACGGACGCGATCTGCCGTGGCGCAAGACCGACGACCCGTACCACATCCTCGTCTCCGAGATCATGCTCCAGCAGACGCAGGTCGATCGCGTGCTGCCGAAGTACCACGAGTGGCTCGGCAAGTATCCGTCGATGGAAGTTCTGGCCGCGGCGCCCGAGAAGGACGTCACCAAGACCTGGTACCCGCTCGGCTACAACATCCGCCCCAAACGGCTGCAGTCGATCGCGCGTGAATCGGTCGAGAAGTATGGCGGTCAACTGCCGTCCGACGAGGAAACGCTGCTGTCGTTCAAGGGCATCGGCGCGTACACCGCCGGCGCCATTCGCAGTTTCGCGTTCCGCGAACGCGCCGCCATCCTCGACACCAACGTCGCGCGCGTCCTCTTCCGCATCTTCGTCGCCAAGGGCGACCCCAAGAGCCACGCAATGAAGCAGCACCTCTGGACGATCTCGGAAACGGTGATGCCGATGCGACACGTGTTCGACTTTAACCAGGCGCTGATGGATTTCGGCGCGATGCTCTGCGTCGCGCGCAACCCGAAATGCCCGGTCTGCCCGATGGCGAAAAACTGCCGGTCCTATCCCTTCACGCCAGGCGGAAAATGACGAACGACCCGAAGCCAACCACTGACCACCAACGACCAGCGACGATCGTGGTCGTGACCGCCGCAGTCGTCGAGATCGATGGCCGGTTTCTCGTCACACGGCGGCAGAAGGGCGTTCATCTCGAAGGGTTCTGGGAATTCCCCGGCGGCAAGTGCGATCGGGACGAGTCGCTGGAAGCCTGCCTGGCGCGCGAGCTGTTGGAAGAACTCGACGTGGCGTCACGCGTCGGCGAGGAACTCTTCACGACGACGCATGTCTACCCGGAGCGATCGGTGGAGCTGCACTTTTTTCGCTGCGAGCTGATGGGCGAGCCGTCGCCTCAACTTGGCCAGGACCTGCGCTGGGCGCGGCGCGAGGAATTATCGGCGCTCGAGTTCCCGCCAGCCGACGCGGAGTTGATCAAGATCCTCACGCAAGCCTGAAGTCTTGCGCCACTTTCCTCGCGTAAGGCTAAAGTCTTGCGCCTCTTTCACCACCGTGGCGCCACTTTCACCACCGTGGCGCAAAGCTTCAGCTTTGCGATGACACGAACGGCAGCGCGGTAACCTCGGCTGCCTGATCACCGATCGTCACCTTCGTGCCCGGCTCGAGAAAGTCGCGGTGCACGTAACCCAGCGCAATCGATCGCTTCAACGCGGGTGACGATGTGCTGCTCGTGACCTGACCGATCTCGCGATCGCCGCTGCGGATCGTCGTGCCGGCCTCGGGCGCCTGTTCACCATCGATCGTCAGCCCGACGAGCTTCCGCGCGACCCGGCCATGACCGCGGTGCATCACGCGGATGATCACTTCCTGCCCGACGTAGCAACCCTTGGTGAAGCTGATCGCGCGCGTCTCGATGCCCGCTTCGAGGGGAATCGTCTCTTCATTCATATCGCGGCCAAACAGCGGCACACCCGACTCGACACGAAGCGCTTCAGCGGTCGGTTCGTCGAGTTCAACGGCGCCCGCGACGACGAGCGCGGACTTCAGCGCCTCGGCCTGCGCGCGTTCGACGTACAGATCGAAACCGGGAGCGCCGGCGTCCATGACGCGCGTGACGATCGCCGCGCCACCCGACCAATCGCCGCGCGCGTTCCCGTGCTCGGCCATTCCGCCTAGCGCCTCCACAGACACACTGCTCACGATCGCGGCCACGACCGCCGCGGCGTCAGGTCCGACGACGGCAATCTGTGCGAACGTTCCGGTGACGTCGCCGAGCTGCACGTCTTCGGAAAAGATGAACTGATCGAACTTCGCCATCACGACGTCTTTCACTGCGCCGGTCATCATCAGCAGCAGCACGTCGCCAAGTTCATACGCGTACAGGTCCGTGATCATCCGCCCCTGCGCGGTGAGGTACGCGGTATAGCAGCCCTGCCCCGCTTTCAGCGCGACGATGTCGTTGGTCAGCAGCCCCTGGAGGTACGACGCGCGCTCCGTTCCGGACACGACAATCCGGCCGCGATGCGATCGGTCGAGAAACGCCGAACGGTGGTGTGCAGCGTCGTACTTCAGAGCGGAAACGGCCGGAATCATGGTGTTATGCTGAGGCAATGTCCCGGTCCCATTCTATCCGTGCGGCGCTCGCGGCGTTGGCGCTCGTCGTGCCGCTCGGTGCGTCCGCGCAACAGCGGCCGGCCGCGCCGCAGTTGCAGGAAGCCGGAGCCGTGAACTTCGCGATTTTCCTGCGCGGCGCGCCGATCGGCACCGAGCAGGTGGCGCTCACCCGCTCTGCAACCGGCTGGACCATCGTCAGCTCAGGCCGCCTCTCCGCGCCGATCGACACGGTCGCACGGCGTCTGCAGGTGCGCTACACGCCGGATTGGAAGCCGCTGGAGTTCACGCTCGACGGCAACGTCCGAGGCGTTGCGCAAACGATCCACACCGTGATCGAAGGCACGACGGCGAAGAGCGACATCACCGTCGCCGGTCAGACCACACAGAAAACCGACACCATCGATCCCGCCGCACTACTCGTGCTATCGAACAGTTTTTTCGGTCCGTATGAAGCGGTCGCCGCACGATTGCGGACCGCGCCGGCCGGCACGGACATTCCCGTGTACCTCGAACCACAGTCTTCGATCACGATCGCCATCGGCGAAACGTCTGCCGAGCAGATTCAGACTGCGGGACGCCTGGTGGTCGCGCACCGCACGCGCATCACGCTGGTGCTGCCGGGCGCGCGCCTCAATGCCGAACTGTGGACCGACGACACCGGCCGGATGATCCGTTTCAGCGTGCCATCGCAGTCGATCGAGGTCGTGCGTGAAGACATCGCCGCGGTCTCGTCGCGCAGCGTGACGATCTCGCGGCCGAACGACACGCAGATCAACATTCCGAGTAACGGCTTCACGCTCGCCGGCACGTTGTCGAGGCCGGCGCAGGCCGACGGCGCTCGGCTGCCGGCCGTCGTCCTCGTCGGTGGCAGCGGACCCACCGATCGCGACAGCCTGGCGTTCGGCATTCCGATTTTCGGCCAGATCGCCGGCGCGCTCGCTGACGCCGGCTACATCGTCGTCCGCTACGACAAGCGCGGCATTGGCCAGAGCGGGGGGCGCTCGGAAGCGGCGTCACTGGCGGACTACGCCGACGATGTGCGCGCCGCGGTCACGCTGCTGGCGGATCGCAAGGACGTGGATCCGAAACGCATCGTCGTGATCGGCCACAGCGAGGGCGGAACGGTGGCGTTGATGGCCGCGGCGAAGGACAAGCACATCGCGGCCGTCGGCCTGATCGCGACACCGGGGATCACCGGCGCCGACATCGTCCTGGCGCAGCAGAAGCGCATCCTCGATCGCTCGACAATGACGCCGGAGGAAAAGCTGGCGAAGGTCGAAGAGCAGAAGAGAATTCACGACGCGGTGATGAGCGGGAAAGGACTGGAGCTGCTTCCGCCGAATGTCCGGCGCAGCGTCGACACGCCGGAGTTCCAGAGCATCCTGCTGAGCGACCCCGCGAAGCTCGTGCCGCAGGTGCGGCAGCCGTTGCTGATCGTGCAGGGAGAACTCGACACCCAGGTGGAGCCGCAGAACGCCGACATGCTCGAGGGGCTGGCGCGAAAACGCAAGAACGCACCGGCGGTCGACGTGTTGAAGGTGCCGGGGATTAACCACCTGCTGGTGCCGGCCACGACCGGCGAGTCGATCGAATACGCCGACCTGAAGGACAAGCACGTCAGCGAAACAGTGACCAAGGCGATCGTGACGTGGCTGAACAAGACGCTCTCGACCACGCGCTAGCGATCGCGCGCCGCTACATCGCCTCCCGCGCGGACCGCCCCGTGTGGCCGAGCGGTACGCTGCAGCAATTGCGCGCAGCGCTTGGCGGTCCGCTTCCCGCGGACCCGATCGATCCCACCGACGTCATCGACGCGCTCGCGCGCGCGGCGGAGCCGGGTCTGGTGACTACGACCGGCCCGCGCTACTTCGGGTTCGTCACCGGCGGCGCGCTGCCGGCAACGGTCGCGGCCGAATGGCTCACGGCCGTGTGGGATCAACCGGCGAGCCTCTACGTCCTCTCTCCCGCCGCAGCGGTCGTCGAGGAAGTGGCGGCCGCCTGGCTCATCGATCTTCTCGGATTGCCGTCTGGCTGCAGCGTCGGCTTCGTCACCGGGTGCCACATGGCGAACTTCACGGCGCTGGCCGCCGCGCGGCACGAGTTGTTGCGCCGCGAGGGCTGGGACGTCGAGGCGGACGGCTTTCAAGGCGCGCCAGCGATCCGCGTCATCGTCGGCGACGAGGTACACGTGTCGGTGGTCGGCGCGCTGCGGATGCTCGGGATCGGATCGCGACAACTTGTGCGCGTCGCGGTCGATGACCAGGGACGGATGCGGCCGGATGCGCTTGCCGATGCAATGGCCGGTGCAGCGCACGACTCGAACGTGGCGCACGACTCGACAGTGGCGCACGACTCGAACGTGGCGCACGACTTCAGTCGTGCGATCCCTCCTACCATCGTCTGCGCGCAGGCCGGCAACGTGAACAGCGGCGCGTTCGATCCGCTCGAGGCGATCGCCGAGATCACCAGCCGACATCACGCGTGGCTGCACGTCGACGGCGCGTTCGGATTGTGGGCCGGCGCCAGCCCCGCGCTCAAGCATCACGTGCGCGGCATTGAATGCGCGGACTCGTGCGCGACTGACGCGCACAAGTGGCTGAACGTGCCGTACGA
>JANYHS010000075.1 GCA_025358945.1 Acidobacteriota bacterium
TCGAGAATCGCGCCGACGGACCGCAGCTCCGCCGCGAGCGTGACCGCCGCGTCATAGCGCTGGTCGATGCTCTTCGCCATCGCCTTACCGACAATCGGATCGAACTCGTCCGGCAACGATGGGTTGATCACTGACGGCACCGGCGCTGGCGCCTGGACGATCTGCAGCGCAAGTGCGGTGGACGTCGCGCCTGCAAACGGCAGGGTGCCCGTGAGCATTTCGAAAAGGACGATGCCGAGTGAGAAAATGTCGGTCCGGTGATCGATCCGTTCGCCGAGCGCTTGCTCCGGCGACATGTAGGCGACCGTCCCCAGCGTGGTTCCCTCGGCCGTGTTCATCATCGTCGCCGCCTGGCCGACGTGCTCGCGGTCCGCGCCGCCGGCGGTCCAGGTCGCCAGGCCGAAGTCGAGAATCTTGGCATTGCCCTTCGGCGTGACGATGATGTTGTCGGGCTTGATGTCGCGGTGGACAATGCCTTCGGCGTGCGCGTCGGCGAGCGCGTCGGCGATCTGGACGGCGAGATCGATGGCGCGGCGCGGGTTCATCGGCCGTCCGGCGATCGTGTTCTTCAGTGTCTCCCCGGGCACGTACTCGAAGACGAGAAAGAGCTGATCCTGATCCTCGCCGATCTCGTACAGCGCGGCGATGTTCGGGTGCGAGAGAGCGGCGGTGGCGCGGGCCTCCTGCATGAACCGCGCGCGGCGTTCGGGATCGGCGGCGACACCTGCGATCAGCACCTTAATCGCGACGGTCCGGCCCAGGCGCGTGTCGCGCGCGCGGTAGACCTCGCCCATGCCGCCGGCGCCGATGCGCTCGAGGATGTTGTAGTGCCCGAGAGTCTCGAACATGGAACCGCGACGATTATACTGACTGCTCCACCGTGAGCTACGTCTCTCTCCTCCGCACCAACCGGAACTTCAGGCTGCTGTACATCGGGCAGACCATCTCGCAGCTCGGCGACTGGTTCAACGCCGTCGCGGTGTTCGCGCTGCTGCTCGATCTCACCGGCTCCGCCACCGCGGTGGCCTGGATGATGATCGTCCAGTTCCTGCCAGTGGCGATCATCGGGCCGCTGGCGGGCGTGGTGGTCGATCGCGTCAACCGGCGACGGCTGATGATCGTCACCGACCTGCTGCGCGGATTCCTGATCCTCGCGTTGCTGTTCATCCGCCGTCCCGATCAGGTGTGGATTGCGTACGTCGTGATGGCGTTTGCGGTCGGCGCGCAGGCGTTTTTCGAACCGGCGCGGACTGCGACCATCCCCAACGTGACGTCCGCGGCGGAGCTGCTGCCGGCCAACGCGCTGTCAAGCGCGACATGGTCGGCGATGCTGGCGCTCGGCGCGTCAATCGGTGGCGTGGTGACCGCGCTCTTCGGCCGCAACATCGCGTTCATCGTCAACGCCCTGTCGTTCTTCGCGTCGGCGTTCTTCATCGCGCGGACGCACTACGATGCGCGACCGGCGGCCAAGCCGCGCCCCGTCGGCTTCCTCGCGCTCAGCGGGATCACGGATCTCATCGAAGGCATTCGCTACGTGCGCGGCCGATCGCACGTCGCGGCGTTGATGCTGGTGAAGACGGGGTGGGGGTTGGCGGGCGGCGTACTGTTGCTGCTCACCATTTTCGGCCAGCGCGTCTTTCCGCTCGCCGGCGGCGCAGCCGCCGGCATCGGTGTGCTCTATGCAGCGCGCGGGGTCGGCGCGAGCCTGGGACCGATCGCGCTGCGCTGGATCCTGGGACAGGAGCCACGGCGTCTGCGCCTGGCGATCGGCCCGGCGTATTTCATCGTCGGCGTGTTCTACGTCGCGCTGGCGTGGGCGCCGACGCTGTGGATCGCCGCGTTGTGCGTGCTGTGCGCGCATTTCGGCGGGTCGATCCTCTGGGTGTTCAGTACGGTGTTGCTGCAGCTCGAGGTGCCGGATCGCTTTCGCGGACGCGTGTTCGCGACAGAGCTGGCGCTGGTCACGCTGATGTCGTCGGTGTCGAGCTACTGGACCGGCCGTCAGCTCGATCACGCCGGCTGGTCACCGCGCACGCTGGCGTTCGCGCTGGGCGCGATGTTCTGCGTGCCCGGCGTGCTGTGGCTGATCATCCAATCTCGCTGGCAGGATCAGAAACTCGAAACCGAAAACCCAAAAGCTGAAACCTAAGACTGCCGGCGTTAGCTTCTCACTTTTCGGTTTTGGCTTTCTTCAGTGTTTCCATCGCACTCTGCACCAGCTGCTTTGCATCGTCGAGCTGTTCGAGGACGAGCGCGATGTCCATCTTTGGCTTTCCGGGGAAACGATCGCTGCGGCAGTAGACCCCGTGCTGGCCGACCAGCGCCAGCGAGTCGGTGAGCAGGTCGAGCGCGACGGCAAGGCGACCGCGCGCCGGGCCCATCATCGTTTCGTGGTGTTCGAGCGCGTCGTGGTGCTTGTTGAATACAGAAGTCATTTTTTCTGGGGCCGGGACGGCCGGACTTCGACGCGGCTGGCCAGGCTGCGCGGGTCGCTGCGCAGCAGGTCGACGACGACGGCCGCGATGTCGTCGGTGGAACTCTTCCAGTCGGCGCCCTTGGTCTCGTCACCGTTCGAGAAACCGGTGGCGACGGACCCCGGCATCACGTAACTGACGCGGATGTTGTCGTACCGCACTTCCTGCATCAGCACTTCGCTGAAGGCGTTCAGCGCTGCTTTCGACGCGCAGTAGGCCGCCGCGCCCTTGAAGGGATTCTTCCCCGCGAGACTGCTGATGTTGATGATGAAGCCGCCGCCGCGCTGGCGCAGATGCGGCAGCGCCGCCTGACACGCGTTGAACACACCAGTCAGGTTCGTATCGATGACCTCCGACCACTGCGCCGGCGTCATCGTCGCCACGTCGGTGAAGATGCCGACGCCGGCGTTGTTGATCAGGAAGTCGAGGCCGCCGAAACGCGCGACGGTCGCGTCAATCGCGCCCTTCACCTCGTCGTAGCGGCGGACATCGGCCTGGAGCGTCTCGACCGAGCCCGGGCCGGCGGCTTCAATGGTCGGACGGGCGGCCGACAAATGCGCGGCGCTGCGCCCGGTGATCGAGACGTGCGCGCCGTCCGCCACGAGCGCGCGCGCGATGGCGAGGCCGATGCCGCGTGACCCGCCGGTCACCAGCGCCACTTTCCCGCGAAGTGATTGCATAGCCATTACAATATCGCAGTCGATGCAGCACGTGGCGATCATCGGAGCGGGCGAACTGGGCGGCGCGACGGCGCACGCGCTGGCGCGATCGAACCTCGTCCGATCGATCACGCTCATCGACGAGACACGGCGTGTGGCCGCGGGCAAGGCGCTCGACATCGCACAGGCGGCGCCCGTCGAAGGGTTCGCGACGCAGCTGTCCGGCGCCACGGACGTGTCGGTGGCGGCGGGCGCGTCGATTGTCATCCTCGCCGATCGGATCACCGGCGGCGAATGGCAGGGCGAAGAGGGACTGGCGCTGCTGAGACGCCTGTCGCAGACGGCAGCCGGCGCGGTGATCCTCTGCGCCGGCGCGTCGCAGCGCGAGCTGATCGACCGCGCCGTCCGTGAGCTGCACATGAGCCGAACGCAGGTGTTCGGCTCGTCGCCAGAAGCGATGGCTGCCGCAGCGCGCGCGCTCGTGGCGCTGGCAGTCAACGGATCGCCGCGCGACATCGCGTTGTCGGTGCTCGGCGTGCCTCCGCAGCACACGGTGATCCCGTGGGCCGACGCGACCGTCGCCGGTTTCGCGCTGACCCGTCTGGTCGACGAGCCGTCCCGCAGGCGCCTGAGCGCACGCGTCACCGCGCTCTGGCCACCGGGGCCTTACGCCCTCGCGGCTGCCGTGACGATTGTTGTCGAGGCCATGGCGGGGCGCTCACGTCGCGTCGCGTCCTGCTTCGTGGCGCCAGACGACTCCGCCGGCACGCACACGCGTACAGGCGCAATGCCGGTCAGACTGGGATCTGCCGGCATCGTCGAGGTGGTGCGACCGTCGCTGAGCGTTGTGGAACAGATCGCGCTGGATAATGCGCTCATGCTGTAGTGATTGGGTAATCGAGTGATTGGGTAACCGGGAAATTGATTGGCAATCGCCCAGTCAATTACCCAACTACCCGATTCCCCAATTACCCAATCCGCCGTCAGAGTGACCCGTAGATCGGCCGGTGCAGCGAGAGGCCGCCGGCGAAATCGGTGAGCTGCTTGCGCAGAATCAGCCGGCCGCGATGCAGACGCGACTTCAGCGTCTGATCCTTCACCTTCAACACGGCGCTGGCTTCTTCCGTCGACATCCCCTGAATGTCGCGCAGCATCACCGGCGCGCGGTAAATCGCCGGCAACGCGAGAATCGCTCTGAACACGCGGTGGCGGAGCTGGGTGCGCAGCACGCGCTCGTCGGCCAGGTCGCTCCAGTCGGCGACGTCTGGTGTGCGAGGCTGCGCGTCCAGGCCGTCGCCTTCCTGCACTGCCGCGGCACGGCGGTCTTCCGCCTGCGCCCGCTGATAGCGCGCGGTGCGCAGCCGCGACATCGCCGCGTTGAACGTGATGCGATAGATCCACGACGAAAGCTGAGCGTCGCCGCGGAACGCGTCCACCTTGCGGTAGACCTTGAACAGGACGTCCTGTGTGATTTCTTCCGCGTCTTCCTTATTGCGCAGGTAGCGGAACGCGAGCTGGTAGATCTTCGAGCTGTAGGCGTCGGACAGGTCGGCAAGCGCGCGCTCGTCGCCGGCCTGCAGCCTGGCGAGCAGTTCCTGGTCAGCGGTCGAAGCGGGAATAGAAGTGCGTTCGATATCCGGCATGATGGTTTTCCCTCGTTTGGGACATTAACCCCGTCGGACGCAAAATTATTCCACGCGTGAACTAACTCGCTAACGCCTTCAAATCGAACACGTTACAGAAGTGTTCGATAATGCGAATCTGCACCTCAGCCTGGTCCACGGGCCGGCCCAGGATCTTTGTCAGGGAGGTCACGCCCCGGTCCGCAATCCCGCAGGGAACGATCAGATCGAAGTAATCGAGGTCGGTTGCGACGTTGAGCGCGAAGCCGTGACTGGTGATCCAGCGCGCGATCCGGACGCCGATCGCCGCCAGTTTCTCGCTGCCGACCCACACGCCGGTCAGGCTCTCCACACGTTGGGCGACGATACCGTAGTCGGCTGCGGTGCGGATCAGGACGGTTTCAAGATCGCGGACGTAGCGGTGGACATCGCGCCGATCGGGATTCAAATCGATGATGGGATAGCCGACGATCTGCCCGGGGCCGTGATAGGTGATGTCGCCGCCGCGACCCGTTTCGTGAATCTCGATGCCGCGCGAGGCGAGCGCCTCGTCGGTGACGAGAATGTGTCCGCGTCCGCCGTCACCCCGCACGCCGAGCGTCAGCACGTGCGGATGCTCGACCAACAGCAGCGTGTCGCCGATTCGTCCGGCGCGGCGATCCTCAACCAGCGATCGCTGCAGGGCGAGCGCCGCGGGGTAGGAGATCCGGCCGATCCGCCGAACGTCAAGCGGCCTCGGTGTCTCACCCACGCGACCCACCTGCCCTGCCAGACCCACCCGCCCTCGTCAGACCGCGTTCGGGTCCCAATTCTCGAGCGACTTCTTCAGAATCGACATGAACTCGTCGGCAACCGCGCCGTCGATCACCCGGTGGTCGTAGCCCAGCGTGAGATACGCCATCGGTCGGATCGCGATCGCATCGTCGACCACGACCGCGCGCTTCTCGACGTTGCCGATGCCGAGGATCGCCACCTGCGGCTGGCTGATGATCGGCATACCAAAGAGCGCACCGAACACGCCGGGGTTGGTGATGGTGAACGTGCCACCAGACACTTCGTCTGGCTTGAGCTGCTTGCCGCGCGCACGATTCGCGAGATCGGCGACGGCGCGGCTTAGACCCACCAGGTTTTTCTCGTCGGCGCGCTTGATCACCGGCACGATCAGGCCCCAGTCGAGGGCGACCGCAATCCCGACGTTGATGTCCTTGTGATAGACGATGGTGTCGCCGTCCACCGAGGCATTGACGATCGGCACCGCGCGCAAGGCGTCGATCGCGGCCTTGATGATGAACGACATGTACGTGAGTTTCGCGCCGGAGCGCTCGAACTCCGCTTTCTTCGCCTCGCGGATCTTCGCGATGCGCCCGAAGTTCACTTCGAACACCGAGTGCACGTGGGCCGACGTCTTCACGCTCTGCACCATGTGCTCGGCGATGCGCTTGCGCATCACCGACATCTTCTCGACGTGATCGCTGGCGCCCGGCTTGAAGGTCACGGTGGCGACCGGCGGCGCGCCGGACACAGACCCGCTCTTCGCCACCTGCCCTACCTGACCGACTTGACCTACTTGACCTACTTGACCTACCTGCCCTACGTGACCTACCTGCCCTACCTGACCTGTCTGACCTACCTGACCGACCTGGCCCGTGTCGAGAAATCCGAGAATGTCGTCCTTGGTCACGCGTCCGGCGATTCCGGTGCCGTGGATCTGCGCGATGTCGACGTTGTGTTCTTTCGCGATCTTGCGCACCAACGGTGACGACCGCTCGCGGATCGCGTCTTCAGCGGACGGGGCCGCCGATAGAGAACTGCCTTTCGGCTGTTCCGCGCCAACGGCCGCTGCCGGGGCGGGGGCCTGCCCAGGCGAAGCAGCGTTCTGCGCAACAGGCGCCGCGGTGGCGGGCTCGTCGCGATCGTGATAATGCGCGGGCGGCGACGCCGGCGCCGCGGGTTTCGCCTTATCCGCAGAAGCCGCGGCAGCTCCCGGCGCGGCGGAGGCGGACGCGACGGCGGAGCCGATCACCGCGACGATGCTGTTGACCGCGACGGTCTCGCCTTCCTGGACGCGGATCTCCGACACGACTCCCGCGGCGGGCGATGGGATCTCAGCGTCAACCTTGTCGGTGGAAATCTCGAACAGCGGCTCGTCGCGATCGACCTTGTCGCCGACTTTCTTGATCCAGCGGACGATCGTGCCTTCCGCAATCGACTCGCCCATCTGGGGCATTACGACGTCTGTGGCCATAGGTGTCTCTCTACGAATGAATCGCCGCGCCGTGAACGGCATGCGCCGCCTCGCCGATTGCTTCGGCAAAGGTGGGGTGCGCGTGAATCGTGTGGATCAATTCTTCGACCGTCGACTCGAGGCGCAACGCGACCGCCGCCTCGGCGACAAGCTCCGTGGACCGCGGTCCGATCATGTGGACCCCGAGCAACTCGTCGTACTTTTTATCCGCCACGATCTTCACGAACCCGTCGGTCTCCTGCGCCATCTTCGCGCGGCCGAGGACACCGAACGGAAACATGCCGACGCGGACGTCGAAGCCGCGCGCTTTGGCTTCGGCCTCGGTCAGCCCGACGCTGCCGATCTCCGGATCGCAGTAGGTGCAGCCGGGCACGTGGTCGTAGTTGATCGGCCGCACATCCTGCCCGGCGATCCGCTCGGCGGTGATGATCCCTTCGGCCGACGACACGTGCGCCAGTTGCGGATGCCCCGGCGCGCCGAACGTGATCACATCGCCGACGGCCGAGATGCCAGGCACGTTGGTCCTGAACAGGGTGTCGACCTTGATGTAGCCCTTCTCGATCTGCAGGCCGACGCCTTCCGCGTTCAACCCGGTCGTGACGGGACCGCGGCCGGTCGCGACGAGCAGGTAGTCGGCGCGAATCGCCTTCGTCGTCCCGTCGGCGAGCAGGACGTTGACGTCCACGCCATCACTACCGGCTTTGGCGCTGGTCACTTTCGCGCCAGTGTGGGCCGTGATGCCTTGCTTGCGGAAACACTTCTCGAGCTCTGCCGACACGGCTTCGTCCTCGACGGGCACCAGCCGCGGCAGCAGCTCGACAATCGTCACGTCGCTGCCAAAGCGGTTGAAGATGGACGCGAACTCCACGCCGACCGCGCCGCTCCCCATGATCACCAGCGTCTTGGGCACTTCGCGCAGGCCGATTGCCTCGTCGCTCGTGATGATGCGCGTGCGGTCGATCGCGATGCCCGGCACACCGCGCGGCGTGGATCCGGTGGCGACAATGATGTCCTTGCGCGCCCGCAGCGTCTGCGTCTCGCCTTCGAAGACGTCGACGCCGCCGTTCCCGGTCAGCCGCGCTGTCCCCTTGATCCAGTCGATCTTGTTTTTCTTGAACAGGAACTCGACGCCCTTGGTCAGGCCGGTGACGACGCGATCCTTCCGCGTCTGCACCTGGTTCATGTCGATGCCGACAGGCGCGGGCGCCGAGCCCGCCGAAGGGTCGCCGATCGTCACGCCCCAGTCCTTCGCGTGCTGGACCACTTTCAGGGCGTGCGCGTGTTCGAGCAGCGCCTTGGTCGGAATGCAGCCCCACAACAGGCACGTGCCGCCGAGCGGCTTCTGCTTTTCAACGACGGCGGTCTTCAGGCCGAGCTGTGCGGCACGAATGGCGGCGACGTATCCGCCGGTTCCGGCGCCGATTACGATGACGTCATAGTCCTGAGGCACAGTGATCTCGCTTATCGCTTCAACGATGAGAGCGGAATGAAGTTCGTGGCCGGCGGCTCCGGCTCCGCCGTGGCGGCGTGCGTCGCCGCATCGATCCGGTTCACATGTGCACGCAATTGCCCGTGCTCGTACCGGAGTTCCCAGTAGGATTCAGAGAGGCGTTCGAGCCGTTTCTTCTGGCGCCGCACTATCAGGAGCGCGACGCCGGCCGTCAGAACGGCCGCACCGGTCAGCAGCCAATGAAGGGTCAACAACCTTGGTACGTTATCGAACGGCTTGCAACAGTGTCAACCGCCTGACACAATACCCGCGTTTTCAGCTGGCCCCCAGGCCATGAGCCACAAACCCAAGACCGTTCTCATCGTAGACGACGACGAAGGGATGCGGGACACGCTGACCGCCATCCTCAAGCGCGAGTACCGCGTGCTGCGGGTCTCGAGTGGCGAAGCTGCGTTGCCCGTCCTGAACCGCGAGGACGTCGACCTGATGCTGCTGGACGTCCGGCTGCCCGGGATCAGCGGCTTCGAGGTCCTGCGCATCGTCAAAGAGAACTACAGCCTGATCGAAGTGTTGATGATCTCGGCGATCACCGAGATCGAAACCGCCGTGCAGGCGATGAAGCACGGCGCCTATCACTACGTCACCAAAGATTTCGATTACGACCAGCTGCGGTCGATCGTGCGTAACGCCAGCGAGCGCCAGGACCTGAACCGGCAGGTGCTGACACTGTCGGCGCAGGTGGCGGATCAGACCGAGCGCGAGTTCATCGTCGGGCCAAGCAAGATGACGCGCGACATCGTGGACCTGGTCCGGAAGATCGCGAAGCTGTCGGCGACGGTGCTGATTCTCGGCGAGAGCGGCACCGGCAAGGAACTCCTGGCGCGCCTGATCCATCGCGAGGCCGGCGATCCCGACGCGCCGTTCATCGCCGTCAACCTGGCGGCGATCCCGCGCGAGCTCGCGGAAAGCGCGCTCTTCGGCCACGAACGCGGCGCGTTCACCGGCGCGCACCGTCAACAGCTCGGAAAATTCGAGCTGGCCTCGAACGGCACGCTGTTCCTCGACGAAATCGGCGATCTCCGCCTGGACCTGCAGGCCAAGCTCCTGCGCGCGATCCAGGAGGGCGAGATCGAGCGCGTCGGTGGAACCAAGCCGATCAAGACGGAGTTCCGGCTGATCGCGGCGACCAACGTGGATCTCGAGAAAGCGGTCAAGGAAGGCAAGTTCCGCGAGGACCTCTTCTATCGAATCAACGTGATCCCGATCAGGCTGCCGCCGCTGCGCGAGCGGACGGACGACGTCCCGCAGCTCGCTGAATTTTTTCTCCGCCGCTACAACACGCGGTTCCGCAAGCGCATCCAGGGCATCACCGACTCGACGATGGCGATGCTGAAGAAGTACTGGTGGCCGGGAAATATCCGCGAGCTGGAGAATCTGATCGAGCGGCTGGTCGCGGTCAGCGACAAGGATTACATCTCGGAAGAAGACCTGCCGCTGGAGTTCCACTTCGCGCAACTCCAGCCGCGGGGCACCGCAACAGGCAGTCTGTTCGAAGACGCAACGAACACGTTCGAGCGAAACTTTATTTTGCGAGCGCTCGAAAAATGCGGTTGGAATGTGACCGGAACGTCGGAGTACCTTGGAATTCCACTGAGCACGCTGAAGTACAAGATGGACAAGCTCGATGTAAGACAGATTGCGAAACGATTGCGCGGCGCGTAACTCCAGCCAACAACTTGACCGAATCGGCCAAGTCCTTGCCCTTCCGTCCTAATCCTTTCATTTTGCAGAACTAATCGTCGTCGCCGCACCCGTGTTTGCGGGTGAGCGGACAAACCATTGCCCACATCGGCCAGATGTTCAGCTTGGCCAATCAGTCGATCAGGGCCCTGGATTGCGAAAACTGCTGGGAAATTCCCCGTTCACCTCGTGTTCACGACCGGTGGCAGACACGTTGCTATCTACTAAATCGTCGTCGCCCGATAGTCCTTAACAAGATCTGGTCCGGAGCCGGTTTTCAAACATGCATCCTTCGATGTTCAACCTTCGTGTGCCGCTCGAAGCGCGCGATGACGTTTTTCTGATGAACACGCTGACCGACGCGCAGCTCGTGGTTTCGAGCGATGTCGCGGCGCTGCTCGACCGCGCGGCGAGCGGAAAGTTCATCTGGGATCGCGTCACGGCCGAGGAGCGTGAGGCACTCGACCTGCTGCGCGAGAACGGATTCCTGGTCGAGAACCGCGCCGCGGATCGACAGGCGCTCGACGCGTACTTGACGGGCGTCAAGAGCAGCACTGACGAGTTGAACGTCACGCTGCTCACCACGCTGCAGTGCAATTTCGCGTGCGACTACTGTTTCCAGGGCGACCACGGCGACTACAACCTGCACGCCGACAAGATGTCGCTCGAGACCGCCGGCCGCGTCGGCGACTGGCTGACACGCGAGCTGGACCGCGTGCGGCCCGAGCGATTCGTCTTCACGTTCTTCGGCGGCGAGCCGCTGCTGAATCTGCCGGTGATGTATCAGCTCGCCGAACGGATGTGGGACGCGACGCAGGCCCGCGGCGTGTCGATGCACGTCAACATCATCACCAACGGCCTGATGCTGACGCCGGATGTGGTCGATCGCATGGTGCCGTTCGGACTGAACGGGATCAAGATCACGCTCGACGGCGACCGCGACACCCA
>JANYHS010000225.1 GCA_025358945.1 Acidobacteriota bacterium
GCATCTCCGCTCGAGTGACGATGCGGCCGGTTGGATAGCGTCGCTTGTCCAGTTTGGCCTTCACGCGCAGGCCGGCCGCCGTGCGGGTGTGGCCGATCAAGTCGACCACGGTTTCAAAGGTGCGGAGGGGACGGCCGCGCCGGCGCCTCGTCAAGGCTGGCGAGTAATTCGGCGGCCACATCGGCGCGTTCCTCAACGGGCAACGTCAACGCCTCTCGAAGAAGTTCTTGCGCTCGGGACGTCATGTGGCCATTCTAGACCCGGCCGGGCAGCCCAACAAGCGGCTGCACCAGACGGCTGCGTGTTTCGTGTGCAGCCGCTGGTGAGCCGCGATCGTTGGATCTGCAGAACTGGATCGAAGGGCCGATCTTCGAGCCGCTGAAGGACCGGAGCTACTTCCAGCGATTCTTCATCGATGGAGGCACGGTCGCATGGCCGAACGGCGCCGACATCGCGCCAGAAACACTCTATGAGGCAGTTAAGCTTGCGAGCGCGTCTCAGCCACGCTCGTGAGCAGGCGGTGCCGTCGCACGCTGAAACCCTCGATCTCGTTTTCGTGTCTTTCGTGTTTTCGTGGCTGATCTGGCTCTGCGATTCTTGCGAGTTCTGCGTTGATCGTCGTCCCTCGTTGACCTGGTTGTGACCGCTACTCGACGATCTAACCGACGATTTCAAGAAGGCCTTCGAGCACTTTGGCGAGTTCCTCGGCTGAGGCCCGTCCCAATCGCTTGCCGATGCGCTCAGTCGAGAGGGTGCGAATCTGGCTAATCTTCACCCACGAACGCTTGGGCAACTTCGCGGCTGACAGTTCCAACGTCAGCGGGTAGCCCGCCCGCGGCTCCTGGCTGGTCAGCGCCACGGCGATCACAGTGCCCGATCGCTCGTTGAAGACGTCGTGGCTCAGCACCAACACCGGCCGTTCACCGGCCTGCTCGTGGCCGCGCACCGGATTGAGGTCAGCCCAGCGAATCTCGCCTCTTAGTATTCGGGCCATGACTCACCCGACGCGGCGAGGCCCTCGTCGGCCAGTTGCTGTTCCTCCGCCGGATTGAGTTTGGCGCACTCTTCGGCCAGCCGAGTCTGGGCCAGGCGTGCCAGTTTCTCAGCGAGCGCGGTCTCGATGGCCTGGCTTCGGTTGCAGAACCGCCGACGCGCCACCAAGTGGTCCAGGCGGTCCAGCAGGTCGGCGTCAATCGTGAGGGCGACTTTGGTTTTCGGCATGATGGTATGACGAATCATCATACCTCGCGGCGCGCGGTTTCAGGAACGCCAGGGGAAGTAGGCGAGATCCTGTTTCGTGTCGTTCGTGCTTTCGTGGCCGATGTCTTCTCTGCGGTCTTTGCGAACTCTGCGTTGATCGTCGTTACTGTTGCGACGTGCCCTTGGCCGCCTTCTTGTGCGCGTCGAAGAAGTCGATCACCGCACCGATGTTGGGCGCGACGACGTCGCTGTGAAGACCGCCGGGAACCTCGATGTACTTGAAGTCGGTGCCCATGGTCTTCAGCTTGGCCACCATCGCGCGCGAACCGGCGACGTTGACGGTCGGGTCGGCGTCGCCATGCACGATGATCTCCGGCACGGTCGCGATGCGCTCGAGCGTGTCGGGTGCGCCGCTGCCGGAGAACGGTGCGATCGCCGCCCAGATGTCGGGGAACTTCGGCGCAATCTTCCACGTGCCGATGGCGCCCATCGAGTGGCCCATCAGATAGATGCGACTCTCGTCGATTTTGTAGAGATGGCGCACGCGCGCCAGCACCTGCATCACGTCCTGCTCGCTGAAGTCCTGCATCCGCTTGATGTTCGGATCCGCCGGCGCCGTGCCGAGCCCCCAGCCGTACGATCCGTCGACGCGATACCCCAGCGGCGACGCGACGATGTAGCCGTGCGATTCTGCGAGGGGCGGCAGTTTCTTTTCGTAGTTGTCGAAGAACGCGTCCTCGGTGCCGCCCAGACCGTGCAGCGCGATGATCAGCGGGAACGCCTTCGCGCCCGTATACGCCGCCGGCACGTACGTGCGGTAAGGCAGAATCTCGTTCGCGGCGTCGAGGCGGTAGTGCCGCCGGATGTCGCCGGTGCGGCCAGCAAACGGATCCCTGCCGGCCTTGACCGCCGTGGCGACCAGGTCCGCCGCCGCGAGATCGCGCTCGGGATCAAAGGTCCGTAACTCGATCGTGCCGCGGTTCACGTTGTGCATGCGATCGACGGGGAACAGGATCTCGGCGCGCAGCGCCTCCGGCGCCTTGGCGGCATCCGCCTCGAGACGCGCGACGAGCGCGTCGAGCCCCTTGTGCAGTGCGACCGGCAGCCCCGTCCCGCCGAGCGGCTTGTCTTGATCGTGCAGGTCCGCGACGAGCATGTAGGCTCCGTCCGCGACGCCCTGCAGATCCAGCTCCAACTGGAACGGCGATTCGCGCAGGTCGCGCGCGACGCCGTCGAAGATGCCGAAGTCCTTGACCGTGGCCGGCGGGTCCGGCCGCTCACCGGGCCGCGGTGGCGTGGGGCGTTTCGTCAGCATCACGTGCGCGCTGACGGTTCGTTGCAGATCAAGGGACGGCGCGAAGATCTGCTCGATGCGCGCGGTGTACGGCTTCGAGGAGTCGATGACCACGCGGTCGGTGCGCAACACGAGGGACTGCCGGTATTCCACCTCGGGTGTCCACGGCAGACCGTTCAACAGCGAGAGACCTTTCGCGAACAACCGGCGCAGCTCGCCGCTTTTCCCAAGTCGGCTCGCGTCAGAAATTTGCGCGTCGATCGCGTCAATCTGCGCCTTCAGCTCGCCTTGCGGCTTCACGGTGTTCTTGCGGCTCGAGTACCCAACGCGCACGGACGCGAGGCTCGTCAGCGCCTGAGCGGAAACCGCGGCCGGCATCCATGCGCACAACGAGAGAACCGCCGACGCGACGAAGATGCGGGCGTTCATGCTGATCTCCTTAAGGCTTCGGGCTGACGAAGGTGATCGTCTTCAGCGCCGCGAGGTCCGATGGTAACTCGGTCTGGCCGTCAGGAAGCGCGGCTTTCTGCAGCAGGAACGCAGTCAGATCCGCGATCTGCTCAGGTTTCAGCGATCCCGGCTTGTCCGCCGGCATCGTCACGCGCGTGCGCTCGAAGAGATCGCTGAGCGGCAGGGTGTTCCAGTCGGCGTTGAAGTCCTTGCCCGACAGCTCTGGCGCCTGTCCGCTGCCGGAGAGATCCGCCCCGTGGCAGCTTGCGCACGACTCGGCGTACATCTTCTCGCCGCGCTTCGCTTGTGCCTCGGTGTAGACGCCGTCGCGGGTGGTCTTGGCTTGTGCCGAGACGATGATCAGTGCTTGCATAAAGATGAGTGATGCGATCGCGATTGTGGTTTTCATGACGGGAACTCCGCGAGGCGGGCGGCGTGCCGCGCCAGATAGGCCACGCGCGCGTCGAAGGTGGCAAACCGTTTGTCGGTGGTCTGCCCCTGCGCGTAGCGATAGTAAATCTGCTGGATGACGACCGCGATCTTGAAGACTGCGAAAATTTCGTAGTAGCGGATGCCCGAGAGATCGCGGCCGGAGCGCACGGCGTAGCGATCGAGGATCTCCTGCCGCGTGAAATAACCGGGACGGTCAGTGACCGTCGACAGCGCGTCGCGTTGTTCAGGCGGCGCGGTCGGTGACCAGTACGTGAGGACGATGCCGAGGTCGACCAGCGGATCGCCGAGCGCGCTCATCTCCCAGTCGAACACCGCCACGAGACGGCCGACGTCGTCGGGATCCAGCATGACGTTGTCGAGCTTGAAGTCGCCGTGGACGACCGATGGGGTGATGGGATCGCCGGGAAGGTGGTCGCGCAACCAATCGGCGAGGGCGTCCATCTCGGGCAGCAGGTTGGTTTTCGATCGATGCCAGCGCTCGGACCATCCGCGCACCTGGCGCTCGACGAAGCCGGCCGGCTTCCCCAGCGTGCTCAGGCCCTGCGCGGTGACGTCGATCGTGTGCAGGTCGGCGAGCGTATCGATCATCGCTTCGCTCAGCCGGCGGCGGGCCGCGGGATTCGCAAGCGCAGGCGGTTCCTCGGCGCGCACGACGAGGCCGCGCCGCCGCTCCATCGCGTAGAACACCGAGCCGACGACGTCGAGATCTTCGCAAAGCAGGTAGGGCCGCGGCGCCAGCGGGAAGACGCGATTCATCGCCGAGAGCCAGCGGAACTCGCGCGCCATGTCGTGCGCGGTCGGCGGCACCGGGCCAAACGGCGGTCGCCGCACGACGATCTCCACGTCGCCGAACCGCACGAGATACGTCAGGTTCGAGTGACCGCCCGGAAATTGTGCGACCGCGGGCTCGCCTCTGGCGTCCAGCCCGGGCACGCCGCACGCGGGCAGCCGTTCGCGCAGCCACGCGCCGAGCCGCGCCCAGTCGAGCTGTTCGCCGGGTCGAACGTCCCGGGCGTCCTGTTCCATGGAGGAAAAGGCTATCATGCGCGCCATGCGCTTTGAGCACTCCGACAAAGTCGTCGACCTGCAGCGGCGTCTGACCGCGTTCATGCACGAGCACGTCTACCCGAACGAGGGGACGTTCCACCGGCAGATTGCCGACGGCGACCGCTGGCAGCCGACGGCGATCGTCGAAGAGCTGAAACCGAAGGCGCGGGCCGCCGGATTGTGGAACCTCTTCCTGCCGGAAAGCGCCTACGGCGCGGGGCTGACCAACGTCGAGTACGCGCCGCTGTGCGAGATCATGGGTCGCGTGCCCGGCTTCGGTCCCGAGGTGTTCAACTGTTCGGCGCCCGACACCGGCAACATGGAAGTCCTGGTCCGCTACGGCAGCGACGCGCAGCGCGCGCAATGGCTCGATCCCCTGCTCGCCGGACAGATCCGATCGTGCTTCGCGATGACGGAGCCGGACGTCGCCTCGTCGGACGCGACGAACATCCAGTCGCGCATCGATCGCGTCGGCGACAGCTACGTGATCAACGGCCGCAAGTGGTGGACGTCCGGCGCGGGCGATCCGCGCTGCAGGATCGCGATCTTCATGGGCAAGTCGGATCCGAATGCCGAGAAGCACAAGCAGCAGTCGATGATTCTCGTGCCGATGGACGCGCCCGGTGTCGTGATTCGCCGCATGCTGCCGGTGTACGGATACGACGATGCGCCTCACGGGCATGGAGAAGTGACGTTCGAGAACGTGCGCGTCCCCGCGTCGAACATACTGCTCGGCGAGGGGCGCGGGTTCGAGATTGCGCAGGGGCGCCTCGGTCCCGGCAGGATTCACCACTGCATGCGGCTCATCGGCGTCGCTGAACGCGCGCTCGAGCTGATGTGCGCGCGTGTGCAGAAGCGGATCGCGTTCGGCAAGACGCTGGCGGAGCAGGGGACGATTCGCGCCGACATCGCCGAGTCGCGCATGGAGATCGAGCAGGCGCGTCTGCTGACCATGAACGCCGCGCACGTGATGGATACGGTGGGGAACAAGACCGCCCGCGGCGAACTCGCGATGGTCAAGGTCGTGGTGCCGCGGATGACGCTGGCCGTACTCGACCGCGCGATTCAGGCCCACGGCGCCGCCGGTGTCTGCGACGATTTTCCACTGGCCGCAATGTGGGCGCACTCGCGCACGATTCGCCTGGCGGACGGTCCAGACGAAGTCCACCGTGAGGCGATCGCGAAGCTGGAGCTGAAGAAGGGGCTGAGGGCTCCTGGCTAGAGGCTGGGGCGTAGGGCGTCGATGAAGAACTCCATCATCCGATCCTGATTCATCGCGCTGTGTCCGCGATCGGGGCCGATCTGGACATCGAAGCTCTTGCCGGCGTCCTGGAGCGCCTTGATCAACTGCAGCGCGTTCGACGGGTGGACGTTATTGTCCGCCGTGCCGTAGTAGATCATCAGCCGCCCTTTGAGGTCCTTCGCATAGGTGATGGCGCTGCCGGCGTCGTAGCCTGCCCGATTCTCCTGCGGGATCCACATGTAGCGCTCGGTGTACGCCGTGTCGTAGTTGCGCCAGTCGGTTGGTGGTGAGGATGCCGCCGCGGCGGCGAACACCTCGGGGTGGCGGAGCAATTCCATCGCCGACGCATAGCCGCCGTACGACGAGCCGAAAATGCCGACGCGGCCCTTGTCGAAGTACGGCCGGCCCCACAGCGCTTTCACGCCTTCCGCCATGTCGTCCATCTCGGCCTGTCCGAGCTTCTGGTAGATCGCGTCGAGCGTGCGCTTGCCGAGGCCCGGCACGGCGCGCGAGTCGAGGCTCAGGATCAGGAAGCCGTACTCGGCGAGCGGGCTCGGCGCTACGAAGGTTTCGCGCGCGGTGATCGCGTCGAACTCGGGCCCGCCGTACACCGAGACCAGCGCCGGGTATTTCTTGGCGGGATCGAAATGCGACGGAAACTGGAGAATCCCGCGCAGCATCGTCTTGCCGTCAGCGGCGGTGTAGGTGAACAGTTCGGCGTTCTTGATCCCCAGGGCTGCAAGTCTGGACGCGTCGCTCGTTGCGATCTCGGCGATGACGCGGCCATCCGCCGCATCGACCAGGCGCGAGGCCGCTGGCGTATCGTGCGTTTGATAGACGTCGAGGAAATGCGCGTTGTGTGGTGCAATGCTGCAGCGGCCCGCCGCGCCCTGCCGCTCCGGACGCGATCCGAGGTTCTCGATGCAGCCGCCGATCGCGTGATGAAACGCCGGATCGGTGAGGCGCCGATCGCCCGTGCCGTCCAGGCCGACGCGGTGCAGTTGAAGTTTCAACGGGTTGTCGCCGTCGCGCGCGGTGTAGAAGAGGACGTTGGCCTGCTCATCGATCTTGATCAGCCGATCGGCCTCATACGTGGTCGCCGCGGTGAGCGGTGCGATCAGCCGGCCGCCGAGATCGTAGAGATAGAAATTGTTCCAGCCGTTGCGCTGCGACTCCCAGATGAAGCGCTTGCCGTCGGCGAGAAACAGCATGCGCGGCTCGGCGACCAGCCAACCGGTTGGCCATTCCTCATGGAGTACGACGCGGCAGACGCCGGAGGCGGGATTGGCCGAGGTCACCTCCATCACGTTCTGCCGCCGGTTGGTGCGAAGGAAGAGCAGTTCGCGGCCGTCAGCTGACCATTGGACGCGGTAGACGTAGTGGCCGACAGACGCGTTGTCGAACGGCTTGCCGTCGCGGACGTCCACGCGCACGGACCGCTGCGTGGCCACGTCGTATACGTACAGGTCGACCACGGGGTTCGGTGAGCCAGCTGTCGGGAACGCCTCGGTATCGAGCGTGTCCTGCACGGCGGTCTGCTTGAGCGTGACGAAGTAGTCCGGCACGTCGCGCTCGTCGAACCGGTAGTACGCCACCTTGGTGCTGTCGGGCGACCACCACATCGCGGTGCGCTGACTCAGTTCCTCGCCGTACACCCAGCTGGCCGTGCCGTATTTGATCCGGTTGGCGACACTGCCGTCGGTCGTAATGGCGCGCGGATCGGACTCGTCTGCCGCGCTCAACCAGACGTTGCGATCCTTGTAGAACGCTTTCCGCGAACCGTCAGGCGATGGGGCGGACTCGAACTGGCGCCCGCGATCCGGTCCGCCGGCGTTGACCCCTTGCCCTCGGCCGCCGCGGCCCGCGTCTCCCGTCGGCGGATCGACGATCTCGGACGCGCTGCGCCGTGAGACGTCGTAGCGGAAGCGCTTGCCGTCGCGCGCGTATTCGAACGCGCGGCCCTCGTCGACCCAGGTCACGTTGCCGACGGCGCCGGTGATGGCGGTTGGTCCTTCGCGCGTCACGCGCTGCGCGGCCTCGTAGCCAGTCATGGTTTTCAGACGATCCTGCGCGGCAAGCGGCAGGGCGAGTGCGGCAAGAAGGGCACCGACAGACAGCCACGATTTCATATCGCCCAAACTATATTCTTCTTGGCCGTAGCAACGCGAAGCTCATGCGTGACTTCGGATGTGGTCACGCGTTTGCAAGCTACCTCTCCAGCACGGTTACCTCGACCGTGAAGGAGTTTGATATGAAGGCTGTATTCGGACGGATGTTCATGGTTGCGGCGCTTGTCGCCATTCCGGTTGTGTCGCAGGCTGCCGCGCTGCAAACCTCAGCCGCACCGGCGGGCGATCACCGGCTGGGCGAGCGCATCGAAAAGCGGATCGAGACTTCCTCGATCAAGAAGTACGGGATCCACGTGTCGGTCGATGTCGGCGTCGCGACGCTGTCGGGAGTGGTGGCGACTGACACCCAACGGCGGCGAGCGACGCAGCTGGCGACCATCCCCGGTGTGCTCCGGGTCGACAATCAGATCGTGGTGGATCCCGAGGCCAAGGGCACGCTGACGGCGCGGACGAAGGCTGGCGCCGAGAAGGCCGCTGACAAGACGAAAGAGGTCGCCGGGAAGGTCGCCGACAAGACGAAGGAAGGCCTCAGCAAGACCGGCGACGTGATCACCGATGCCTGGATCACCACGCGCGTGAAGTCCAAGTTCATCGGCGAAGATCTCCTGAAAAACAGCGACATCGACGTCGACACGGCCAACCACGTGGTGACGCTGCGCGGCACGGTGATGACCGGCGCAGGCCGCGCGCGCGCGGTCGAGCAGGCCAAGAAAGTCGAAGGCGTGAACCGGGTCGCCGACTTCCTGATGATCGGACCGAAGAAATAAAAACGGAAAACCGAAAACTGAAAAACTAAAACGGAAGAACGCGCAGTGGGACCAATGCCCGCGTGTGTTCCTCGCCGCTCGCGGCGGCTATCGAAATCAGGTAGTCGCCGCGCGCGATTGAGGCAAGCGGGAGGTCGATCTGATATCCGTCGTCGCCCGGCGTCTGCGCGACCGGAAGCGTCACCAGCGCGGCTCCCGCTTTGCTGTTCAGGTGCGCCGAAACGATCGCCTCCGCCGCGCCAGCGCCGTGTAGCGTAAAGCGTACGTACAGACGATCGGTGCGGGCGAACTCGCGCCCCGCGAACGGCATTGGCTGCCGCGCCGTGGCGAGCGTCCTCGCCTCGGTGACGGTCCTGGCGCGCAGAAGCACCGGCGCGCTGATGGCAAGGCCCGTCGCAGAAAAATCAGGAACATTGATCGATCGCAGGTCTTCGTCGACCGTATCGCCCTTTGCATCGCGCACGATGGTGTGTAGCTGTGCTGCACCGGGCTTTGCCGGAAATGAGAGCCCGCCATTGCCCAGCGGGACGTCGAACGAGCGCTCGCCGCTGGTGTCTTTCACGATGATCGACACGATCCATCCCGAGACGATCGAGTGGCTGGTCGGCAGCCGCGGCGTCCACGCGACTGTCACCGTG
This sequence comes from Acidobacteriota bacterium, assembly GCA_025358945.1. GTDB lineage: Bacteria > Acidobacteriota > Vicinamibacteria > Vicinamibacterales > CAVVIG01 > CAVQFC01. Next base: position 9,222 of record JANYHS010000225.1, read on the forward strand.
GCCTGCTGATCGGCATCGCCCGCCGCGCCCGCCCACATGTTGAACAGCCGCTCGGCGCGCGCAGTTGACAGCACGGCCACGGCGCTGGTCACGTCCGCCGGCACGGCGGCTGCGGCCACGCCTTCTGTTCGCGCGCGTTCGAGGTCGGTAAGGTTGGGCGCCCAGTAGCCTTTTCGCGCGCGGACGTCGAGGCCCGATCGCTTCACCTTGACGCTGATCTTGTGGAACCGGCCGTCTTGCGGGTTGCGGGCGGACGAGTAGCCGAGCAGGTAGAACGCGCTGGCCTCCTTGACGACCTGCCGCAGACCTTTCTCCGGCGCGTTGGTGTTCACGAACGCGGCGCCCCCTGTCCGCTCCGCCAGCGTGCGCAGGATGTCGGCGCTGCCGCCGTTGAGCCCGGACGGATCCACCGTGTAGATCGCCGTGTTGTTGTTGTTGGCGGTGTCGGTCAACTCCTGGATCAGCGGGTAGTCGTCCAGCGTCAGGCCGGTCAGCCCTTCGCTGACAAAGATGATCGACTTGCGTCCCTCTTTCAGGCTGCCGAGATGGACGGCCGCGGACTCGAGCGCGGAGATCGTGACTTCGGAGCGCACCCGCGCGGCGTCCCGGCGCATGACCATCGCGTCTTCGGCGGCGCTGCGCGTGGGCGAGTAGATTCCGAAGCGCCCTTCGAGCTTGCGCGCTTTCTCGGCGAGTTCGTTGCGATCGCGCGTGAAGCGTAGCGCGTCCACTGGCAGCAGCGGGTCCATCAACGCGACGAGGTCGGTGGGGCCGAACGCCGACGACACGAAGTCGGCGATCGCCTTTCGGCCTTTGATCGCCTCCGCCATCCGTCCGATGTGGTACTCGTCCCAGAAGATGATGAAGACGCGCACTTCGTCGCGTGCGGCTTCAGCGGCCGCGTGCTCCGGCGATCG
>JANYHS010000019.1 GCA_025358945.1 Acidobacteriota bacterium
GCGGTTTCGCCGCCGGACAACGCCTCGGTCGGCTTCTGTCCTTCTTCGCCCTGGAAGAGCATCTGCCCGAGCAGTCCGTGAATATCCTGACGCGACGCGTCCGGATCGTACTGATGCAGCCATTCGACAGCGCTCAGCCCCGGTTTGATCGCGCCGGTGTGATCCTGCGGGAAGTAGCCGATCGATACCTCGTGGCCCCACTTGATCGTGCCGCTGTCGAGCGCGCCGGGCGCCGCATCCACGTTCGGGGCGTCCGACAGCAGCGCCTTCAGCAGCGTGGTCTTGCCGAGACCGTTGCGGCCGACGAGGACGATCTTCTCGTTGCGGTTCACGATCGCGCTGAACGCGCTGACCACCTTCCGGGCGCCGAACGCCTTGCTGACGTCCTTGATCTCGGCGGCGACGCGGCCCGAGGGCCGGTTCATCGCGAACTTGATGTACGGGCGCTGGATGTTGGAGCGCGCCAGCTCGGTGGTCTGCAGCCGCTCGACTTCTTTCTTGCGCGACATCACCTGACTCGCACGGGTGCCGGCGGAGAAGCGCGCGATGAAGTCCTGCAGCTGCGAGATCTTCTTCTCGCGCTGCTCGTTGTCCGACTCGACGCGCGAGCGAATCTGCGTCTTGGCCAGCACCATGTCGTCGTAGCCGCCCGTGTAGGTGATGATCGTCTGGTAATCGATGTCGGCAATGTGCGTGCAGACGCCGTTGAGGAAGTGCCGATCGTGCGAGATGACGATCAGCGTGCCGTCGTAGCGGACGAGGAACTCGCGCACCCAGTGAATCGAGTCGAGGTCGAGGTGGTTAGTTGGCTCGTCGAGCAGCAACGCCTGCGGCCGGCCGAACAGCGCCTGCGCGAGCAGGACGCGCACTTTCTGACCGCCCTGCAGCTCCGCCATCGTCTTGTCGTGTACGGAGTCGGGAATGTCGAGACCCTGCAGCAGAATGGCGGCGTTGCTGTCCGCTTCGTAGCCGTCCTCGTCGCCGACGATCCCTTCGAGCTCGCCGAGACGCATGCCTTCCGCGTCGGTCATGTCGCTCTTGGCGTACAACTCTTCGCGTTCCTGCAGGGCGCTCCACAACTTGTGGTTGCCCATGATCACCGTGTCGAGGACGCGGAACTGGTCGAAGGCAAACTGATCCTGGCGCAGGACGCCGACCTTGGCGGGGCGGACGACCGTGCCGCGCTGGGGCGGCAGTTCGCCGGTCAGCAGCTTCATGAACGTGGACTTGCCGGCGCCGTTGGGACCGGTCAAGCCGTACCGGCGCCCCGTCGAGAACGTCGTCGTGACATCGTCGAAGAGCACCTTCGACCCGAAGCGCATGGACACACTCTGGACTGAAATCATAGAGGCGAACCTGACAGCGAAGAATTGTGACGGACCAACTCACAATTATACCGCGAGCGTGGATCCTGCTGTGACAAGCCGTGACAAGACCCTACGGGAATGTGCGATAAATCCACATTCAGAGTCGGCTCAACGCGCGAGTTGTGTGCGGCGTCCTCGTCCTTGTCAGTCTTCTGGCGCCACCGGGCGTAGACGGCGGACAGCGCCCTGCGGCGGGCGTTGCGCCGATTCAACTGTCAGCCGCGCGCCTGCCCGACGGAGCCCCCGTTCCCATCCTCGACGGAAAAATCACGGAAGATGCCTGGCTCATAGTCGCGCCGTACTCGACGTTCACCCAGACCGATCCGATCGAGGGGGCGCCGGCGAGCGAGCGCACCGAGGTGCGCGTGCTGTTTGACAAGACGCATCTCTACATCGGCGTCATTTGTTTCGATTCGGATCCGTCGAAAATCGTCGTGTCACAGAATCGCCGCGACGCGGATTTGTCCGAGACCGACGCCATCCTCATCGTGCTCGACACGTTCAACGACAACCAGAACGCGTTCGTCTTCGGCACGAACCCGATCGGGATCGAGTACGACGGGCAGGTGTCTGGTGAAGGGCAAACCGGCGGCATTTCGGCGAACGTGTCAGGACTGGGCGGGTCTCAGCGCGGAACGATCAGTTCGTTCAACCCCAACTGGGACGGGGATTGGAAGGTGAAGACGGCGATCACCGAGCGGGGATGGGAAGCCGAGATGGCGATTCCCCTGAAGACCCTGCGCTATCCGGTGGGCACCGACCGCACGTGGGGCTTCAACGTGAAGCGCAACATCCGGCGCAAGAACGAACAGGTGTTCCTGTCGCCGGTCGCGCGCGGCTTCGACATCTATCGCGTCTCGTCGGCCGCGAAGCTGACCGGGCTGGATCTCCCCGCGCGGCACGACCTCAAGATCACGCCGTACGTCCTCGGGTCCGTCAACAAGGACTACACGGTCGCAAAGGATCAGGTCGTCAGCCGCGTGAATCCGTTTTCGGACCGCAACGTTGGCATCGACGCGAAATGGGGAGTGCGGCCGAATCTGACTGCGGACTTCACGCTCAACACGGATTTCGCGCAGGTGGAAGCCGACGAGGAACAGGTGAACCTGACGCGTTTCGATCTGTTCTTCCCGGAGAAGCGGCCGTTCTTTTTGGAGAACGCATCCGTCTTCCAGTTCGGTGCGCCTCAGCAGGTCGACCTCTTTTTCTCGCGCCGGATCGGCTTGTCGGCGACCGGGTCGTCCGGCTTGCCGATCGATATCAACGGCGGCGCTCGTCTGTCGGGGAAGATCGGCAGCTACAACATCGGCCTGCTGGAGATGCAGACCGATTCGGAGCTGGATCAGCAAACCGGGACCCTGGTCACCTCGGCGAATAACTTCGGCGTGTTCCGTGTGCAGCGGGAGGTTGGGCGATCCAGTTTCGGCGCGATTCTGGTGAACCGCAAGGGCACCGGCGAGTACGCCGGCGCCAACGACTTCAACCGCGCCTACGGCATCGACGCCAACCTGCAGGTGACGAAAAACTCGAAATTGTTCGCGTACGTCGCGGGCACGACGTCGCCGCAGGCCAAAGGCGGGACCGATCACTCGGAGCGGGTGTTCTATAACTTCACGAACAACCTGTGGCAGGCGTCAGGCGGCTACTCGCAGGTCGGCGCCAACTTCAACCCGGAAGTCGGCTACCTGCCGCGCAAGGGCTATCGCCACCCCGAGTTCCGCGTGTTCTTTCAGCCGCAGCCGAAACAATGGCCGTGGATTCGGCGGATCTCGCCCCACGTCAGCTACGACGCGTACTATGGCCTGGCCGATGGCCAACTTCAGAGTTCGGCGGAGCACTTCCATTTCTTCGAGATCGATCCACGGCAAGGCGGCCGGTTCGGCACGTTCGTGAATCGCAACGAGGACCGGCCGATCGCGAACTTCACGGTGTTCAACGCCGGCGGCAAGAAGGTCGTCATTCCTCCGGGGTTCTATACCTGGTACCAGCTCGGAAACGAATACCTCAGCAATCCCAGCGCGGTGATTTCCACGACGCTCCGGTGGAAGCATGGTGGCTTCTACGACGGCGACTACGATTCATACGAGACCGCGCTGAATTGGCGCGCCGGCGCCCGGTTGGTCGGTTCGTTCGGCTGGACGCGCCAGAACGTCGACATGCCGTACGGCAACTTTCATACGGACCTGGTCCCCGTGAAGGTCGGGTACGCGTTCAGCCCGCTGGCGAGCATTCAGGCGCTGGTCCAGTACAACAATCAGTCGTCGCTGCTGACGTCGAACGTCCGGCTCGCGCTGTTGAATCGGAGCGGCACCGGCCTGTTCGTGGTGTACAACGATCGGCGCGATACGACCGACTTCAATCCCCAGGAAACCCTGGGCCGGTCGTTCATCGTCAAGTTCACACGGCTTTTCGATTTCTGATCCGCATGGCTGTTGCTGATCGATCGTGGCGAGTACGGCCGCGCGATGGCCATGGCCGATCGCGGAGCCGTCGCATCGGATCACTTCATCGACGAAAACCTCAGCGCCTGTCAAATGACCGGCAAATCGCAGGGTTCGTACGCGCGCGGCCCTGAAAACGATGAAAGCCTCGTCGAGCCTCTGACGGCACGAAAAATGCTTCAGTTCCGTTGGCGATTGGACGCCGATGGATGGAGCAGCGCATGGCGAAGCAGGTACTGACGATGGATGCGGTCGAGGCGCGCGTGATCGCGTTCTCCGAGCAGCTCGGGCGTGTGGTCGGGACCGTTCAGGCGAAAGCCGAAGGCTGGCTCGACCGAGATGCGCTGAAGAAGCAGATTTCCGACATCCGGGATAGCGCCGCCGACCTGATCGAGCAGATCTCCCGTGGCGGAAAACCGGCAGTCAAGAAGGCCGTCGCCACGGTCACCAAAGGCCGTAGCGGCGGCGTGGTCGATGCGCCAGGCAAGAAGCACCGGAAGCCGATGCCGAAGGATGCCCGGGCGGTCGCGGCTGACGCGCGCACGAAAACGATGCGCGGCGCGAAGCCGATGGCCAAGACCACCAAGCTTCGCGGCAGAGGCTAGTTACTCAGACCCGTCGGCGCGTCCGACTTCCACGTCGCGATCCTCTCCCGATCCGTAGACGCGGACGCGCCACGGGTTGCAACAGACCTCGCAGTCCTGCACGAACGTCCCCTTCATGTCGGGTTCGAGATAGATCTCGACCTGCTCGCCGCAGTATGGGCACGTCACAAAAAACTGGTCATCCACCCTTTCATCATGACGCATCCGGGTTATGCTCTGCGCGCACGCTATGAATCGCCCGGTCTCGCTGGCTGGAACCCGAATCGCGCATTACGAGCTCGTGTCGCTCCTGGGTTCCGGAGGGATGGGCGACGTGTACCTGGCCAGGGATACGCGCCTTCACCGCAAGGCTGCGGTCAAGCTGCTCCGGAATACGTCGGCTGACGACCGCGCGGCGGCGGAGCGGTTCCTGCGCGAAGCGCGCGCCATCGCCAGCCTGGATCATCCCAACATCTGCACGCTGTACGAAGTGGGCGCCGACCAGGGGCGGGAGTTTCTGGCGATGCAATACGTCGAGGGCGGTACGCTCGCCACCCGGCTGAAGCAGAGCCCGCTGCCGTTTGACGAAGCGCTGCGCATCGGCATCGAACTGACGACCGCCCTCGCGTACGCGCACTCGAAACAGATCCTCCACCGCGACCTGAAGCCGCAGAACGTCATGCTGCAGCCGGATGGCCGCGTCAAGCTGCTGGACTTCGGCCTCGCGAAGGTCACCGTGGCAGGCAGCGATCTTTCAATCGCCGAGACCAACGCGCCGCTGACGCGGGAAGGTTTCGTCGTCGGCACGCTCGAATACATGTCCCCCGAGCAGATGTCGGCGCGAACCCTCGATGCGCGCTCCGATATCTTCAGTCTCGGTCTGGTGCTCTACGAGCTGATTGGCGGTCACCACCCGTACCGCGGCCATACCGCCGCCCTGACGATGTCCGGCATCCTGACGAAGCCGTACCCGCCGCTGACCGCCGGGCACGTGCCGCGGGCGCCGATGCTGAATCCCGTGTTGAGAAAGGCGCTGGCGCTCGAGCCCGGCGATCGTTATGCGACCGCCGCGGACCTGCTCGTCGATCTCAAGCGGGTGGAGCGCGGGATCGACGGCGCTGGAGCCGTCGCGATACCGGCATGGCGACGCTGGCGCAACGCCGGCGCTGCGCTGGCCGCGGTTGCCGTCCTTGCGATCCTGAGCGTCCCGATCATCAAACGTCTGGTGCCGGCGCCGGCGGCGCCTGCAGTGCCGCAATTCGATCGCGCGGTGACGTACTGGTTCGACGTCAGGCCGGCCGGCGGCGACGAGTCGACCGCCGTGAGGCGAGCGATCGGCGACGACAGCCTCGCAAGTGGGGCGAGGGTTCGCCTCAGCGTCGTCTCTCCGACGCCGGGATTTCTGTACCTGCTGGATCAGGAGGGCGACGACGCCGCGGCGCTCGCGCTCGTCTATCCGGTGGCGACCGATCGCGTCACCGCATCCACGCGCAGCACGACGGGGTGGTACGGATTCTCGAACGACGCCGCCCGCGATCACTTGTGGCTCGTCTGGTCCGCAGACAGGGTGCCCGATCTCGAAGCGCTCCGGCCGCTGGTCAACGAGCGCGACCTCGGCCGCATTCCGGACGCCGGCCAGGCGCGCGGCCTTCGCGCGTGGCTGGACCAGACGGCGGCGCGGGCCGTGCGTGCGACCGAGGAGGGGAGCCCGCTCCGGATGACGGTCGCGTTCACGGGCCCTGCTGCGATTCGTCATATACTGCTCAGCCACACCGGAAGGAATTCACCATGACACGACTGCGGCGCACCGCGTGGATCCTGGGCGGGAGCCTGATCGTTGGCGCGGCGGCCCTCGCCGCGCAGGACGAGGCCACGCGCGCTATCGTTCCCGAAGCGTTCCTGAAGGCTCGACCCGCCCCGAGTGCCGCGGCGCAGCCAAAGCCACGCGCGACGTACCGGCCAATCGATCGACTGCGTCCGTCCGGCGCGAAGGCCGGCGAGACGGTGGAACTCGGCGTCACCGTCTGGCGTCTTCGCGTGGCGAAGCCGGGCGAACCGGCCCGGCTGCTCGTGCAGGACGCGGATGCCGCGACCGAGTGGACGCCCGAGCGCGTCGCGTCGGGAACGGCGCTGGCGATCGGCGATCGCGTGCGCCTGAGCATCGAGTCGCCGCGCGCCGGTTATCTCTACGTCATCGATCGCGAGCAGTTCGCGGACGGGACGCTCGGCGCGCCGTATCTGGTGTTTCCGACCAAGCGCACACGGGGCGGCGACAACAAGGTCACCGGCGGCCGGCTGATCGACATCCCGGCGCAGGACGACCGCCCGCCCTACTTCACGATGAAACCGAGCCGCCCTGATCAGGCCGGCGAGCGGTTGACGCTCGTCGTCACCGACGCGCCGCTCGACCTGGCGATCGGGGATCAACCGCTCGCGCTGGCGGTGAGCCAGGTCACCGATTGGGAAGCCCGCGGCAGCGGGTCGGTGCAGCGGCTCGAAATGATCGGCGGCGCCGGGCGCGCCTGGTCGCGCGCGGAACAGCGCGCCGGGGCTGACGCGACGCGGCGGTTGACGCAGGAGGATCCACCTCCCCAAACGCTGTTTCGCGTCGTCGTGAGTCAGCCCAATCTCGTCGTCGTCAACGTCACGTTGCCGCAGTCTCGCGTGCCGTCGAAGAAGTAACCAAGGAGCAGAGCACATGCCGCAGTACAACCTACAGAAGCCCGCCGGAATCAACACCGGCTACACGTTGCAGATCACCGGCTCATCGGCGTCCGGCGTCAACGTGGGATACAACAACAGCAGCAACGGACCGTGGACAACGTTCGCCAACCCGATTTTTGTTACCAAGAGCGGCGGCAACGGCACGCCTAGCTCGCCGGACGCGGGCGACACGCTTCAACTCTCGGGCACGTTTGGCCCCATCGGCAATACTGCCGCCGTGAACGTGACCGGGACGATGACCTTCGTGGCGACGCCGGGGTCGAGCAAGGGCTACACGGCTGCGGCAGCGGAAGTACAGGCCGACCCGTCCGACTGGGCGGCGCCCTCGAACTGATCGGACCATCGGAGACTGAATGCGCCTGCTGTTTGCAGCGGCTGCGGCGGGATGGTTGGCGGCGCAGATCGCTGCGCCGCCAGGGCTCACGCTGGGCGCCGGCGCGATGGTTGATCGTACATTCGAGCAGGCTGCGCCGCACACCTACGGCGTCGAACTCGCACCGCACGATTTTCTTCATGTCGTCGTCGAGCAGCACGCCCTCGACGTGGGCCTTCGGCTGATCGATCCTGCCGGAACCGTTCTGGCGCAGTCCGACAGCATGAACGGTGCGTTCGGCTTCGAGCGCGTCGCCTTCATCGCGTCGGCGGCCGGGGTGTACTCCCTCGAAGTACGTCCTCCTCCCAGCAGTTCCAGCGGCTCCTACACGCTCGAGGTGCGCGCGCTCCATCCGGCGACAGCAGCGGATGTGCAGCACGAAGCCGCGGAGCACATGTTTCACGACGCTGAGATGGCACGAAGCGGGAACACGTCGGAGGCTCGGGGGCGCGCGGCGGCGAAGTATCTCGAGGCCGCCGAGGGCTTTCGCGCGCTGAATCTGGACTACGAATACGCGCTCGCGCGGTTTTCGCGCGGATTCATGTATCTGTCCGGAGGCGAGACGCGGGCCGCCGTGGGGGATCTGAATGCCGCGCTGCCGGTTGTCCGGGCACGCAAGGATCGGCTGCTGCCGTCTGTGCTGAACGCGCTGGGCGGCGCCTTCGACATTCTCGGCGAGATCGACCAGGCCATGACGTATTACCGGGAGGCCCTCTCGTCCTCCCGGACCGACGGTAACCGCGACGCGGAGGCGTCCGCGCTGAACAACATCGGCAAACTGTACGCGGACACGGCCGACTGGCAATCGTCGCTCGACAGTTACCGGCAGGCGCTGCCGGTGGTGCGCGCGCAGCACAACATCCGGCTGGAAGGCACCGTGCTGACCAACATCGGTGTGGCGTTCGATCGGCTCGGCGACGTGGACCAGGCGGTGGACTACTTCCGGCAGGCGCTCGAGGCCAGGCGCACGACGCGTGACAAGGGTGGCGAGGCGGACACGCTGGACCAGATGGCCGTCTCGGAGACGCGCCGCGGCGATTTGCCGCGAGCGCTCGCGTACTACGACCAGGCATTGCCCCTGCGCCGCGAGGTCGGCAATCGTCTCAGGGAAGCCGTCACGCTCAACGAGCTCGGACGGACGTACCTCGCGCTCGGCCAGATCGATCGGGCGCTCGCGGCATTTGAAGAAGCCCTGCCGCTCCATCGCGCCGGCAACGATCGGCGGAACGAGGCGCTGACGCTCGGCAACCTCGCCGGCGCGCACGGGGCACTGGGCCGGCACGCTCGATCCCTGGAGCTGGCGAGCCAGGCGCTGGGGACGTTCCGCGAGATCGGCGATCGCGACAACGCCGCCGCGATGCTCGGCCGGATCGCCTTGTCAGAGCGCGAGCAAGGCCAGCTGGCGGAATCGGCGGGCGATGCCGCCGCCGCGCTCGCGGAGATCGAGGCCGTTCGCGGCCGCGTCTTCAGCACCGACCTGCGCGCGTCGTACTTCGCGCGCCAGCACAACGCGTTCACCTTTTATGTCGACGTGCTCATGCGGCAGCACGATCGGCAGCCGGCGGCCGGTTTCGATCGGCAGGCGTTCGATGTGAGCGAGCGCGCGCGGGCGCGCAGCCTGCTGGACAACCTTGCGGGGTCGGGCGCGCAGATCGCCAAGGGAGCCGACCCGGCGCTGCTCGATCGCGAGCGGCGCGTCAGTCAGGAGATGAGCGCGAAAGCCGACCGGCTGATGCGGTTCGCCGGGCGATCGCCCGCGCCGCCAGAGGCGCTGGCGCTCGAACGCGAAATCCGCGCACTGCAGACGGACTACGACGACGTGCGCGCCGCGCTGCGCAAGGCGAGTCCATCGTACGCCTCGTTGACGCAGCCGCAACCGCTCGACGCGGCGGCGATCCAGCGCGATGTGCTGGATGAAGGCACAGTGTTGCTGCAGTACGCGCTGGGCGCGGACGCCAGCTACCTGTGGGTCGTCGATCGAGATCGTGTGGGCAGTTACCGCCTGCCGCCGGAAGAGACGATCGTGGCGGCGGTTCGCGACGTGCACACGCGCGTGACCGGACGGCGCGGTCCCGCCGCGCGCGCGGCGCTGCGCTCGGCGATCGCGCGCCTGAGCGCGATGGTGCTGCCGCCGGCGGCGATCCCCGCGAAAGGCAAGCGGCTGGCGATCGTGCCGGACGGCGCGCTCGAGTACGTGCCGTTTGCGATGCTGACCGTTCGAGCGGCCGCGGCCGGCCCAGCGACGCCGCTGATCGAGCGGGCGGAGATCGTCACGCTGCCGTCCGCGTCCGCGCTGGCGTCACAGCGCACGCAACTCGCGGGCCGCCCGCGGGCGCCGAACGGGATCGCGGTGCTCGCCGATCCGGTGTTCGACGGGAAGGATGCGCGCGCCTCGAAGGCGGCCGCGACACCGGTGCCGGAGACGGCCGTTCGAGACGACTCGCGCCTGTTGACGCACCTCGCGCCTGGGCCCGCCGGCGCCATCGGGTCGATCCCCCGGTTGCCTTTCACCCAACGAGAGGCGACCAACATCATCCGTGCCGGCGGGACGGCGAAGCATCTCGAAGCGGTCGGGTTCGCAGCGACCAAGGATCTCGTGCTGAACGGCGCGCTGCGCGATTACCGCTACGTGCACTTCGCCACGCACGGGTACGTGGACGCCGAGCGCCCGGCGCTCTCGGCGATTGTCTTGTCGCTGATCGATCGCGACGGCACGCCGCGAGACGGGTTCCTGCGCGCACACGAACTCTACAATCTCGATCTGTCTGCCGACCTGGTCGTCCTCAGCGCGTGCGAGACGGGGCTCGGCCGCCAGGTGCGCGGCGAGGGCATCGTCGGGTTGACTCGCGGCTTCATGTACGCGGGCGCGGCCCGCGTGGTGGTCAGTCTGTGGAGCGTGAGCGATCGGGCGACCGCGGCGTTGATGAGTACGTTCTATGACGAGATGCTCGCGGGCGGAAAGACGCCGGCTGCCGCGTTGCGCGCAGCGCAGCGCGCGATGCGGAAACAGCCGGCCTGGGAAAGCCCCTACTACTGGGCGGGGTTTGTTATCGCCGGCGACTGGCAATGACGACCCGCCTCCAACCCCTCAGTTGATCGCGAAACAGTAGAAGCGTCCCGCGCCGCCGGTGGCGACCAGGTTCTCCTGGCTGCAGCCGCGGCTCGGGTGCGTCGCATTCCACGAGATATTGCCTCCGCCGGTCCGGTCGTGATGACCGAGTTGTACTGTGCCGGTCGTCGCGCTGCTCGTGTAGTTGCTGCAGGTGTGATCGGCGGCGTCCGTGAACGCGGCGCCATCGAGCTGCGAGCCGGTGATCATGTCGTGCTGGTTCGGCGTGTCGCCGACGCCGTTGACCGTCTCGCCTTTCTCAGTGAGCGCCGTTGGCTTCTGAATGTTGTTGCCGCGGCGCGCCATCTCCAGCGTGTCGCCGTGAAGATCGGCGACGCTCTGCGCGATCCGCGCGCCTTTCGCATTGAACCAGGGTCCTGCGCCGATGCGATCGCGCGCGTTGATCGCCGCCGCACCGTTCGCCGCGGGCTGGCTCAGGTAGGCGTGAAATGTTTTCGTCGAGCCCGCCGTGGTTGCCAGCGTCTGGCAGATCCGATCAGCGCCAGCGATGCCGCCGAGGTCCGCGCCCTTGCCGGAACCCGCGCTGGTAATGAAGAACGACATGGGCTGCGGCGGAGCAGCGGGCGGCTGCTGCGCGGTGGCGAGATACGAACCGCCGATGAGTGCGATCGTGATGCCGATGCCGAACGTGCGCAGTCTTGTGTTCATTGTGGACTCCTACTTCTTCGTTTCGGGATGCCAGTTCATGAGCAGCGTGATCGGCAGCCCCGCGTCTTCGAGCACGGTGTTGATGAGGAATCATCGACCATTTCGTAGACGCCGAGGCGGGTGCCGGGGGTGAGGGACAAACTACTTGAGCCCGCTGGCGAGAAAGAGGTCGGACAGCAGCTGGCTGTAGCGGTACGCATACGTCCGCCCGTCTGCCGACACCTGCACGCCGCCGACGCTTCGCACGCCCGCGGGATCGGAGGGCCCGAACGTCTGGAGGCGTTCGCGCCGGCCGGTCGCGAGGTCGAGCCGCGCCAGGTCACGGCCGCGACCTTCGATAGGCGCAGAGACCCACAGCGAGCGGCTGTCCGCGGACCAGGCCGCGACTCCGTCCTGTTCGAGCAACCCGGCCAGCTCGCGCGGCTCGCCGCCGTCGAGTGGCCACAGCTTTCGCTTACCGTCTGCTGTCCTCACCACGAGGGAGCGCCCGTCCGGCGAGACGAGTCCGCCGGTGGCGCCTTCGGGCGTCAGCGGACGCAGCTTGCCGGACGCGATGGTGTACTCATACGAGCGCCGGGCATGTCCGGGCTCGCTGCCCACGAACACGAGACGCTTGCCGTCCGAAAACCACCCTCCGAAGTTGACGGACTGGAGGGGGATCGTGAGCTTTCGGGGATCGCCAGGTCCAACCGGCGTGATGGTGAACGCGTTGGTCGCCGACGGTTCGCTGGTCAGCGCCGATTGGAGGTCCGGCGATAGCCGCAGCGCATATCCCTCGCCGATGCGCACGGCCGGCGTGCCGTCGGTCTTACGGACGAAGATGCCGTAGTTGGGTCCGCCGCCCTCACCCTCTTCGTCGAAGAGGATCGTGCTGCCGTCCGCGGAGATGTCGCGGAGGAGCGGATAGTCGAACCAGCTGAGATCCCGCTCGGCTGCGTCGCCCGGCGTTTTCACGAGCATGCGGGCCTTGGCGGACTCTGTCTGCAGGAGAAGACGGCCGTCGGGCCGCACGTCTTCGATCGTGACCGACGCGGGCGCCGGCGACACCTGCCGAACCGAACCGCCCGGACGCACCGCCAGCAAATCGTTCCGGTTGCCGGCCACGCTGGCCGTGAACCAGGCCTCGTCGCCAGAAGGGCTCCACGAGATCCCGCCGATGCTCGGATACTCCGGCGTCAAGACCGTCCGCTCGCCCTTGAGGGTGACGACGATCGCCTTGCCGCGGCTGTCGCCGTTGATCGGATGCTCGAGCAGCAGGATCTTCGAGCCGTCGCGCGAGAGGCGGGGCCGTTCGATCCACATGTCGGTCTCGTAGATCACGGTGCCGACGGGATATTCCAGGCGCCAGCGCCGTTCGGTCGGGAGAAACCGCGTGACGATCAACTGCTGACCGTCTGCTGACCATTCGGCGTCGCCGATGTCCCGCAGTACTTCTCGAGGCGCACCGCCGCCAAGTGGCGCGCGCGCCAGCGTGCCTGTCTGCATCCAGTTCGCCAGGTCGCGCACGTTGAGCAGCAGGGCCATTTCTCCCGACTTCGAGATCGCGAGTACTTCGCCCTGAATGCCGAGCGGCCGTTCGCCGATCGCGCCGATCCGCGTGGAGTAGACCTCCTGGGGCTTGCCTTCCCAGGCCGAGGAATAGACAACGGTGTCGCCGTCGGGCGTGAAACGCGCCGAGCGAATCGTGCCGCGGCGAAAAGTCAATTGCTGAAAGTTCACCGGGGCAGACGTCGCCCTCGATCGGGCGGAGGCCAACCATGTTGCCGCGCCGCCGAGCGTCAGACCGAGTGCGAGCACCGCGGCCATCCCGCTCGCCGGCCAGCGCCTGGCCGCCGCTGCCGCGAGGCCGACAGCGGCGACGCTGCCGCCGGCGTGCGACGTCGTCGACATGCCCTCGAGGTCGAACGCGAGATCGCGCGCCGACTGAAAGCGCTCGACGGGATTCTTCTCGAGGCATCGCCGGACGACGCGGTCGAGCGTCGGCGGCAGCGCGCGCGCCGGGTCCGCGATCTCCGGCGGTTCCGCCGTGAGGATCGCCGTCATCGTGTCGGCTTCGGTGTCGCCCTTGAAGGCTCGCCGCCCGGTGAGCATCTCGTAGAGAATCGCGCCGAAGCTGAAGATGTCGGCCCGGGAGTCGGTCTCGAGTCCCCGGACCTGTTCGGGCGACATGTAGCCGATCGTGCCGAGCACCATGCCCGGCGTCGTGCCGCGGTCGATCGTCGGCGCGACCGTGTGGCCATCGGCGGCGCTGCGCGCGGTGAGCTTCGCGAGCCCGAAGTCGAGAATCTTCACGCGGCCGTCCGGCGATACGAAGATGTTCTCGGGCTTGAGGTCGCGATGGACGATGCCCTTGTCGTGCGCGGCGGCGAGGCCGCGCGCGATCTGGGTCGCGAAGTCGATCGCCTTTCGCAAGGGTAGAGGGCCCGGCTTCAGTCGATCGCGCAGCGTTTCGCCGTCCAGCAATTCCGAGACGACGTAGCTGACGCCGTCATGCGTGCCGACGTCGAAGATGGCGAGGATGTTCGGGTGGTTGAGCGCCGCCGTCGCGCGGGCTTCCTGCTCGAAGCGACGCAGCCGCTCGGGGTCGATTGCTGCGGCCGACAGCACCTTCACCGCGACGTCCCGCTCGAGGCGCGTGTCGCGCGCCTTGTGTACCTCGCCCATGCCGCCAGCGCCGAGCAGAGACTGGATTTCGTACGGGCCGAGTCGAGCGCCTGGGATGAGAGTCACGTGCAGGGGATTATAGAGCCGTAACGCCGCGTCGCCTCACATCGCCGCGCGGGATGCCCATCGCCCAGCCGCGCGTCACCCGGCAGCCCCCTTCAGTTCATGCGGCTGCGTCGGCCAGCGCGCGTTCCAGAAGATCCGCCACGTTCAGGGCCGCGGCCCAATACCTGAGATACGCGCGATCTGCATCTTCTGTGACTCTCAGGATCCCCACCACGTCCCACCATTGACGCTCGGACGTCTCGCCGCCCAGGCGAAACCACTCGAGCTTCGCCAGCACGGTATCTTCAGGCGAAGCCATCGGGAAGCGCAGCGCATCCGGCGCTTCATCGATCGCCTGAAGACGTGCTCGATCCGCCGCCTGCCGATCGAATGGCCGGCCCTTCGACACGAAGACATCAATCTTGAACATCGTCGCCAGGTGAATGAGGTTGCACGAGGACCGTGCTGCAACGGCCGACCGCAGGCGATCCGCAGGAATGTAGTACGCGGACGCGAGTTGGCTGACGAGCGGGTCCACGTGATCCGGTTCGAGCGCAGCCACGACGTCGGCGTCGAGACTGGCGCGGGCGATCCCGTGTGCCGAACTGGCGACCGAACCACCGAGGTAATAGCGCACGCCAAGAGCGTCGAATGCGCCGGCCACGGGTCGAAGCGCCGCGACCAGATCCGATTCAGTCATGCGACAGACTGAGGGGTCGCATCGCGGCGTTCGAGCGCAGCGCGCAGGTCTGCAGCCAGGGCGGTCCCGTAGTGCAACTCGACGAACCGCAACTCGAGCTCGCGTGCCGAGGCGTGCGGTTGCGCGCGTGCGAGTGCTCGCCGCGCGGCTCCGATGACCGTAGCCGACAATGCCATCGCGATGTGGAGACGCCTCGCCACTGGCGCCGCGCGCAGGAGGGCAACCTGGACGCGCTCGGCATCGGGCGCGGTATCGGCTGGTCTCGCGGGAATGGCCGTCGGCATGGGGACTCGGTATGGTAACTCGCGAGTGCTACTGGGATCCGAACAGCGCGGCGTTGAACAACACGCGGAACGTGCCGAACGGCTGACCGCGCCATTCGGGCCGGAACCCGAGCAGCACGACGTGACCTTTGTCGAGTTCCACGTCGAGCGCCGCGGCTTTTCCCTGCAGATATTTCTCGCCGATCAGGTATCCCGACCGCAGCGGCGATCCTGATTCCGAATATCGTGCGAGCACGGTACCCTTGAATCCCGCCTGGGGTTCGAACACCGGGCTGCCGTCCACGAAGACCGTCGCTTTGTCCGGCATTCCCGCCATCACCGGATGCGTCGGATCGGTGATGACCTCGACGATGGACCCGCGCAGGAAAAAGTCCTCCGGCCGCAGACCGGCGACGACGTTCTTCACCGGCAGCTTCAGCTGTTGAATCGCGAACGTACTCGCGTTGCTCAGGCACACGACGGTGCCGCCATCGCGAACGAACCGCTCGAAGTTCTGCAGATCGCCGGCGGTCAGCTGATACGCGTACTCGGGCCGGACGGGCGTCGGCGGGCCTACGCGTCCACCACGCCCCGTCGCCGCTCCCGCCACCGGCACGCGCGCATCGTCGGCGATGATCAGGACGTCGATCGTCTGGCCGAGTGGGGACTTGAAATCTTCAGGGTGCACGGCGGTGAACGAGAAGCCGTACTGCTCGAGCACCCAACGCGACCAGCCCTCGTCCATGCTGCCGGTCCACGGCTGGTAGAGACCGATGCGAGGCTGGCCGACCGCGCGGCCTGGCGCCCCGCTGGTGCGCTCGGCCCGCAACGCGAGCGATTTCACGATGTCGTCCTGGGCGGTGGCGGTCAGCCCGCGGAGCGCGTAGCGAATAGGCGATCCCGACGGTCCCGCGGCCGCCTGCACGGTCGCGCCTTGCTTCCACGCGAGGTTGATCGCCTTGAAGGCGTTGTTCTGCGCCGGATCGACGAGGAGCACTTCTCCGGATCCGCTGATCCGTCCGGCCGCGGGGACGATGGCGGCTGCGGCGGGGTCGGTGTTGAATCCAACGCCCGGCACGCTGTCGAACGGCGCCGCATCGGTTTTCAGCGCCGCTTCGTAGGTATCCGGCGTGACCTTGGTCTGTGGCATCGCACCGATCAGCTTCATCTTGGCGCGCGTGTCGTCGGTGAGCGGTGAGGTCGCCGCGATCACGCGGACGCCCATTTGCAGGGGGAGCGACCAGCCGGCCGCGTCGTACGGTCGTTCCGGCGGACCACCCGGGTACTGGCGGAGATCCGGATACGCCTGCGTGTCGAGAACCTCGCGCGCCATCGCGGCGAATTCCTGATCGGTGGGGACGACCCATGTGCCCGATGGAAACGTGTCGGCGCCGATGGTCACGGGCGCCGTCAGGGTGGAGACGCGAATACCACCAAAGGCCATGCGCCGCAACATTTCGACGGCGGCGACGGGATCGCGCTGTTGCTGCGGCACGAAGTACGCGTACGGCGCTTTCTTCCTGCCGAGGGCGATCTGATCGCGGCCAGCCTGATAGCGATCGTAGAGCAGTGAGTCCTTGTACTTCGATGCAAACTCCAGCACCGAGAGCGACGCGGTCTCCATGTAGTCCACCGCATCGCGCAGCCGCCAGGTACCCGGCGGCCAGGGGCTCGAGTACAGACTCTGCGGACGAAGGTCACGCTGATTGGCAGGGAAGTCGTTGAGCGTGTACTCGTGCGGCGTGGCGTACTGGAAGAGCGCCGTCTCGGTCCAGAACGCGGCGATGTTCTTGAAATTCGGCGCGTAGTCCACGTAACCCGGGTACCACGCGTCGAACGCCGTGCCCATGTGCGTCGCGCCGATCTGTCCCTTTTCTTCCAGGCCCTTGGCGATCGCCATGCCGATCATGTTCACTTCGCGCGCCATCACGAACGGCACGTCGATGCCCACCGGCTCGGAGAACGGCGGCAGCCAGATACGGGTGGGGAACGGACCGGACTGATGGTGCACGTAAATGATCTGCGGCTCCCACTGGCGCCACGTGTGCTCGAGCACGCGCGACTCGATCATGTTCAGCATGTAGGCGTCGCGGTTGTTGTCGTGGCCGACATAGTCCTGGTAGAGCCGCGGCAGGCCGGAGAGTTCGTACGGCGTGCCGACGTTCTTCATGTACCACTCGGCCACCATCTGCTGGCCATCCGGGTTGATGGTCGGCCACAGCATGACGACGACGTTGTTGAGGATCGCCTTGGTCTCGGGTTCGTTGGCCTTGCTGACCAGGTCGTAGAGCAGTTGCGGCGTGTGCTGTGGTCCCGCCACTTCCGTGGAGTGGAGACCGCCGTCGATGTGGACGAACGCCTTCCCGTCGTGCGCGAGTGCCTTGGCCTCGGCGTCGGTCAGCCCCTGCGGATGCGCGAGCCGCCGCGCGATTTCGCGATAGCGATCGATCTTGCTCAGGTTGTTCGGCGACGATACCAGCGCGTAGTACATCGTCCGACCCTGGCTGGTCTTGCCGGCCGCGACGAGCTTCACGTACTTGCTGCCGGCCGCAACTTTCTTGAAGTAGTCGACGGACTGATCGTAGGTGGCGAGCTTGTAGTCGGCGCCGGGGCGAAAGCCGATCACCGATTCAGGTGTCGGCACGCGTCCCTCGCCAAGCAGGGCAACCGGGGCGGTAAACAGGAGCGCGAGAAACGCTATTGGGATGAGGGTGCGCACGCGCGGAGTATACAGCCGCGCATCAGGGCTTGCGGGCCGGCGTGGTCACTCCTGGCTCCACTCTGGAGGCTTCGGCGATGATCGCAGTCCTGGGAGCGCCATGCTCGGTTCGTTCACGAGCAGAGTCGCGGGCCGCGTATAATCCCCGCATGAAGCGTCGCACATTTCTCACCACCA
Source organism: Acidobacteriota bacterium (assembly GCA_025358945.1). GTDB lineage: Bacteria > Acidobacteriota > Vicinamibacteria > Vicinamibacterales > CAVVIG01 > CAVQFC01. The sequence goes on from JANYHS010000019.1 coordinate 17,836, forward strand.
GCAGCATGGCCGCCGTTGGCTTCGGCGTGTCCGCGTGCAGCTCGAACCCGAAGCCGGCTCTGGTCGCGCGGCGTCCACCGCTCTATCTGGCGCCGGTGAAGGCGTCGTGGGACCGGATCATCCGCACGACGGTCGGACTGCGGCCGCACCGCGATGCCGGGTTCGTTCTGAAGCCGGACAAGCTCGGCGACAAACTGCTCGTGCACAACTACGGGCACGGCGGTGCGGGGATGTCGCTGGCGTGGGGCACCGGTCTGATGGCTGCGGAGTTCGCGACCGAACATCAATCGCGCCAGGCGGCCGTCATCGGCTGCGGGTCCGTCGGCCTGACGTGCGCGCGGCAACTCCAGCGCCGCGGCTTCGAGGTGACGATCTACGCGCTGGCGGTGCCGCCCAACGTGACGTCGAACATGTCGCTCGCCGGGTTCACGCCCGAGTCCGGCCTTGTGGTCGCGGAGCAGCGAACGCCGCAGTGGGACGCGCAGTACCGCCGCGCCGCCGACATCTCGTACCGGCAGCTGCAGCTGCTCGCCGGACCGCATTTCGGCGTCTCCTGGCTCGACAACTACTCGCTGGTCGAAGAACTGCGGCCGCCGAACCCGGGCACGCCGGAGCGCCCGAGTCTCATGGCGGGGCTCGCGGTCGGGCAAGACGTGCTCGGCCCCGGCGAGCACCCGTTCGCGACGAAGTACGCATTGCGGTCGCCGCAGATTCGCATCGAGCCGTCCATCTACCTGGAAAACCTCGTCCGCGATTTCCAGCTCTGGGGCGGGCGCATCGTCATTCGGAAATTCGAAACGCCGCGGGAACTGGCGACGCTGCGCGAGCCGATCGTGATCAACTGCACGGGTCTGGGCGCGAAGGATTTGTTCGGCGATCAGGAACTCGTGCCGCTCAAGGGTCAGCTGACGGTGATGGCGCCGCAGTCCGATGTGAACTATCACACCAATGGCGGTGTACCGCCGGTCCCCGGTGCAAGCCTCGGAATCCACATGATGGCGCGAAACGACGGGATCATTCTGGGGGGCACGTCGCAGCGCGGGGTGTGGACGCTCGAGCCCGACGAAGTTGAGCGGAAGCGTGTCGTCGACTCACACATCGCCGTGTTCGCAGCGATGAAGGGCGGCCGGGCCTGAGTCGTGTGTTACCATCCCCCCGCGTACGCTCTCGTTGATTTCTGAGTTCCATGCATGGCCACGTGTCCAAAATGTATGGGGGCGCTTACCGAGCACCATCGGTGCCCCCGTGGTCCGATTCGCCGCCTCGCTGACGCGCTGTCCACGGTCGCAATGGGCGCGATCATCGGGGTGGTCATCTTGTACCTCTTCGATGAGCGTCCGGTGCCGGCACTCGTGATGGCCGCGGCGGCGCTCGGGGGCGTACTCACATCGGCTGTCCGCCAGGCCGTCAGCCCGCAGTCGTGATCGGCGAACCCGTTCCCGTTTCTTATTCTGAATTCCAGCGCGTCGATATCCGCGTCGGCCGGATCGTCGCGGTTGATGATTTCCCCGAGGCGCGCAAGCCTGCCTACAAGTTGAAGATTGATTTCGGCTCCGCCATCGGTGTCAAAACATCCTCCGCCCAAGTCACGACGCATTATTCAAAAGACGCCCTGCTGAATCGGCTCGTCGTCGCCGTGATCAATTTTCCGCCAAAGCAGATCGGTCCCTATATGTCCCAGGTGCTCACGCTCGGCGTGCCGGACGAAGACGGCGGAGTGGTGCTGCTGGCGCCGGAGCGCGACGTGCCGCTCGGCGGGCGGATGTTCTAGGTGGTCAACGACGACCGCATCCTCTGGCAGGTCGGGGATCTCGAGTGCGTGATGATCACCTGCTGCGCGGGGGCCGAACTGCAGGTCCGGCGTCCCTCGGCGATCGTCTTGCGCGAGTTGTATCCGACGAAATCGGACCTCTACGAACGCGCGCGCGACCTGAAGACGGAATACGAGAGATCGTCGTAGCGCGAAGGCTTCAGCCGAGCGACGTCAGATCGGCAGACGGAAATGCGCGCGGCAGCCTTGCCGGTCGGCTTCGTAGTGAAAAACAGCACGAACATGGCAGTCGGGTCCTTTTCGCGCAACGCTGCGAGAAGATGGGGATGGGACAGCGTCTGCAGCGGCAGCACCACACGGTGACGGACGCTGAACGAGCAGCCGGTCCACACGCCAAGGACGAACACGGTCAGGGTCCACTGGACTTTCGGCGTGTAGTCGCCGATGGAGAACGCTGCGGCCGAGGGCTTTGGCGACCATCGGTGCGCCATGGCCAGGGCGCTCTCCAGAGAATAGCCGCACGTTAGACGTTCTCGAGCGGCCGTTGGTGTGACGGCTCCTCATCGGCGACCCAGCCGTCGCGCAGCTGGATGATGCGCGTCCCATACGACGCGTTCACTTCCGAATGCGTGACCTGGATAATCGTCGCGCCGCTTTCGTTGAGCGAGCGGAACAGCTCCATGATGGCTTTGCCTTGAGCCGAGTGCAGGTTGCCAGTCGGTTCGTCGGCGAGGATGACCTGCGGGTTGGCAATCACCGCGCGGGCCACGCCCACGAGTTGCTGCTGTCCGCCCGATAGCTGATTCGGATAAAGGTCTTTCTTGCCGACGATCTGGAAGCGGTCAAGGACGTCGCCGACCATGCTCTGGCGATCCGCGCGGCTGACGTTGCGGTACGACAGCGGCATCTCCAGATTCTCGTAGACGGTCAGGTTGTCGAGCAGGTGATAGCTCTGGAACACGAACCCGATGTGCTTCTTGTGCAGTTCCGCACGCTGTTTGGGATTGAGACGATGGACCGGTTGGTCCATGAAGTAGTACTCGCCGGACCAGGCGCTGTCGTGCATCCCGAGGATATGGAGCAGCGTCGACTTGCCGGCGCCGGACGGTCCCATGATCGAGACGAATTCGCCCTCCTTGATGTCCACGTTCACGCGGCGGAGGACATAGCTGCGTCCGACGCCGTGCGGATAGGATTTCTCGACGCCACGCAGGGAGATGAGCATGTGGGTCCCCGGCAGGGAATAGGGATTGGGGATTAAGGAGTGGTCGGACCTACTCCGTGACGGCCATTTCGGTTTGTTCTTCGACGACGCGGCCGTCGAAGACGTGGATGCTGCGGTCGGCGTGCCTCGCGTACCGCGGATCGTGCGTCACCATGCAGATCGTCGCGCCCGCGCGGTGAAGTTCGCGGAGCAGGTCCATCACCGCTTCGCCGCTGCGTGAGTCGAGGTTTCCCGTGGGTTCGTCCGCGAGCAGAATCAGCGGCTCGCCAGCGACCGCGCGGGCCACGGCGACGCGCTGCTGCTGTCCGCCGGACAACTGGCTGGGGAGGTGCTTGGCGCGATGCGCCATGCCGACGCGCTCGAGCGCCGCTTCCACGCGCTGCTTGCGCTCGGCGGCCTTCATCCCGCGATAGGTGAGTGGGAGTTCGACGTTCTCGAAGACGGTCAAGTCACCAATCAGGTTGAAGCTCTGGAAGATAAATCCGATCTCGCGGTTGCGCACGCGCGCGCGCTCGGAAGCGGGGAGTTCGGCCACCGGCCGGTTGTTGAGCAGGTACTGTCCCTCGCTCGGCGAATCAAGCAAGCCGAGGATCGACAGGAGCGTGGACTTTCCGCAGCCGGACGGCCCGGCGATCGAGACGTACTCGCCCTTGTTGATCTGGAGGTGGATCCCGGAGAGTGCGTGCGTCTCGACTTCGTCGGTGAAGAAGACTTTCGTCACGCCATCCAGCTTGATCAGCGCCTGTCCGTTCTCAGCCATGCTCTGCGTCTCCTGTTATTTCAGCCTGATGCGGTCGTATGCGTCGTAGGCGGACATGTCGGACAGAATCACCTGGTCGCCAACCTTGAGTCCCGACAGCACCTCGATGGTGTTCACCGAACTCTTACCCAGTTTCACCTGTACGCGCTGGGCGTTCACGCCGTCGGGGTCAATCCTGAACAATCCGACGACGCTCTGATCCTGGCCGAACGCCGGGCGGCCCATGAACAGCACGTTGTTCAGCCGTTCCAGTTCGATCGTGCCGTCGACGCTCAAGTCAGGGACGGCGCCCTTCGGCAGCGCGCCGGTGAGCGTGACGTCGACGGTGCGCGTGCCGTTCTGGACTGAGGGGTCGATGCGCGCCACGCGTCCTTCGACGATCCCGTTGCGCGTGTCGATTTCGGCTTTCTGTCCGATCTGAATGTCTTTCGCCTGGGTCTCCGCGATCTTGATTTCGGCCTTGAGGCGGCTCGGGTTGGCGACGCGCGCGAGGTTCGTCCCCGGCGCCACCTGCTGACCGACTTCCACGGGCACGACCTGCAGCATGCCGTCGAGACCGGCACGAACCTTCAGCTCGGCTTGCTGCTGCTTCGTGAGCATGAGCAGGGCGCTCGCCTGATCGACGAGCGATTGCTGCACGGCCATCTGGGCGCGCATTGAGTCCGCCTTGCTGGCCAGCTGATCCTTGGAGATCTGATTGCGGACCTCGAGCGACTGCGCATCCACCTGCGACTGTTTCAGCACGAGGTCCGAGACGAGCTGATCCTTGGCCAGTGCCTCGTTCATCTGCGCCTGCATCTTCGCCTTGTTGAAATCGGCTTCGATGTTGGCCGATGTCGCACGCTGCTGGAGAAGATCGTTCTGGAGTTGGACTCTAATGTTGGCGAGTCCGGCTTCCGCGCCAGCCAGCTTGAGCTGCGCGTCCTGCAGTTGCTGTTCGAGTTGCGGATTGCTGAGTTCGAGGATGACGTCGCCGGTCTTCACCTGGGCGCCCGGCCGCAGGATGATCTTTTCAACGCGGCCCTGCGTGGTGGCGGGAATCCAGCGGATGTCTTCCGGGGTGAGCGTGCCGAGGCCTCGCACCTGACGCACCATGGGACCGCGTTTCACGGCGTCCGGCCAGACCACGGCGCGCTCAACGGTCGGCGCCGCCGGCTTGAGGCGCGACAAGCCAACGCTCACGAGCACGACCACGAGCAGACCTACGCCGGCATAAATCGCCTGCTTGATACGTTTCTGCCTGGCATTTGACGGGCGCGCAATATCCATGGCTGTTGTGCCTGCTTAGACGGAAACATTTAGAAAAACGATCGCGCGTTCGTCTGCGCAAGCGGCGCGCCACCGGCGTGAACGCGAGTAAGTCAGGATATCGCAATAACTTACGCGGTGGCAAAGCTGCGCACAAGAGCGCCAATAGTGTCCGTTTATGGGACGATGCGGTCCCTTCCCGCGATCATTTCAGATGCGGAATGGGCCGATGCGCGGCGAGGCTCACGGATGCGCGGCCAATCTGCGTGGACTGAGCCGGAAGCAGACTCGCATGGAAGAGTACCGCGCACTGTGCGGCAGTGTGCTATAACGCCCACCTATCCACGTAGATGAGACCGTATTCGCACACATGTGTGCGTGCCGAGAATCGCGCCCGGCATCCTGGCCGCGCAGCAGCGGCACGTTTCTTGGACCCGAAACGCTCACAGCTCAATGTCCACACCCCGAACCGGCCGACCGCTCCTCCTCGTCGTCGATGACGAGATCCCCGTCCTGAAAGTCGTCGAGCGACTAGCCGCGAAAGCCGGCTTCGACGTCGTCGCCTGCGCCAGTGGCGCCGAGGCGATGCGCACCTTGCTGCGCAAACCTGCCGACCTGGCGATGGTCGATCTCCGGATGCCCGACGTGAACGGGCTCGACCTGTTGCGTCAGATCAGGACGACGGTCCCGGGTTGTGAAGTAATCCTGATGACCGCGTACGCGGCGGTGGACAGTGCGGTGGAAGCCATCAAGCTTGGCGCCCGCGAATATCTCACCAAGCCGTTCGACTTCGATCGCCTGCGCCAGGTGCTCGAGGACATTCGCGCCGAGTTGGAGCGGCGCGCGCAGGTCCTGGCGCTCGAGAGTCAGGTGGCGCGGCAGCTCGAATTCTGCGGCATGCTCGGCCGCAGTCCTCTGATGCAGGAAGTCTTCAGCCTGATCCAGCGGCTGGCGCCGCACGCCAAGGTCGTGCTGCTCGGCGGTGAAACCGGCACCGGCAAGGAGCTCGCCGCGCGCGCATTCCACCACGCCGGAACGCGCCGCAACAAGCCGTTTGTGACGATCAACTGCTCGGCCGTCGTCGACACGCTGTTCGAAAGCGAGCTCTTCGGGCATGTGCGTGGCGCGTTCACCGGCGCGGTGGAGTCGAAAGCCGGCGTGTTCGAGACCGCGCACGGCGGTACGTTGTTTCTCGACGAGGTCGGCGAGTTGCCGCTGTCGGTGCAAGCCAAGCTGCTGCGCGCGCTGGAATACGGCGAAGTGCAGCGCGTCGGCTCTCTGCAGCCGAAGCGGGTGGACGTGACCGTCGTCGCGGCCACCAATCGCGATCTGCGCGCCGAAGTCGCCGCCGGACGATTCCGCGGCGACCTGTTCTACCGTCTCAACGTCGTCGAACTGAACCTCCCGCCGCTGCGAGACCGTCGCGAAGACATTCCGTACCTCACCGGGGCGTTCATGCGCGACTGCGCGGCGCGGATGCGGAAACCGATTCATGGCCTGACGCCGGGCGCCGAGCGGGTGCTGCTGAATGCGCGGTGGGACGGCAACGTGCGCGAACTGAAAAACGTGGTCGAGCGCGCGTGCATGCTGTCGGAGGGCACACTGCTCTCTGAGCGCGAGCTGGCAGGCGCATTCGGGCCGGGGACGTCGCCGCTGCCGATGTCCCGCGGACGGATCACCGAGGTGCTGTCGCGCGGGTTGGAGGCGCCCGCCCCACTCGAGGAGATGGAGCGCGGGCATATTCTCGACGTGTTGCGGCAGGTGAACGGCAACCGGATGGCGGCAGCGAAAGTGCTCGGGATCAGCCGCCGGGCGCTGTATCGCCGGCTGGATCGCCATCACCTGGTCGAGGAAGCTCCGCCCGCCGCGCGCCGGTTGTCATGATCGAGCCCGGCGTCACCATTCCCGCACGCGGCGGCGATCTCCCGGTCCCGGCGCCCGCCGGCGCGCTGGAGCAGCGCTATCGGGATCTGTTCGAAGGCGCGCTGCTCGGCATCTACGTGTCCAGGCCCAACGGCGACCTGGTGGCGTGCAACGCGGCGTTCGCGCGGATGCTCGGCTTCGCGTCGATCGCGGAAGCGATCGGCAGCCGCATGCACGAGTTGTACAGCGCAACCGGCGATCGTGATCGGTTCGTCGCCTCCGTGCGTGAGCAGGGACGTCTCGAGCATCACCGCAGCAGGCTGCGGCGCCGCGACGGCGGGGTGGTCGACGTGATCGAGACGGTGGTCGGCGAGTTCGATGCGTCGGGCCTACTGATCGAACTGCGCGGGTTCCTGTTCGACATCACCGCCAGCGTAGAGGCGGACCTCGCGCTGCTGGAACGCGAGCGCCAGTTCCGCGCGGTGTTTGTGGACGCCGCCGACGCGATGCTGATTCTCGACAACGAGCGGCGCGTCCTCGAAGCGAACCTGTCTGCGTGCGCGCTGTTCGGCGTGCCGGCGGACGAGATCCTCGGCGAGCCGCTTGACGCGCTGCTGTTGAACGGCGCCGACGCACTACGGGTGGCCTGGCGCGAATTGCTGGCGGTCGGCGACGCCCACGGCGAGCACCGCGTGCTCGCGCGCGGCGCGAGCGCGGAGCAGACCCGCATCGTCGAGTGCAGCTACCGCGCGCGGGTGCAGGGCGAGCGTCATCTGTGCATCGCCCGCGACATCACCGACCGCCGTCTGCTCGAAGAACGGCTGATTCAGTCAGAGAAGATCGAAAGCGTAGGGCGGCTTGCCGGCGGCATCGCGCACGATTTCAACAACCTCCTCACGGCGATCCTCGGCTACACCGAGATGCTGCTCGGCAATCGCGCCGACGCGGACCCCGATCGCAGAGACCTCGAAGAAATCCAGAAGGCAGGGCAGCGCGCCGCCGCGCTGACGCAGCAGTTGCTGGCATTCAGCCGCAAGCAGGTCCTAATGCCGAAGGACGTGGACCTGAATCGCACCGTGGCCTCGCTGCAGAGCATGATGGGCCGGCTGATCCGCGCCGACATTGCTCTGGTCTGCGATTTGGCGCCGGCGCCGGCGGTCGTGCGAATCGATCCGACGCAAATCGAACAAGTGATTCTCAACCTGGTGCTGAACGCGCGAGACGCGCTGCCAGCCGGTGGCGAGATCCGGCTCGACGTGTCGATCGTGCCGAAGTCAGAGGTCAAGGCGGCGCCGGACCCGCAGCCCGCCAACGCCGACGACTACGTTCGGCTGCGCGTCGCCGACGACGGCGTCGGGATCACGCCGGAGGTGCGCGCCCACCTGTTCGAGCCCTTCTTCACGACCAAGGATGTCGGCAAAGGCACCGGACTCGGGCTGGCGTCGGTCTACGGCATCGTCCGCCAGAGCAACGGCGTGATCACCGTCGAGAGCGAGCCTGGCTGCGGCACCGTCTTCACGATGCACTTTCCGATGGTGCAGGCAACCTTGGAGCGCACCATTCCAGAGGTGGCAGTCGCTCGCCTGGGTGCGGCGCGTGAGACCATCCTGCTCGTCGAGGACGAAGACGCGGTGCGCGTGATCATCAGCGCGGTCCTGCGGCGGCAGGGCTACAACGTGGTGGAGGCGCCCGATGCGCGTGTGGCCTGCGAGATTTTCGCCGGGCGGGGCAACGACATCGATCTGCTCCTGACGGACATCGTGATGCCGGACATGGGGGGGCCAGCTCTCGCGCAGCGTCTGATCGGCATTCGACCGGAACTTCGGGTACTCTTCATTTCTGGCTACCCCGATACCGTCAGGCCACCGGGTGGCGGCAATCCGAACGTCGGCTTCCTGAGCAAGCCGTTTCAGGCGTCGACCCTCGCGGCCCGGGTTGCGGAATTGATCGCGAAGGCGGTGCCTGGGGACGCGGAAGGGTCGAAGGCGACGAACGATGGTGTCATTTAGGCAAAAGAGCGCGCCTCAGCGTCCGCTCAGCGTCCTGATCGTCGATGACGAGGAATTAGTGAGGAAGTTTGTCGATCGTGTGCTGCGCGAGGCGGGCTACGAGACGACGACCGCGTCAGATGGCCCCGAAGCGTTGGCGGTCGCGGCGAGGCTCGAGAGCTTCGACATCCTGGTGACCGACGTGATGATGCCGCAGATGACGGGCGACGAACTCGCGCGCCGCGTCCGGATCATGAAGCCCGGCATGAAAGTGCTGTATCTCACCGGCTTCAGCGATCGGCTGTTTAAGGAAAAAGTGACGTTGTGGGCGGACGAGGCGTTCCTCGACAAGCCATGCAGCGTGCAGGGTCTGCAGCAGGCGGTGTCGCTACTGCTGTTCGGCGAATTCAAAGTCCCGCAGGAAACGCACTAGCCGCCCCTGGTGTGCATCTCCAGGTGAGGATCTTTTTTGAGAAGATCCTGCACCGGCACAAAGGCGCGGCGCTCGCCGAGCGCGAGTCGATCTTCAGCGCCGCGATCGTCACGCGCGCCCCACCCTCGAGCGATCAAGGCTTTCAGTTCGTCGACCGGCATGTGCTGGCGCAGCGGTGCGCGCAGGTCGAGCCCGCGCGTGGCATACAGACAGAGATACCACATGCCATCCGCGGTCAGGCGACTGCGGTCGCACGTCCGGCAGAACGGATCCGTCGTCGAGGCGATGATGCCGAACGTGGTGCCGTCCTTCAGCGCGTAGCGTGCGGCGGGCGCGGATGATCCGGACTCGTCGATCGGGGCGATGACGCCGTAGTGCTGCGTGAGCGTATCGAGGATCTCACGCCGCGAGACGACGCGTTCGGGCGACCAGCGGCTGGCGCCGCCGACGTCCATGTACTCGATGAATCGAATCTCGCCGTTGACTGAGCGTCCGTACTCGACGAGCGGGATCAGCTCGTCGTCGTTCACGCCGCGGATGACGACGGTGTCGATCTTGAGCTGTCCGAAGACGCGGTGCGCGGCAGCGATGCCGGTGTGGACCGCGTCGAGCTGATCGAAACGCGTCAGCGCCTTGAAACGATCGGCGTGCAGCGTGTCGAGGCTGACGGTGATGCGGCCGAGGCCGGCGGCTTTCAGCGCGTCAATCTGATCGGCCAGCAGCACGCCGTTGGTGGTGAGCGCGAGATCCTTCAGGCCGGGCTTGGACGCGATCATCTGCACGAGCGCCGCGACATCGCGGCGGAGCAGCGGTTCACCGCCGGTCAGGCGAATCTTGTCGACGCCGAGCGAGAGAAAGACGTCGACGAGCGCGCTCGTCTCCTCGAAATGCAGGACGTCCTCGCGCGGCAGCCAGACATAGTCGTCCTCCGGCATGCAGTATTCGCAGCGCAGGTTACAGCGATCGGTGACGGAGAGCCGCAGATTACGCAGCGGCCTGCCGAGGGTGTCGTTCACGTCTGTCGAGGATTATAATCGCAGCCATCTCATGATCCGCATTCTCGTGACTAACGACGACGGCTACCGCTCGGCGGGCATTCACGCGCTGGCGCGAGCGCTGGCGGAGCTTGGAGACGTCACGATCGTCGCGCCGGAGAAAGAGGCGAGCGCGGTCGGCCACGGGTTGACGCTGCGGCAACCGCTGCGCGTCGAGTCGATCGACGATCGCGTGTTCGCGGTCGACGGGACACCGACCGACTGCGTGAACATCGCCGTCGCCCAGATCTACAAGGGCACGCCGGATCTCGTCGTGTCGGGCATCAACAAGGGCTGGAATCTCGGCGACGATGTGACGTACTCGGGGACGGTTGCGGGCGCGCTCGAAGCCGCGCTGCTGGGCATCCCGAGCATCGCGGTGTCGCTGCGTCAGACGCGGGGCGACTACGACTTTACGCACGCGGCGCACGCGGCGGCGGTGATGGCGGAAGCGATCCTGCAGACGCCGTTGCCCGGCCGGACGTTCCTCAACATCAACGTGCCGAAGGGGCAGCCCAAGGGCTATCGTGTGACCGTGCAGGCGAAGCGGAACCATGTGACGTCGGTCGCCGAGCGGCATGATCCCAAGGGCCGCGCGTACTATTGGATTGAAGAAGGGCAGAACGAGTGGGAGCCGCACGACCGCTCGGACTACCAGGTGGTGCGTGAGGGCTACGTCTCGGTCACGCCGCTGCATCCCGACCTGACGGCGCATCACGCGCTGACCGCCGTCGAAGCGCTCGCGTTCGAAAAAGCAGCCGTCAAGTAGTCCGTACACGCTGGGCCGTACGGAGATTGTGCCGGTCGTGACCGCGTCGTTCGCGCCGAGCGAGGCGATCTCGGTGGTCTTTCAGATGTGCAACTATGGCGCGCCCGACGCGGATCTGACGGCGGAGTACACGTTCTACCGGACCGACGGCACGCGAAGGCTCTTCAACCGGACGGAGCCGCAGCAGTACGCGGACGCGGATCTGCCTCCGCCCGGCGGGTGGGCGACGCAGGCGTTCGGGATGCAGACGGTCCCGTTGCAGCCGTTCCCGCCGGGGCAGTACGAGTTGGAGGTTGAGGTGCGCGATCGGCTGACGCGAGCGATGATGAAAGGGACCGTGGCATTCACGGTCGCGTCTGGGTTAAGATAAGAATTCGTCCGGTCGGGGCGTGGCTCAGCCTGGTAGAGCACTCGGTTCGGGACCGAGGGGTCGGAGGTTCGAATCCTCTCGCCCCGACCAAAAAACTTCGAAAATACGGCCCTCGATTGACTGTTATGGTCGGTTGAGGGCCTTTTTTATTGGATTTCGGCTGCTAAGTCCTATGCTGGTCTTATGCTCGCCCGAGTGGGCTCTATCGAGCGTGAGGCGATGCGATTCCTGTCGCGAGGCGAACGTCTGGCGTGTGACCCTGCGCGCGCCACGCCATCGTGATCACCTGTTCCACGCCATCGTGATCACGCATTCCACGGCATCGTGATCACCCGTTCCGGGCCGTGTCAACGCTTTTGAGACAACCTGTATTCTGCATTTACTGTATCGACTCCAGCGAGCTGATCGTCGAGATCGACGTGGCGCCGATGATGAGTGGCAACCCGGAGATTCCTCCATGCGGCGGGTCGCCCGGCGTCACGATCGTCGTGCCTGGAGCCTCCGGGCCGGGCGTTGTCGCCGGGGGATTGATCCACACGGCGTGCGGCAGGCGTTCGAGGCGTGGCGGGCCCTGGACAAATCGCTCGGGATGCGCGGCGTAGGCGGCCAGGCGCGTGTGATGACGACCCTCGAGGATCGTGGCGGCGCGGCCATAGTGGACGTCGGTCGGCGTGAGGTAGTTGAGGCCGCTGTGATGGTGCGCGTCGTTGTACCACGCAAAGAGCTCCCGGCTCACGCTGCGCCCGTGCTCGATCGAACCAAACCGCTCCGGAAACGCTGGCCGGTATTTGAAGGTGCGGAATTGCGCTTCAGAAAACGGGTTGTCGTTGCTCACGCGAGGCCGCGAATGACTCACCGCGATGCATAAGTCGGCGTAGAGCTCGACCAGCAGTTTGCTGCGCATCGGGGCGCCGCGGTCCGCGTGGATCGTGATCTGGTGCGGGCCGATGCGCTGTTTGCGGCACGTCGCTTCGATCAATCGCTGCGCCAGGCGAGCATTCTCGTGCGTCGCGACCATCCAGCCCACGACGTAGCGGCTGAAGAGATCGAGAATCACAGACAGCGAGTAATAGAGGTACGGGATCGGCCCCTTCAGCTTGGTGATGTCCCACGACCAGACCTGATTGGGGGCCGTTGCCACGAGCTCCGGTTTCGCGTAGACCGGATGGCGCGCCTGGTCGCGCCGCTCCCGGACTTCCGCGGCGGCATCGAGGATCCGATACATGGTCCGCGTCGAGCAGAGATACGTCTGTTCCTCGAGCAGCGTGGCGTGGACTTCCGCCGGCGATTGATCGACGAATCGATCGCTGTGCAGGACGTCGAGGACGGCCTGCCGTTCGGCCGGCACCAGCGCGCGCGACGAGGCCGCTCGGACGGTCGGCGTCGACGGCCGGGCGGGCTGGCGACGCCGATAGAGGGTCGCGCGC
>JANYHS010000332.1 GCA_025358945.1 Acidobacteriota bacterium
TGCGCGAGGTCTGCGGCCTGACCACCGAAGAGATCGCCAGCGCGTTCTTCATCGTGCCCTCCACTGTCGCCCAGCGCATCGTGCGGGCGAAGGGGAAGATTCGCGACGCAGGCATTCCGTATCAGGTGCCGTCGCTGGCCGATTTGCCAGACCGCCTCGACACGGTGCTCCACGTCGTCTACCTCGTATTCAACGAGGGCTACTTCGCATCGTCGGGCGAGTCGTTGACGCGCCACGACCTTTCGGGCGAAGCGATTCGGCTGGGACGGCTGCTCGTCGAGTTGCTGTCGGAGCCCGAAGCCGTCGGGCTGCTGGCGCTGATGCTGCTCCACGAATCCCGCCGTCCAGCCCGCACGAAGCAAGACGGTCAGCTCGTGCTGCTCGCCGATCAGGATCGCTCGCGGTGGAATCGCGATCAGATTGTTGAAGGCGCACAGCTCGTGGAGCGCGCGCTGTCGTCGAGGCGCATCGGTCCGTACACGTTGCAGGCGGCGATCGCCGCCGTGCATGCCGGCGCGCCAGACGCAGGCGCCACCGACTGGGCGCAGATCGTCGGGCTGTACGACGTCCTCCTCCGCGCCGATCCGTCGCCGGTGGTCGACTTGAATCGGGCCGCAGCTGTCGCGATGCGTGACGGTCCGCAGGCAGGTCTGACGCTGGTGGACGCGATCCTCGATCGCGGCGACCTCGCCGACTATCACCTCGCACACGCGGCCCGCGCGGATCTGTGCCGGCGATTGGGGAAGACAGAAGAGGCGCGCGCGTCGTACCAGCGCGCGCTGAGCCTGACGCGCCAGGAACCGGAGCGTCGCTTTCTCGAGCGCCGCCTCGCGGAACTGTAGCGTGAGCGGATCAGGCGAGAAAGATGCGCAGCCGCGTCAGCTCGGCTTCGAGCGCAGGCGTAACACGAGCGCACTGAGGCTTGCTGCCGGCAGCGGCGCGTAGGTGCGGACGATGATGTCGATCAGCGCATCGATGTGCGCGCGGCGCGTGGGCGCGTCACGCACGACAGCTGCCGGCTCCTGAGCGGAATAGACGCGGATACCGCTGTCACGCCGGGCGATGCGCAGGAGGCCGAGGTAGTGCATGCCGCCGAGCAGATGCGTGGTGGCGTTCGAGGACCCGCCCCAGTGGTTGGTGGTCGTTCGGGTCGGCTTGAACAAAACCGATCCTCTCAATCGCGCGCGCCAGCGAGGTGGGGGAAAACAAGCTGCGCGCGACCGCGTACCGGCGCAGCTCGTCCAGGGTGATGGCGGACATCGTGTCACTCACGCAAGGCGAAAGCCTTGCGCCACAGGTTTCAGTGCGAATGCGCGGCCGGCATGCCAAGCTTGTTGATCGTGTCGCCCTCGAAGTCGAACTCGATCAGCACTACCGGTTCCTTGCCAACCACCCAGCCGTCGTGGCCCGGATCGATCGCCACGATTTGCGGCGCCTTGTGCGCGACGATGCAGCCATCGGCGTACTCGATGTGAATCTCGCCGCGCGCAAGAAACCCGACGTGGGCGTGCATGCAGAGCTCGGTGCCGACGATCGGCTTCATGTCGACCGCCCAATGAAAACCCGGCGGATAGATCATGCGCTTGACGCGCGCCGCGCCGGCGCGTCCGACATCGAGCTGCACATGGCCGAGGTTGCGCCGCGTCGCGCCTTTCACCGGGGCGAGCAGGGCATCGACCTTTCGCGCTTTCTTCTTCGCGGCCTTCTTTTTCGCCATCTGTGCCTCGCTGTGGTTACTGAACGGGCCGATGCTAACATGAGCGCCCGCAACGATTCCGACCTGGAGGTCACGATGTTACGCCGTGCGCTTGTCGTTTTTTTCGTGAGCACCGGGTTCGTGGGCACCGCGCTCGCGCAGCAGAACCGCATCGACACGGTGACGCCGTCGGCGCCGGAGTTGGCCAGCTACGGGAAATACGCGATTGGCGCCCGCACGATCCAGGTGACCGACAAGAACCGGCCGGACATTCTGAGCACGAAGGAGGGCGGTCCAACCGCGAGATACGACCGCACGATGACGCTCGAAGTCTGGTATCCCGCGGCGCTTGCGGCCGGCCAGAAGCCGGGCGGCGACTATCGTGCCGTCACGCGCGATCCCGCGATCACCGCGACGCTGCACGGACAGGCCGTGCGCGACGCCGCGCCGCTCGCGTCGGAAGGGCCGTTCCCGCTGGTCATCATCTCGCACGGGTATCCGGGCAATCGCTACCTGATGAGCCATCTTGGCGAGAACCTCGCGAGCAAGGGCTTCATCACCGTCTCGATCGATCACACAGAGAGCACCTACGACGATCAGAAACCGTTTGCGAGCACGCTCTACAACCGCGCGTTCGATCAGCTGTTCGTGTTGAACGAGATGGAGCGCCTCGGCAAGGCCGGCTCCGGCAGCTTTCTCAGTGGCCGCCTCGACGCCAGTCGCACTGGCCTCGTCGGTTACTCGATGGGTGGCTACGGTGTGGTCAACACCATCGGCGGCGGCTACAGCAAAGCCAGCGAGACGATCGCCGGCGCGCCGCCGAACAAGCTGCTGGCGGATCGCGGCGCCGCGAACCCGGAGTACCGCAAGACGATGGACCCGCGAATCAAAGCCGCGGTCGCGATCGCGCCGTGGGGCATGGCCGGCGGATTCTGGGACGCAGAAGGGCTGAAGGGGATTGCCACGCCGGTGTTCTTTGTCGCGGGGAGCGCGGACGAAGTGGCGGGATACGATAAGGGCACGAAGGCGATCTATCAGGGCGCCGTGAACTCGGATCGGTACCTGCTGACGTTCATCAACGCGAACCACAACGCCGGCGCGCCGATTCCTGCGCCTGCAGAAACCTACGTCGCCGCGGAAGCCGGAAAGCCCGCGGCCTTTGCGCATTACGCGGACGCGGTGTGGGACACGGTGCGGATGAACAATATCCTCGACCATTTCGCGACCGCGTACTTCGATCTGTATCTGAAGGGCGATCAGGAGAAGACGGCGTACTTCGAAGGGTGGAAGGGATTCAAGCGCGGGACCAGCGTCGGGCTGACGCTCGAACATGCGGCGCCGGCCAAATAGCATGGCGCTGCTGCGCTGGAGCGCGCTGGTGGTCGTGGCGCTGTGCATCTGACGACAGCTGAACTGGAAGCCGGCCTCGGCCTGATTGGCCGCTCGCCGAAACGCGAGGGCGCACTGGAGATGATCGTCCGCCGTCCACAGATCGGCGAGCGCGAGATTCTCCACGAAGGGCAGCTCGATGTGTCGGAAGGCCTCGTCGGCGACAGCTGGAAGATCCGCAGCAGCAAGCGGACCGCTGACGGCACGCCGCATCCCGACATGCAGCTAAACGTGATGAACTCGCGGGTGATCGCACTGCTGTCGCAGGACAAGAGCCGTTGGCGCCTGGCGGGCGATCAGCTCTATGTCGATCTCGATTTGAGCGAGGATAATGTGCCGGCGGGCACGCAGCTGGCGATCGGGTCGGCGGTGATCGAAGTCACGCGCGAACCGCACACCGGATGTGGAAAGTTCGTGGAACGTTTCGGCGTCGATGCGATGACATTCGTGAGCGCGCCGCAATGGAAAGATCTCCACCTGCGCGGCATCAACGCGCGCGTCGTCCAGCCGGGCGTGATCCGGGTCGGCGACGTTGCCAGAAAACTCTAAGCGGAGGATCGTCATGCGGCGTCGAAATCATGTGTTCGTTGCGGTCTGTGCGGCCTTTGCGTTCCAGGGTGTCGCCCCTTCGACCGCGTCCGCGACCTGGTCGGTGATTGCCGCCGACCGCAGCACCGGTCGCGTCGTCATTGCCTCGGCCACCTGCGTCGATCGCGACGATCAGTTCCTGATGGGCGTGCAGGCGGTCGTTGTGCCGGGCAAAGGCGTGGCGGCCTGTCAGGCCGGCGTCGACAACACCCACACGAATCAGATGCTGGTGTATCAGGAACTGCAGAAAGGGACCGACCCGAAAGGGATCATCGATCTGCTGAGCGCGGATCCGGCGTTCCAGACGCGGCAGTTCGGCATCCTGGATCTGCAGGGTCGAAGCGCCGGACACTCGGGTCTGACCAACGGCTACGTGTCGCAGGACGTTCACGGTCAGGTGCCGGGCACGGAAATCTTCTATTCGATTCAGGGCAACATCCTGCGGCCGGGTCAGGTGGTGCCCAATGCCGTGCAGGCGTTCCTGAATGCGAAGGGCGCGATCACCGATCGCGTGATGGCGGCGATGGAAGCCGCCGATGGCTCGGGTGGCGACAGTCGCTGCACCTGCCCGCCGTGGCCGGCCGACGGCGCCAAGCCGGCGATTGGGTGCTCGGAGAAAACCGCGCACGTCGCCTACATCCTGATGGCAGAAAAGGGCGACACCAACGGCGACTCGCACAACAACGGCAAATACACGATGTATCTCACCGTTTCGCAGCCGGCCGCTGACCACGGACCGAACGCGATCAAAGAGGGCGAAAACCTGAATCCGGTGAAGACGCTGCGCATGCGCTACGACGCGTGGCGCAAGACGCAGTCTGCGAGTTTCAAATGAGGCGGCTACTCTCTTCGACATTCGCACTCGCCGCGCTGTGCTCGACACTCGTGTTCGCCCAGCAGCGCGGCGCCAACCCACCCGCCCCGCCTGCCCAACCCGGCCCACCCGCGCAAGCGGGCCCCCGTGGGGGCGGACGAGGCCGCGGCGGCATCCAGGTGATGACGCTGGTGGCGACAGCGTGGCCGGACGGCGGTCAGATTTCCGCGAAGTACACGCAGGCAGGCGACGACATGTCGCCGGCGCTCGCCTGGAGCAACGCGCCGCAGGGCGTGGCGAGCTTTGCGCTGATCGTCCATGACCTCGACGCGCCGATCGGCAACGGCAGCGACGACATCCTCCACTGGATGATCTGGAACATCCCGGCCGACGCGACAGGTCTGCGCGAGGGAATTCCCCGCGGCGCGGAATTGCCGGATCGCTCGCGCCAGATCAGCGCGACCGGTCCGAACTACCGAGGTCCCGGCGCTCCAGCGTCCGGTCCTGCGCATCACTACGTGTTCGAGTTGTTCGCGCTCGACATGATGATCGACGTTCCCGCGGTCGGCGCATCACCGCCCGCCACGCGCGCCGCCGTCGTCGCGGCGATGGCCGGACATATCCGCGGCAAAGCGTCCTACGTCGGCTTGTTCAAGCGCCGCTGAGGCGCTTGTGGAAAGGAATTCGTGAACGTGCGGAGACGGGTCGTCGTGACGGGGGTCGGTCTGGTGTCCCCACTGGGTGTGGGGACGGACGCGACCTGGCAGGGCATGCTCGCGGGTCGATCGGGCATCGGTCCGATCACGTTATTCGATCCGGCGCGCTACTCGACGCGATTTGCCGGCGAGGTGACGGGGTTCGATCCGCTGACCTGGATCGACAAGAAGGACGTCAAAAAATGCGGGCGCTTCATCCAGTTCGCGATTGCCGCGACGATGATGGCGATGGAGCAGAGCGGGCTGCGCATCGGTCCCGACAACGACGAGCGCGTCGGCGTGTTGATTGGCAGCGGCATCGGCGGGTTCGAAGTGATCGAGCGCGAGCACCAGATCCTGCTCGAACGCGGTCCCGATCGCGTGTCGCCGTTTTTCATCCTGTCCGCGATCGTCAATCTCGCCGCGGGTCAGGTGTCGGTGCGGCTCGGCGCCAAGGGACCGAATTCCGCGGTCGCCACCGCGTGCACGACCGGCGCGCATGCGATTGGCGATGCGTGTCGACTGATTCAGGGCGGTTACGCGGACGCGATGATCTGCGGCGGCACGGAAGCCGCGATCACGCCGCTCGGGGTCGCCGGTTTCTGCGCGATGCGGGCGCTCTCGACGCGCAATGACGATCCCACCCGCGCGAGCCGTCCCTGGGACGTGGACCGCGACGGCTTCGTCGTCGGTGAGGGCGGCGGTATTCTGGTGATCGAGGCCGCGGACGAAGCCGAGCGTCGAGGCGCGGTGGTGCTCGCGGAGATCGCGGGCTACGGCATGAGCGCCGACGCGTATCATCTGACGGCGCCGCCGCCGGATGGCGACGGTGTCACTCGCGCGATGCGCGCCGCATTGAAGGATGCGGGATTGACTCCCGATCGCATTCAGTATCTCAACGCGCACGCCACATCCACGCCGCTCGGCGATCAGGCAGAGGCAACGGCAATCGCGCGTATTTTCGGCGGCAACACGAGCCCGCTGGCGATCAGTTCCACGAAGTCGATGACCGGCCACCTGCTCGGCGGCGCCGGCGCGCTTGAGGCCGGCGCGACCGTGCTCGCGCTGCGCGATCAGATGGCGCCACCGACCATCAATCTCGATCATCAGGATCCCGGCAACAGTCTCGATCTGGTGCCTCATCACGCCAAGCCGATCGCGATGGAGCACGCGATGACGAACTCGTTCGGTTTCGGCGGAACCAACGCGTCGCTCATCTTCACGCGCGCCTCGTCCACGCGCTGACGCGATGCCTTCGCCGTGGCCTGATCGGCCGAAAGCCGTCTCGCACCGCGCTCCCCATCCACTGCACAGACAAAGCGCTTCATCGCCGCGGGGGCCATCTCGCGTCGCGCTCCTCATCGGCTGCACTCGCATTCAACTTGGTTCGAAGGTCCTGGCGGCAGCCTCAATGGATCG
>JANYHS010000334.1 GCA_025358945.1 Acidobacteriota bacterium
TTGCGCGGCAGATCGAAGCGCTCGGACGGCCCGGAGATGTGGCATGCGGGATCAGCACGAGCGGGGGATCGCCGAATGTCGTCGCCGCACTTGCCGCCGCGCGCGATCTCGGGCTGCAGACGATTGCGCTGACCGGTGGCGACGGAGGAACGGCCGGACGCACGGCGGCGATTCACGTCAACGTGCCGTCACCGTCGGCGGCGCGGGTGCAGGAAGTGCACCGGACGCTGTTGCATGTGATGTGTGACTTGGTGGAGAGATCGCGAGTCTGATGCCCGATATCAAGACAGAAGTGATGACCGTCAACATGGGGCCCCAACACCCCAGCACGCACGGCGTGCTGCGTCTGGTCCTCGAGCTTGACGGCGAAACCGTGCTCTCGGCTGCGCCGACGATCGGCTTTCTGCATACCGGCATCGAGAAGACCACCGAGCAGAAGAAGTGGCAGCAGGTGATCCCGCTCGTCGAGCGCATGGATTACCTCAGCGCGCAGTCCAACAGCATGGCGTTCTGCCTCTCAGTCGAGAAGCTGCTGGGCGTGGAAGTACCCGAGCGCGTGCGGAACATCCGGGTCCTGCTCGCGGAGTTGCAGCGGATCAACAGCCACCTGGTGTGGCTCGGCACGCATGGCATGGAATTGGGCGCCGTGTCGGTGATGCTCTACTGCTTTCGCGAGCGCGAGCTGCTGCTGAACGTCAACGAGCTCCTGGCCGGCTTCAGGCTGTTCCCGAGCTACATGCGCGTCGGCGGCCTGCGCGAGGATCTGCCGCGCGGCTTCCACGAGGCGGTGATCGCGTTCCTCGATCGCTTTCCGGCCAAGCTCGACGACTACGAAGATCTGCTGACGAAGAATTCGATCTACCTTCAGCGGACGCAGAACGTTGGCGTCATCTCGAAGGAAGCCGCCGTAGCCTACGGCCTCGTGGGTCCGATCGCGCGCGCCGCCGGCGTCGACTACGACGTGCGCAAGTATTTTCCCTACCTCGGCTACGAGACGTACGATTTCGCCGTGCCGACGCAGACGCACGGCGACGTCTACTCGCGCTACCTGGTTCGCGTCGCCGAGATGCGCGAGAGCATGAAGATCTGCCACCAGGCGCTCGCGCGCATCTCGCCGACCGGCGTGTTTGCGATCGACGACCCGCGCATCACGCCGCCGCCCAAGGATCGCGTCTACACGGAGATGGAAGCGCTGATTCAGCACTTCCTGATCTACTCGCAGGGGTTCACGGTGCCGGCGGGCGAGGCCTATGTGCCGGTCGAAGGGCCGCGCGGCGAGCAGGGATTCTCGGTCGTGTCGGACGGTTCGAACCGGCCGTGGCGGATCAAGTCGCGGGCGCCGTCGCTCCTCGCGTGCCAGGCGCTCGAACAGATGATCGTCGGCGGCCTGATTGCCGACGTCATCGCGGTGATCGGATCGATTGACGTGGTGATGGGAGACGTCGACCGGTGAGTTTTCATCCAACGATGGCCTACGGCGCCACCTTCCACAAGTCGTCGCGCCAGCTCGAGGACGAAGGTCCCGCCTTTGTCTACACGCCCGAGAACCGCGCCCGCTTCGACGAGATCATCACGCGCTATCCGCCGGACCGCAAGCGCTCGGCGGTGTTGCCCGCGCTCTACCTCGCGCAATACCAGCAGGGCTACATCACCGCGAACGCGATCCGGCACATCGCGGAGCTGCTCGAGATCACGCGCGCCGACGTCGAGGACGTCGTCACCTACTACACGATGTTCTACACCCGCCCGGTCGGGAAGTTCGTCGTCAACGTCTGCCGGACGCTGTCCTGCGCCATCAACGGCGCGGAGCGCGTCACCGAAGCGTTATGCGGGAAGCTCGGGATCAAACCCGGCGAGACCGATGCGAGCGGCACGTTCACGCTGATGGAAGTCGAATGCCTCGGCGCCTGCGATCGCGCGCCGGCGGTGATGGTCAACGACGCCTGGCAGGAATGCGTGACGCCCGAAAGCGCGGGACAGCTGATCGACGATCTGCGCGCGCGTGGCGAAGACGCGCTCAGCGGTTGCCATCACGTGATCGAGAAGATGAAGGCTAAGGGCTGATGGCTATCGAACCGGTCCTCACCAGGTATGTTCGCGAGCCCAACTCGTTCACGCTCGATTTCTATCTGCAGCACGAGGGATACGACGCGTTGAAAGCGGCGCTCGCGAAGAAGCCGGACGAAATCATCGAGATGGTCACGGCGGCGGGACTGCGCGGCCGCGGCGGCGCGGGATTTCCGACCGGCCTGAAATGGAAGTTCGTCGACAAGAAAGTCGAGCCCCGCTACATCGTCTGTAACGCGGACGAGAGCGAGCCAGGCACGTTCAAGGATCATCTGCTGATGGAGCGGAATCCGCACCTGCTGATCGAAGGCTGCGCGATCGGCTGCTACGCCATCGGCGCGAAGGTCGCCTATATCTACATCCGTGGGGAATTCTTCCACGTGCAGACCGTGCTCGAGCGCGCGATCGACGAGGCCTACGCGAAAGGGATCCTCGGCAAGAATATTTTTGGATCCGGGTTCGATTGCGACGTCTTCGTGCACCGCGGCGCCGGCGCGTACGAGGCAGGTGAGGAGACGGCGCTGCTCGAGTCGCTGGAAGGTAAGCGCGCGCAGCCGCGCAACAAACCGCCGTTCCCGGCGCTGGTCGGCGTCTACGGCAAGCCGACCGCGGTCAATAACGTCGAGACGCTCTGCAACGTACCGTCGATCATCATGAAGGGCGCGGAATGGTACTCGTCGCTCGGCCCCGAGAAGAACGGCGGGCCGAAGCTGTACTGCGTGAGCGGCCACGTGAAGCGGCCGGGCGTGTACGAAGCGTCGATGAGCATCACGCTGCGTGAGCTGATTGAGGGGTACGCCGGCGGCGTGCGCGAGGGGCGGACGCTGAAAGCGGTGATCCCGGGCGGTTCATCCGTGCCGATCCTGCTCCCGGATCAGCTCGACACGGTGGCCAGCTTCGATGCGATTCAGAAAGCCGGCTCGCTCCTCGGGTCCGCGGCCATCGTCGTCCTCGACGACACGACGTGCATGGTCTGGCTCGCCGAAAACCTGCTGCACTTCTATCGCCACGAATCGTGCGGCAAGTGCACGCCGTGCCGCGAGGGCACCGACTGGCTGCACAAGATCCTGCATCGGATCGAGCGCGGCGAAGGGCAGATGCGCGATCTCGATCTGCTGTCCAGCATCTCGGGCAATATCGGCGGCAAGACGTTGTGCGCGTTCGGCGACGCCGCCGTCACGCCGGTGCTGACGACGCTGAAGCATTTCCGGCACGAGTATGAGGCGCACATCAAGCAAGGGCGCTGCACGCTGCCGGCGCCGTGGCGGGCGCAGCATCCGGTGGGGGCGCACTAGGCCGTGACCACGCTGCTCATCACACAGATCGTCCTGACCCTCGTCGTGTTCCAGGGGCTGTTGCTCTCGGCCGCGGCGATGGTGTGGGTCGAGCGCCGCCTGGCGGCGCTGCTGCAGCAGCGGCTCGGGCCGATTCGCGTCGGCTGGCAGGGATTGCTCCAGCCGTTTGCCGACGTCATCAAGCTGATGTTCAAGGAGGAACTCCGGCCGGGCTCGGCCGATCCGCTCCTGTTCGCGCTGGCGCCGATCATTTCCGCCACCGCGGCCTTTGCCGCGTTCGCGGTCGTTCCCTTCGGCGCGAGCACAACGTTCTTCGGCCTGCTCGACAAGCCATTGCTGCTGCAGGTCGCCGACGTCAACGTCGCCGTGCTGGTGATCTTCGCGATCGCGTCGATGGGTGTCTACGGCATCGTGCTGGCCGGGTGGAGTTCGAACAGCAAGTATTCGCTGCTTGGCGGTCTGCGGTCGTCCGCGCAGATGATCAGCTACGAGCTGTCGTACGGCCTGGCGCTGGCCAGCGTGCTGCTGATCGGCAACTCGATGTCGCTCACCGAACTCGTGAATGGCCAGGCCGGCGTGTGGTTCGGGTTCATCCCGAAATGGTTCGTGTTCCTGCAGCCGCTCGGTTTCTTCATCTTCATGACCGCCGGCATCGCCGAGACGAACCGCGCGCCGTTCGATTTTCCGGAAGCGGAGCAGGAACTCGTCGCCGGCTACCACACCGAGTACAGCAGCATGAGTTTCGCGATGTTCTTCCTCGCGGAGTACATCAACATGGTGACGGTGTCGGCCGTGGCCACGGACTTGTATCTCGGCGGCTGGCACGGGCCGTTCCTGCCGGAGTCACTCGGCTGGATCTGGTTCCTGATCAAGGTTGGCGCAATCCTCTTCTTCTACGTCTGGATGCGCTGGACGCTGCCGCGCTATCGCTACGATCAGCTGATGGCGTTCGGCTGGAAAGTGTTGTTGCCGCTGTCGATGATCAACCTGCTGGTGACGGCTGCAGGAGTGCTGTATTTTGGGCTCTGAAGCACTCGCGTTCTACGCCTTCGGCGCCGTCGCCATTGCCGCGTCGCTGCTGGTCATCGCGCAGCGCAACCCGATCTACAGCGTGCTGCTGCTGATCGCCTCGTTCGGCGCGTTGTCGGGTCTCTACGTCCTGCTCGACGCGCCGTTCGTGGCCGTGATTCAGATCATCGTCTACGCCGGCGCGATCATGGTGCTGTTCCTGTTCGTCGTCATGCTGTTGAACGCGCCGCATGAAGAGACGGAGTACGACGAACGCGTGCATCCGCTGCTCCGGCCGGGCCCGATGCGCTTCGGCGCGTGTCTCGCGCTGGTGCTGGCGATCGAGCTGTGGTGGGCGTTGGCCAGGGGCGTCGACACGGGCGCGTTCCCCGGCGGTGCGGTGACGTCGGTCGCGGTGATCGGGCGATCGCTGTTCACCGACTATGCGTTTGCGTTTGAGGTGACCTCGATTTTGATTCTGGTGGCGATGGTCGGCGCGGTCGTACTCGCGCGGCGGGACGACCCCCGCGAGCGGCGAAAGCCGGGAGAGCGCTGATGGTCACGCTGAATCACTACCTGATCCTCTCCGCCATCCTGTTCGCGATTGGCACGGCGGGCGTGTTCGTCCGGCGCAACCTGATCACCATCCTGCTGTCGATCGAGATCATGCTGAACGCCGTGAACCTCACGTTCGTCGCCTTCGGCCGCGCGCTGGGATCCGCTGATGGTCAGATCATCGTGTTCTTCGTCATGACCGTGGCCGCCGCCGAAGCCGCCGTCGGCCTGGCGATCGTCATCAGCCTGTTCCGGCACAAGGAATCGCTGAACCCTGATTCGTTCGCGAGCCTGAAGTGGTGAGCGGATGCTGATTCTCCTCCCGCTCCTGCCGTTCCTCGGCTTCCTGTTGAATGCCGGCTTCGGCAAGCGCATCAGCAAGGCCGCGTCCGGCGCCGTCGCGTGCGGCGCGATGGCGGGGGCGTTCGTCGTGGCGCTGGCGTCGGTCTGGAAACTGGTCGCGCTGCCGGTCGAGTCGCGCGCGATCGTCAACGTCGTCTTTTCCTGGATTTCGTCAGGCGACTTCAGCGCCGCGTTCACGCTGCGGCTCGATCCGCTGTCGTCGGTGATGATCCTGGTGATCACCGGCATCGGCGCCCTGATCCATGTCTACTCGACTGCGTACATGCACGAGGAGAGCGACTCGGAGTATGCGCGCTACTTCTCGTACCTGAACCTGTTCGCCGCGTTCATGCTGGTGCTGGTCCTTGGCGCGAACTTTCTGGTGATGTTCGTCGGCTGGGAGGGCGTTGGCCTCTGCTCGTATCTGCTGATCGGCTTCTGGTATGTGAAGAAGTCGGCCTCCGACGCCGGCAAGAAAGCCTTCATCGTCAACCGCATTGGCGATTTCGGCTTCGTGCTGGGCGTGCTGCTGATCTTCGTCCGCTTCGGCACGATCGATTTCCAGGAGGTCGCGCGCAGCGCGGCGATGCTGCGGCCGGAGACGATCTTCGGCACGGTGTCGTGGATCACGCTGCTGCTGTTTGTCGGCGCCACCGGCAAGTCGGCGCAGATTCCGCTCTACACCTGGCTGCCGGACGCGATGGAGGGCCCGACGCCGGTCTCCGCGCTGATCCATGCAGCGACAATGGTGACGGCCGGCGTCTACATGATTGGCCGGAATGCGGTGCTGTTCAGCCACGCGCCGCACACGCTGGCCATCGTCGCGGTGGTCGGCGCGGCAACGGCGCTCCTGGCCGGCACGATCGGCCTGGTGCAGAACGACCTCAAGCGCGTGCTCGCGTATTCCACCGTCTCGCAACTCGGTTACATGTTCCTGGCGATGGGCGTTGGGGCGTACGCGGCCGGCGTCTTCCACCTCTACACGCACGCGTTTTTCAAGGCGCTGCTCTTCCTCGGATCCGG
>JANYHS010000336.1 GCA_025358945.1 Acidobacteriota bacterium
CCGGATTACGCCGAACGTGGCGCTCGATGACAGGAACCCGCCCAACGCGGTAGGCGCCGCCGCGTCGCGCGCAATGAATTTCAGCGATGCGGACTTGACCCCGGAAGAGCCGCTGAACGAGATCATCTGGGCATCGGTGAAGGGCCCGGGCGTGCCGATGCCCCCACCGCGCCGCAGCGTCTTCGTCCGGCCGTAGCCGACGCTTAGAACCGCACCCGCACACCGAACTGCAGCGATCGCGGATCGCCGACCGCCGTGATCTGGTTGAAGCTCGCCGCCGGCGTCGTCGGATACGTGCCCGCCCCGAAAGTGCCGATGCGCGTCAGATCGTTCCGGCGATTGGTGAGATTGAAAGCCTCGGCGGTCCCCTCCAGGCGGACGTTTGAGATCTTGAACGAGCGGCTGACGCGCGTATTGAGTGTGAAGAAGTCGCTGCCCACGCCAGCATTGCGCTCGATGAACGCACCATCCACGATCGGCCGGCCAGCGGCGCCCTGCACGGTCGTCACACCTGATGTGATGTTGAACGGCAACGCCGAATAGGCCTGCAGCATGCTGCTGACCTGAAAGCCGTGCGTCAGCTTCTGCATCACCGTCACCGCCGTCGCCATCGACGTGCTGACTGTGCCATTGAACACCAGACGATGCCGCTGGTCGTCGTCAGAACGTCCCCAGTCCTTCGACAGATCGAACGGATCGATCGGCGAACTGAAGAACGCCTCGCCGACGTTGTTCATCGACTTGGACAGCGTGTAGCTCACCCGGATCGAACCCCAGGTCACCGGTCTCTGGACCAACGACAGGTGCAGCCCGTGATAGTTCGACTCGGCTGCCGCGGCGTACTGGCTGTTGTTCGCGTAGGTTGAGATCGGCCGGCAGCCGTTGTTGGTGCCTGCGGCGACGCAACTCGGCACGTTCTGGTTAATCGACATCAGCAGGTCAAGCCCTTTCACGTACTGATAGCCGACGCTGTAAGTACCGCGAGCGCCAAGCTGACGTTCGACTTCGATGCTCGCCTGCCGTGAATGCGCGTTCTGAATGTTCGGATCCATCGTCGTAAAGTTCACCAACGTAACCAGCGGGACGGCCGCGTCCAGCGTTTTCGGAAACACCGGGGCTCCTGCCTGCGTCGGCGAGAGGCTGATGCTGAGTCTCCGGATGCTGACCAGATCGGTCGTGTTCGATGCCGAGATGAGCGCGTTGGCCACCGCACGCAAGGGCAGGCGATCGTAAAAGAGACCCGCGCTACCTCGCACCACCGTATCGCGCAGGGAGGACGGCGACCACGCAAATCCGACGCGCGGCGAGACGTTGTTCTTGTCGGTGCTGATGGTCTCCATGAACTGCAGGTCGTAACGCAGGCCGGCGTTCAGGGTCAGCGCCGAGCCTAGTCTCCATTCGTCCTGACCGTAGATCCCGACATTCGCATTCCCCTGCGTCGCGGAGACCGGGCCAAACGTCTGTGCGTAGCCCGCATTGTTGTACGTGCCCGTCAGGAAATTCGCCAGGGACGAGAACGTGTAGGAGCCGCGAATGGCGCCGGGGTTCGCAATCGTGTCGCCGTTGTAGAGGACATCCACGCCGGCGCGCAGCGCGTGCGCCCCCTGCTGATGCGACAGGTTGTCCACGACCTGAAACATCTTGTTGGTGCGAAGCGTCGGGCTGTTGGAAAACGTACCGAAGCTGGCGACGCCGGCAATGCTGACAGCGGGCCCAACCTGATCGGTTGCGGCGGCGTTGAGGTCGCCATAGGCGAACTGCGCCCGCGTCTCGTTCACTGTTCGCGGCGACAGCGTCATCGTATTGCTGATGGCAATCGACTGATCGGTATTGGCCAGCCCCGCGGATGCGGATGGCGCGCTGGTCCCGCCGGCCCCGCGGGCATTATCGGACGACACCCGGTAGAGGCTGTAGCGGACGCTCACCTGATCGCGGCCGCTGATCTGATGATCCAGTTTTCCCATCAACGTGGTCGCGTTGATCGGGTTGGGATAGATCCCTGCCACCACGGGCATGCCCTTGTAGCCCACCGTCGTCAGCCGCCGGTTGGTCGTGGCGACGGTATCATCCGGAATCGTCACGAGGCCGGTCTGGTTGAGCGTCTTCTGCTCGACGTTCGAGAAGAAGAACGTGCGATCGAGGCGCACCGGACCGCCCACGCTCGTCCCGTACTGCTGCTGGTTCATCGGCAGCCTCGTGCCAGACAGCGCGTTGGTCGCGTTGAATCTGTCGTCTTTGAAGTAGCCATAGAGATCGCCGCGCGTGATGTTGGTCCCGCTCTTGGTGACAACGTTGACGTAGCCGCCGAGGGCGCGTCCGAGTTCCGCCTGTCCGCCGGACGTCACCACCTGAAACTGATCCACCGCGTCCACGCCGTACGGCAGCCCGCTCACACCGGCGGCATCGTCATTGGCCGACAGGCCATCCACGATGAAGTTATTAGAGAAGTTGCGCTGGCTGCCAATCGAAATGCCCTGGCCGACCACCGCAGACGTTTCGGCGAACAGCTGTGTGCTGCCGACGTTGGTGGGAGAGACGCCCGGAACGAGCAGCGCGAGATCGAGGAAATTGCGCCCGTTCATCGGCAGACTCTGGACCTCGGCCCGCGAGATCGTGCCGGCAATCTGGCTGCGCGCCGCTTCGAGCACGACGGCATCCGCGGTCACCGTGACGCCGGCATCGACCCCGGCCACACTCAGTGGCACCGGCAGCTCGAACGCGGCGCCGACGGTCAGGGTCAGGCGTCGCGTCGCGGTGGAAAATCCCATCAGCTCGACGGTGATTGCGCACGGTCCAACCCTTAGATAGGGAAAACGGAAACGTCCCTCGCTGTCGGTCGTCGCGGTGGCGGTGACGTTCGTCTCCGTGTGACGCGCGGTGACCGCGGCGCCGGGAACCACCGCGCCGGACGGGTCGGTCACGCGTCCGCTGACGCTGGCGAAGTTGATGGTCTCCTGGGCGACCGCGTCGTGAGGCACCGCGAACAGCGCGGCGACAGTGGTCAGGATCGCGACGGCAGATGTGAGGGATCGCGTCATCGGCTGGTCTCCGAAGAACGCGTGACGCCGAGGCGCGCAACCTGAATAGTTGCCGTGACTGACGATCCGCTGGTCCATGCCGCGACGACGCCGTCGGCGGTGACCGCCAGGGCGGGATAGATCGATGCCCCACTCGTCGTAATCGCCTCGCGGCGGAAACGCGGATGACCACCGGCGTCAGCGGCGCCGTGGGCGACGGCAATCCGCCGCGATCCGCTGGCCGCTTCATCCCACGCAACGGTCAGCGCACCGTCGCGGCTGACCGCGATCCGCGGATGATGCGGAATCCCCTCGGCCGGAACCCGCTCGCGCGCGGTGAATCGCTTACCGTCGGTCGACATCGCATAGAACAACGCAATCGTCGACTCGGCGTCGGCGCCCGCGCCAGTCACCAGCGTCGGCCACACGATGTGGATGTTCTTCTGCGCATCCACTGCCATCGACGGCCCATCGTCCGGGCAGCCCTCGAGCATCCACTTGTCTTCGCTGACGCGAACCGGTGGCGCAAACGTGCGACCGCCGTCGCGCGACATCGTGAACGCCATGTCGCGCAGGTTGCCGGGATACACGTGACGCCAGGCAGCGTAGATCTCACTGCCAGCCGCGCCGCCCGCGCCGCCGACGAGCGCCGTCTTGCAGCAGTAGCAGACGCCGCCGGTCAGCGCGCGCGGCGCGGCGGTTCCGTCGAGCGACGCGAAGTACAACTTCGACTGCTGCGCCATCGCGACGCCGTCCGGCTTTCCCGCGCTCGCGGCGGCGTGATCGTGGTGCGACGCAGGCATCGACGAGTCCTTCACCATCTCGCGATGGTCGAGCCACACCGCGTCGACGCGTCCGCCCGGCTCGACGGCAATCGCCTCCCAGCCACGGTTGCCCGCGGCATCACTGCCGGGAACGACGATGCCCGGCGTGAACGATCGTCCCCCGTCATCAGACCGCGACTGCAGCAGCTTCGTGCCGTTCGCGCCCGTCGTCGTCCAGACGACGACGATGGCTGGATCGTGGCCGGCGCGAGGGATGAGCGCAACGTGCGCCGGCTGCTCGCCGTTCAGCTTGGCGTCGCCGTCGATCTTGTTGACGCGGACCGGCGCGCCGAACGCGCGGCCGCCGTCGCGGCTGACCGCGGTGAACACGTCGGTCGCGCCGCTGGGTAACGTGCCGCCCCACGCGACCGCGACGAACTGTCCGTCGGCGGCAATCGTCGGGGTCGCGTTGCCGCGTCCTTTGACGCCAAGCTCAGTCGGCGCGCCGGCGGCCGCAGAGAGCGACGCCGCGAGCGCAATGAATGCAATCGATCGCATGAGACACCTCAAAATGCGGCGCGAGCGCCAGGCGAGCGGAAACGCTCGGCTGAAGCCTTCGCGCTCCATCCGTCAAAAATGGTTGGGGTGAGGTGTTACGCGCGTGGAGGTGGGGATTCGGGACGATCGCTGCGGAGGATCGACGACTGCGGCGCGGGGAAGACGCGCTCACCAAGATCGAAAATGCTTACGGTCGGCGTCGGCGACGCCGGCACGCCGGCGCCAACCGCCAGCGAGATGATCGCGGTATCGCCGCTGACGCAGGAACCGCGCATCTGGCACGGGGGCTCACCCTTCTTGGCGTGATGCATCGGACAGACCTGACCAGGCAGCAGTCCGGGGCAGCATTCTTCTTCGTCCCCGGCGCTGGCTACGTTCTGGCAACAGAACGTCAGCGGCGCGGCGGTCACGTTCGCGATCTGGCTCAACAGCCAGACGGCAATCAACCACGATAGACGGCGGCGGACCAAGACCATGAACGAAGTGAGCTTAACACGCAGTTGGTCGCTATGATGAAATGGGATTTCTTGGCCTCCACACCACGGCGCATTTCGATCGAAATTCTCGTCGTCCTTGTCTTCGTCTGGTTGCGGACGCTTGGGATGGCAGCCCAGGCGCAGGATCAGAGCCAACCGCCCGAGCACCACCACCAAGGTCCGGCGCCCACGCCGACCAGCGACGGGTGGACGTGGTCCACGGACGCGAACGTGTTCGTCGGCTACAACTATCAGGAACGCCTGTTCGCCGATTTCGCCGCGTTCGAATCGCAGAACTGGTTCATGGCTTCCGGCAGTCGCAAGGCAGGCCCCGGACGGCTGACCCTCAACGGAATGATGTCGCTCGAGCCGCTGACGATCGGCCGGCTCGTGTGGGCCGGCGACGGCGGCGGCACGCGCGCCTATTCCTACTCACCGACCGGCGAGCAGAAGCCTTTCGGCGGATCGCCGCAACTCTTTCAAACCGGCGAGAGCTATCTGGGCGCGCCGCTGGTCAACGTGCAGCATCCGCACGATCTCTTCATGGGCCTCGGCGCCACGTATCGCCTCGAGCAGTCCGGCGTCGCGTACATCTTCGGCGCGGATCTCGTCGGATCGCCGACGCTCGGACCAACGCCATTCATGCACCGCGAGTCGGCGCGCGACAACCCGCAGGTGCCGATCACCCACCACGATCTGGACTCGACGCACATCTCGGAAGGCGTCCTGCGCGCCGGCATCGAAAAGGGCCCGATCACCTTCGAGGCCTCCGTGTTTCGCGGAGAGGAGCCGGACGAGGACGACAACCGCTACAACATCGAGAAGCCGGCGCTCAATTCGTGGGCGGCGCGCGTGGTCTGGCGCCGCGGACCGTGGCAGGCGCAGTTTTCCGGCGGCCGCCTGCACAACCCGGAGTGGTTCGAACCGTACGCGACCACACGCATCACGGCATCCGTCGAATACAACGGTACCGTCGCGTCACGTCCGCTCGCCGCAACGCTGGCGTGGGGACATCACCAGGAAGACAACGGCTACAACGATCATGCGGACGGCTACCTGTTCGAATGGGATCTGCGCGCAACCGAACGCACGACGGTGTACGGACGCGCGGAAGTATCGGCGAAACAGATCTTCGGCCTCGGGCTGCATCCTGCCGGCTACAACCATCCGCATTTCTACTCGCACATCGATCCGCTGACCGTCGGCCTGGTCCGCGACATCGCGCCCCCGCGATGGGGCCGGCTCGGGATCGGCGCCGACCTCACGGTCTATCGCATGTCCGAGGACATGATCGGGTACTTCGACGGCTCGCGATCGCTTCATGTGTTCCTGCGATGGCGTCCCTTACGAACGTCTATGGTGCATGTGCACTGACGCTCGGCTGAAGCCTTCGCGCTACGTGCGCTGAGACCTTCGCGCTACGTGCGCTAAAGTCTTCGCGCTGCGCACAGCCTTCGCGCTACAATGCGAGAGAGAAGATGCCTCCACTCGGGGACACATGTCAGTCGTCGCTTTGTCCGAACTGCTCGGCGCCACCGTGCGCGATGCCTCAGGCGCCGTGCGTGGACGAGTCCGCGAACTCGCCATC
>JANYHS010000372.1 GCA_025358945.1 Acidobacteriota bacterium
CGCGAGGTCGAGCGGGTCACCGCTGCCGGCTTTCAGGAAATTGCGTTGACCGGTGTGCATCTCGGGTCGTACGGCCGCGATCTTGATCCGCGGTCATCGCTGATCGAACTGTTGCGCGCCTTGGACGATTGCGCGCTGGAGCGTAGCGCGAAGGCTTCAGCCGAGCGTGTGCTCTTCCGGATTTCGTCGCTCGAGCCGATGGACTGCTCACGCGAGGTGGTCGATCTGGTGGCCTCGTCCGATCGCTTCGCGCCGCATTTTCACCTGCCGTTGCAGCACGCCAGCAATCGTCTGCTCGCGACGATGCGGCGGCCCTACACGATTGAGTACTACGCGTCGCTGGTGGACCACATCCGCGCGCGCATACCCAACGCCTCGATCGGGTCGGACATCATCGTCGGCTTCCCGGGTGAAACGGATACGGATTTCGAGGCGCTCGCGGCCTATCTCGAGCGCTCGCCGCTGACGCATATCCACGTGTTCCCGTATTCCGATCGGCCGGGCACGCCGGCGTCCTTGATGGACGGCAAGGTCAACGGCGTCGTGGTGCGGGCGCGCGGCCGGCGCATTCGTGAGATCGCGCAGCGGCTCCGCGATCGGTTCCGCGATGCCCAAATCGGGACCGAGCACCGCGCGCTAACGCTCGAAGACGGCACGCTCGCCGTCACCGGCAACTATCTGAAAGTGCGGATTCCGCCTGGCCGCGCCCGGAACGAATGGCTTTCGATCCGAATCACCGCGGCGACGGAATCGGGAGTGTACGGAGAGAGATGCTAGGCTCCTCTGATGTCTGCATTGGAGACCTTGGATCCCGACCCGACCGGAATCAAACACGCGGCTGTGACTTGGCTCTTCGCAACACCATCCCTGTTTTGGATGCTCGGGCTAGTCCACGAAAGAACCGTTGGCCCGATGTCGAATCAGGGGCCGCCGGGAACTCGAAGCAGCCATTTTCTTCTTTGTGCTTGGCCTGCTGCCCTTTCTTTCCGAGACGTCGCATCCAGCGCGAAGAAATGGGGTGCGGCTGCAGCGGCTGTTGCGGTATTGGCCTCTTGGACAATCAAGGCTGGCAACATGGCACAGTTCTAGTTCCCCGGCGATAGCGCGTCTATGTCGGCCAGATCCTTTGGACGTCCCGCCGAGCGCTTGTTCCGCAGGAATGCTTCTCGACCGATGAAGGCTGCGTCGTGCGTTCCACACCGCGACACGACGCGGTCGGGCCATACGTCGTCCCACGAGACGCCGCTGATCGAACTCATGACGTGAATCTGCACCGGTTCGACACCCATCTCGAGGATTCGGGTTGGCTCGAGTACGTTCTCTGGCCGGATCTCGTTCACCGGAAAGCCGAACGCGCGCACTGCTTCGAGCAGCCTCGCAGCATTCTCCTCGGTTGGCTGCACGAACACGTCGAGGTCGCCGGTATAGCGCGGCGCACCATGCACCGCCAGAGCGTAGGCGCCGACAATTACGAACTCAACGCGATGCTCGATCAAGCAGCCGATGAATTCGTTGAAGTCGGACGCCAGGTCCATTGAACTGCCTCCGTAAGAATTCGACCGCGGCGATTCGCTCCGGTGGCGGTCGTGACAACCAGTACGTCAGGGATGGCCGCTGGCGCTCATCCTCTTCAAATGAGGTCAGGCGGACGACAGGCTGGATCTTGAAATCCACGCTTACCCTCCGAAGGCGACGACGGCGAGCTGTTGGCCGGCTGACGGTTTCTGGCCCTCGACGATCAGCTGACCGCAGGCGGCGCGGATGTCGCGGCCGCGGCTCTTGCGCACCGACACGGTGACCCCGCTGTCCGCGACGATTTTCGCGAACCGATCGATGACCTCGTCTGACGGCCGCTCGAACGGAATGCCCGGCGCGGCGTTCAGCGGAATCAGGTTCACCTTGCATTTCACGCCGCCTACCAGTTTCGCCAGCTTCCGCGCGTCCTGGGGCGAATCGTTCGCGCCGGCCAGCAGCACGTACTCGAACGTGATGCGGCTCCGTCGGCTGAGAGGAAAGCGCTTGCAGGCGTCGATGATGTCGCGCACGCCGTATTTCTTATTGATCGGCACCAGTTCGCCGCGTTGCAAGTCGGTCGGGGCGTGCAGTGAGATGGCGAGATTCGGCATCACGTCCTCTGTCGCGAGGCGCTCGAGCGCCGGCAGCAGGCCCACGGTCGATAGCGTGATCCGCCGGGCCGACATGTCGAACCCGTGCTCGTCCGCCAGCATCCGCAGCGCCCGCATCGTTTCGTCGTAGTTGTGCAGGGGCTCGCCCATGCCCATCAGGACGATGTTGAATTTCTTGGTGCGGAGGTTGAGCGCGTCGGCGAGGACGCGCACCTGGCCGACGATCTCGCCGGCGGTGAGGTTGCGAACGAGCCCCATTTTCCCGGTCAGGCAGAAGGCGCAGGCCATTGCACAGCCCACTTGCGTCGACACGCAGAACGTCATCGCCGGCGTGTCGGGGATGAAGACCGACTCGATGTGCCGACCGTCTGCCAGGCGCAGAAGAAACTTCTCGGTGCCGTCAACGGATGTTTCGCGCTGCGCGAGCGTGGGACGGGTGAGGGCGAAATCGCTTGTCAGCGTCGCGCGCAGCTCGCGCGACAGATCCGTCATGGCGTCGATCTCGGTGACGCCGTGTTTGTAGATCCAGCGGAAGATCTGGCGCGCGTGGAAGCGTTTGTGTCCCCGGGCCTCGAGGGCTGCCTCGAGCGCCGGGCGGTCCAGCTCGGCGAGGTCTGGTCGGGGCTCGACGGTGGTCACCGTGGTAGCATAAGCCTTTCCCAAGCTCCACGTGTCCACCAATACACCCATCGTCAGAGACGTGCTCGACAACGGACTTCGGATTCTCACCGAACGGATGACGCAGGTCCGGTCGGTCAGCATCGGCGTCTGGTTGACGCGTGGATCGCGGCACGAGTCGGCTGAGCGCGGCGGGATTGCCCATTTTGTGGAGCACATGCTCTTCAAGGGCACCGGCCAGCGATCGGCTGAGGACATCGCCCAGCAGATCGACTCCATCGGCGGGCAGCTCGACGCGTTCACCGCCAAGGAATACGCGAGCTACTACATCAAGGTGCTCGACGAGCACCTGCCGCTCGCGATCGACATCCTCTCTGACATCGTCCGGAACCCGGCGTTCGACCCGGACGATATCGAGCGCGAGAAGAAAGTCGTCCTCGAAGAGATCAAGATGGTCGAGGACACGCCGGACGACCTCGTCCACGAACTGTTCACGCAGGGCTTCTGGGAGAATCACCCGCTCGGGCGGCCGATTCTTGGCACCAAGGAGACCGTTGAATCGTTCAATGCCACGCTGCTGCGCGACTATTTCGGCGGCGTGTATACCGCAAAGAACCTGATCATCTCGGCGGTCGGCAACGTCGAGCACGAACGGGTGCGCGAGCTGGTCGAAGAAAAATTTGGGTCGCTGACGGACGCGGGTGAGCCGGCGATCGACCACGCGCCGGACGTCGCGCGCAACGTGCTGATCCGCAACAAGGAACTCGAGCAGAGCCACGTCTGCCTCGGCGTCGGCAGCTACGCGCAGAATCACGAGGATCGCTACGCCAGCTATGTGCTGAACACGCTACTTGGCGGATCGATGAGTTCGCGGCTGTTTCAGAACGTGCGTGAGAAGCGCGGGCTCGCGTATGCGGTCTTCAGCGGCCTGAGCGCGTATCGTGACGCGGGCTCCTTTACGATCTACGCCGGCTGCTCGAACGAAGCGGTCGGGGAAGTCATTGATCTCTGCGTCGAGGAACTGCGCGGCGTGAAGAGCGCGCCGGTGCCGGACGCGGAGTTGCAGCGCTCGAAGGATCATCTCAAGGGCAGCCTGATGCTGAGCCTCGAGAACACCGCCAGCCGCATGTCGCATCTGGCGCGCCAGGAGATCTATTTCGATCGCCAGTTCGGCCTCGACGAAACGCTCAATGGCATCGAGCGCGTGACCAAAGACGATGTGCAGCGCGTGGCGGTGGATCTGTTCCGGAGCGGATCGCTCGCGGCGACGGTGCTCGGCAACGTGAACGGTTTGCAGATCCCGGTCGAACGACTCGACCTCGATTAGTTCGTTTCGCTCAGTCAGCCCGATGAGATGATTTCTCGCTACACCCACCCTGACATGGGGCGGATCTGGAGCGACCAGCGCCGGTACGAAACCTGGTTGCTCGTCGAGACCGCCGCCGCCGAAGCCATGGCGGCGGCCGGCATCGTGCCGCCTGAGGCGGCGCGCGACATCCGCGAGCGAGGCGCGTTCGACATCGCGCGCATCGAAGAAATCGAACAGGTCACCCAGCACGACGTGATCGCCTTCACCACGGCGGTCGCCGAGAAGGTCGGGCCGTCGGCGCGCTGGCTGCATTTCGGCCTCACCTCCTCCGACGTTATCGACACCGCGCAGGCGCTGCAGATGCGCGAGGCGTGCGACGTCCTGCTGATGGACCTCGACGGCCTGGCGGAGGCGATCCGCGATCGCGCCGCCGAGCACCGTCGGACGCCGATGATCGGGCGCACTCACGGCGTTCACGCCGAGCCGATGACCTTCGGGTTGAAGCTGGCGCTGTGGTATGCGGAGGTCGGGCGCGACATCGAGCGCATCCGCCGCGCCCGCGCGGTGGTCAGCGTCGGCAAGCTGTCGGGCGCTGTCGGCACGTTCGGACACCTTCCGCCGCAGATCGAAGAGGACGTCTGCCGTCGCCTCGGGCTCGAAGCCGCGCCGGTCGCGTCGCAGGTGATTCAGCGTGACCGTCACGCCGAATTGTTGTCGGCGATCGCCATCACCGGGGCGTCGCTCGAGAAGTTCGCGCTCGAGGTTCGCGGCCTGCAGAAGACGGAAATCGGCGAGGTCGAGGAGCCGTTCGGCAAGGGGCAGAAGGGCTCGTCGGCGATGCCGCACAAGCGCAACCCGATCGGCGCCGAGCAGATCGTCGGCCTGGCGCGGCTGCTGCGCGGCAACGCGCACGCGGCGTTCGAAAATATCGCGCTGTGGCACGAGCGAGACATCTCGCACTCCTCGGTGGAGCGCGTGATTCTGCCGGACAGTTTCATCGCCCTCGATCACATGCTGCGCCGCATGACCCGCATCGTGCGCGGCATGGTCGTTAACACCGAGCGCATGCTCGAGAACCTCAACCGATCGCGCGGCGTCGTGTTTTCCGGCACGGTGCTGCTCGAGCTGGCCAAGAAGGGCGTCTCGCGCGAGCAGGCGTACGAGTGGGTGCAGCGCAACGCGATGCGGTCGTTCGATGAGCAGCTCGACTTCAAGACGCTGCTGCTCGCTGACGCCGACATCACGCGCGCGCTGCCGCCCGCCGAGATCGAGCGAGCGTTCGACCTCGACGAGCAACTGAAACACGTGGACCACATCTTCGATCGCGTCTTCCACCCGGTGAGGGCCTAACGCATGCGCGCGCGCGTTTTTGTCACGTTGAAGAAATCAGTATTCGATCCCCAGGGCCGCACCATCGTCGACGCGCTGCAGTCGCTCGGCTATCAGGATGTCGTAGACGTGCGGCAGGGAAAATATTTCGAGCTGGATCTGGCGACCACCGAGCGCGCGCATGCCGAGAAGCTCGCCGCGGAGGTTGCCGATAAAGTGCTGGCGAACCCGGTGATCGAGAGCTACCGCATCGAGGTGGACTGATCATGAGATTCGGCATCGTCGTGTTTCCCGGAAGCAACTGCGACGAGGACGCGCTGTATGCCGCGCGAGACGTGTTCGGCCAGGACGCCGAGTATCTCTGGCACAAGGACGCCGACCTGAAGGGCGCCGACGTGCTGATCCTGCCGGGCGGTTTCGCGCACGGCGATTACCTGCGCACCGGGGCGATGGCGCGCTTCTCGCCGATCATGGCGCCGGTGCGGGCGTTTGCCGAGCGCGGCGGACCGGTCCTCGGCATCTGCAACGGTTTCCAGATTCTGCTCGAAGCCGGGCTGTTGCCCGGGGCGATGCTGCGCAACAGGGGGCTGAAGTACCGCTGCGAGCACGTCTACCTCCGCGTCGAACAGACCGACACCCCATTCACGAGCGCCGCGACCGCGGGTCAGGTCCTGAAGATGCCGATCGGCCACGGCGAAGGCAACTACTTCGCGCCCCCGGAGATGCTGAAGACGATCGAAGCCAATCACCAGGTGGTCCTCCGCTACACCGATCCGCAGGGCCGCGTCGACGAAGCGTGGAGTCCGAATGGATCCGTGAACGCGATTGCTGCGCTGTGTAATGACGCACGCAATGTCGTCGGCATGATGCCGCACCCCGAGCGCGCGTGCGAGGCGCTGCTTGGTGGTGTCGATGGCCGCGTGATTTTTGACTCGATTGTTCGTTCGCCTAAAGGCTTCGCGCTACAGGGCATAGGGCGAAGGCTTCAGCCGAGTCAGACTGCATGATCGACGCCAAGGTTCTCGAACGTCACGGTGTGAAGCCCGATGAGTACGAGCGCATCCTCGCGTTCATGGGCCGCGAGCCGAACCTCACCGAACTCGGCATCTTCTCGGTGATGTGGTCGGAGCACTGCAGCTACAAGAGTTCGCGCGTCCACCTGCGCACGCTGCCGACCGAAGGGCCGCAAGTGCTGCAGGGTCCGGGTGAGAATGCCGGCGCCGTGGACATCGGTGAAGGCCTCGCGGCGGTCTTCAAGATCGAATCGCACAACCACCCATCGTTCATCGAGCCGTATCAAGGCGCGGCGACCGGCGTTGGCGGCATCATCCGCGATATCTTCACAATGGGTGCGCGCCCGATCGCGCTGCTCAATTCGTTGCGCTTCGGTGCGCTCGATGCACCGGGCACGCGCCGCCTACTGGAAAACGTCGTCGCCGGCATCGCCGGCTACGGCAACAGCATTGGCATCCCCACCGTCGGCGGCGAAATCGTGTTCGAGCCGACGTATGCCGGCAACCCGCTGGTCAACGTCTTCTGCCTCGGCATCGCGAAACAGTCCGACATCATCAAGGGTGTCGCGTCGGGCGTCGGCAACGCCGTCTACTACGTCGGCGCCAAGACCGGCCGCGACGGCATCCACGGCGCGACGATGGCGTCGGCGGAGTTCGACGACAAGTCGGCGGAGAAACGTCCCGCGGTGCAGGTTGGCGATCCGTTCATGGAGAAGCTGCTGCTCGAGGCCTGCCTCGAGGTGATGCAGACCGACGCGTTGATCGGCATCCAGGATATGGGCGCGGCGGGTCTGACCTGTTCGACGACCGAGATGGGATCGCGCGGCGGCGCCGGCGTCGAGATCGACGTCTCGCTCGTGCCCCAGCGCGAAACCGGCATGACGCCATACGAAATCATGCTCTCCGAATCACAGGAGCGCATGCTGCTGGTCGCGAAGCAGGGACGCGAAGCCGAGGTCGAGCGGATCTTCGAGAAATGGGATCTGCACGCCGTGCGCATCGGTCATGTCACCGACGATGGCCTGCTGCGGGTGAAGGAACGCGGTGTGGTCGTTGCGGAGATTCCGAACCGCGCGCTCACCGACGAGGCGCCGGAGTATCACCGTCCGATGAGTGAGCCCGAGTATCTGCGCGAGGCCCGGCAGCTGGATCTTGATACGCTCGCGGCGCCCTCGGATCAGAACGCGACGCTGCTGTCGATTCTCGGTTCGCCGACCATCGCCAGCAAGAAGTGGATCTACCGGCAGTACGACCACATGGTTCGCACGAACACGATCAACCTGCCCGGTCTCGGCGCGGGCGTCGTGCGTATCAAGGGCACTGACCGCGCGCTGGCGATGTCGGTCGACGGCAACGGCCGGTACTGCTATCTCGATCCGCGCCTCGGCGCGATGCTCGCGGTGGCGGAAGCCGCACGCAACGTCGCGTGTTCGGGCGCGCGTCCACTGGCGGCGACTAACTGTCTGAACTTCGGCAACCCTGAGCGTCCCGGGATCATGTGGCAGTTCGCGAAGGCGGTCGAAGGCATCGGCGAGGCGTGCCGCGCGCTTGACGTGCCGATCACCGGGGGTAACGTCAGCCTGTACAACGAGACCGACGGCAAGGCGATCTATCCGACACCAACCATTGGCGTGGTCGGCCTGCTGGAACACGCCGATCACGTCGTCAGCCGCAGATTCCAGGAGTCGGGTGACGCCATCGTTCTTCTGGGCGAGGGCCGCGGTGAGTTAGGCGGCAGCGAGTACCTCAAGGTGATGCATGATCTGGTGCGTGGTGTGCCGCCCGCTCTGGATCTCGACGCCGAGCGGAAGTTGCAGGCGCTGCTGGTCACGCTGGCCGGCGAGCGGCTGATGCGTTCCGCGCATGATTGCTCCGACGGCGGCCTCGCAGTGACTGTCGCCGAGTGCTGCTTCGACACGAACGGGATCGGCGCCGAGTTGTCGATTGAAGGCGCAGGGGTCTCGCGCGAGGTCACGATGAACACCGCTGCGGCGCTGTTCGGCGAGTCGGCGTCGCGCGTGATCGTGTCCGTCGTGCCGGAACATGTGACGACCGTGCTGCAGCGGGCGGCGGCGGCCGGCGTGCCCGCGCGGGTGATTGGCCAGACCGGCGGCAGCCGGCTGCGGATCGCGGTGGCAGGAGAGATCGTGATCGATCAATCAGCGGACGAGGCTGAACGTGTGTGGGCGACCTCAATCGATAAACACTTCGCGCACCGGGTGGCCTGACACAACATGTTCGACAAATTCAAAGACGAATGCGGCGTCTTCGGCATCTTCGGTCATCCCGAGGCCGCCAACATGACGTACCTGGGTCTCTATGCGCTGCAGCATCGAGGGCAGGAGAGCGCCGGCATCGCGGCGTCCGACGCGCAACAGGTGCGGATCTCGCGCGAGATGGGCTACGTCGCCGACATCTTCGACGGCGAGACGCTGTCGAAACTGGCCGGGCCGATCGCGATCGGCCATGTGCGCTACTCCACGGCCGGCGAGAGCAAGCTGCTGAACGCGCAGCCGATTCTGATCGACTGCGCGCACGGCCAGATTGCTCTCTGCCACAACGGTAACATCGTCAATGCGCGGGAACTGCGTGACGATCTCGTTCAGCAAGGGTCGATCTTCCAGTCGAGCAGCGACACCGAAGTCATTCTGCATCTCTACGCGCGATCGAAAGGGCGGACGGTCGAGGATGCGATCGTCGAGTCGGTCTCGCAGGTGCAGGGCGCGTTCTCGCTGGTGATGCTGACGAAAGACAAACTGATCGCGGTTCGCGATCCGCACGGTTTTCGCCCGCTTGCGCTCGGCCGGCTTGACGAAGCCTACGTCGTCTGCTCGGAAACATGCGCGATGGACTTGATTGGCGCGACCTACCTGCGCGACATCGAGCCCGGCGAGATCGTGATTATTTCTGCCGACGGACTCAAATCGATCAAGCCGTTTCCACCCGCACCGCTGGCGCACTGCATTTTCGAACACGTCTATTTCGCCAGGCCGGACAGCTACGTGTTCGGGCGCAGCGTGAACGAGGTTCGTACGGAGCTCGGCCGCGTTCTCGCGCGCGAGCAGAGAGTTGACGCCGACGTCGTCGTGCCGGTGCCGGACTCGGGGGTGTGCGCGGCGATGGGGTACCACGAGGAGTCCGGTGTGCCATTGCGGATGGGGCTGATTCGCAATCACTACGTCGGGCGCACGTTCATTCAGCCGCAGCAGTCGATCAGGCATTTCGGTGTGAAGGTCAAGCTGAATCCCGTGCGCAGCATCCTCGCCGGCAAGCGCGTCATCCTCGTGGACGACTCGATCGTGCGCGGCACGACGAGCCGGAAAATCGTCCGGATGGTGCGGGCGGCGGGTGCAAAGGAAGTCCACGTCAGGATCAGCTGTCCACCGACGATCTCTCCGTGCTTCTACGGCGTCGACACACCGCGCAAGGCAGAGCTGATCGGCGCGACCCACACAATCGAGGAGATTCGGGAGTTCCTCGAAGCGGACAGTGTCGGCTACCTGAGCCTCGAGGGCATGCTGAGCGCGGTCAAGAACGAGCGCAGTTCGTATTGCACGTCGTGCTACACCGGCGTCTATCCGGTGGCGTTTCCGCAGGACGAGGCGACGCACCTGCAGCTGGCGCTGAAACTCGACATCAAAGGCGAGCCGGTCTCGATATGATCATGCCGAAGAGCTTGCCACCGCAGAGGACGCGGTGGACGCGGAGGCGCCGAACGGTTTTGATCCTCAGTGTCCTCTGTGTCCTCCGTGGCGGAGAGTTCCTGCTCGCGCAGGAACCGACCGCCCCGCAGACGGTCTCCGCCGCGCAACTCCAGGCGGCGATTCTCAAGCTCGGCGATCTCGACTACGCCACGCGGACGACGGCTTCGCGAACGGTCCGGCGCACAGCGAGCGCGCAGGCGGTGCCGGCGCTGCTGCAAGCGGTGTCCGAGCAAGCGGACGGCTATGTGCGATACCGCGCGCTCGTGCTGCTGACTGGGTTCAACGATCCGCGGACGCTGGACGCGATGCGCGAGTCGCTGGCCAGCCCCAACGATCGCCTGCGCACGGTCGCCTACAATTTTTTCGAGCACAACCCAGATCGCGCGATGGTGCCGCAATTCGTGTCGGCGCTCGACAAGGAGCAGGCTGAGTTCGTCCGTCCCGCGCTCGTGCGCGCGCTGGCGTCCGCGGCCGCCGGCGCGGTGGCGCCGGTCGGC
>JANYHS010000029.1 GCA_025358945.1 Acidobacteriota bacterium
CGATCGACGAGCCGGCCGGGATGGTGAGATCGAAATGCTCGAGGA
The DNA here is from genome assembly GCA_025358945.1 of Acidobacteriota bacterium. Classification (GTDB taxonomy): domain Bacteria; phylum Acidobacteriota; class Vicinamibacteria; order Vicinamibacterales; family CAVVIG01; genus CAVQFC01. The sequence continues at coordinate 46 of JANYHS010000029.1, forward strand.
CCGGGGACGTCGAGGAGCCCGGATAAGCGAAGGACACATCGCGGAAGCGGATCTCCCGCGCCGGCAGCTGCGCCGCCGGCCGGTTCCCCGAGACGAGTGCGCCCTTGGCGGCCATCGCTGCTTCGAGCCGCAGGACGGCGGCGACCGGTGCCGCGGCGCCGTCCAGCGCCCAGCCGAAACCGCCAAACGCGAGCAGGGACACGCCGACCGCTGCCTGCGCGAAGACGACCAGTTCAGGAAGTGAGATGCCTCCGGCGCTTGCCGCCCCCGCTATCGACCAGAAGACCAGCGCGTTTGCGCTGAGCACGATCAGCAGGCTCACGGCCATCGACTTTTCTCGCAGACGCGTCGCCTCGTACTGCAACGTGTGGAGCAACGTCCGCCGTTCCACGAAGCGCGCGATCGTCCAGCCGACGAGACCGAAGAGACGCAGTTCCTTGGCCGGACCGGGATCCACGGCCAGGCGATACATGTATTCCGCGTCACGCTGCGCGGCGCGCACCTCGGGCGTGTTGCGGCCCCACCAGATGCCGCTCTCGCGCAGCAGCCACTGCGTGGAGATCCACGCGACGGCGAGGACCAGCGCCGCCCACCAGGAGTAGGCGAGCAGCAGCCCGGCAGCGGCGACGCCGCCGATCATCTCGACCATCGCGCTGGCGATGAAATCCATCGAGAACGACAGCGGCGGACCGGTCATGCCCAAATCGAAATCGCGCGCCACGGTGAGGTCGCTGGTCAGCGATGGATCTTCGAGGTGTCCCATGCCCGGCGGCCGGACGCACGCCTCGGACAGCCGGTCGTAGAGCCACGCCGCCGTGCGATCGCCGAGGTTGTAGCTGAGCGCGGTGTGAATCGGCGTCAGAATCTGCAGCAGCACGAACACGCCGCCGACCAACGCGAGCGGCCCGCTGAGGCTGGCGCCGCGTTGAGAGGCGCCGACCAATGCGCCGGTGGCGATCGCGAAGATCATCGGCAGGACGCCGCGCAGCACGAGCACGATCCACCAGCCGGCGGCGAGCCCCGGCGCGGCCTTCGGCAGGACGCTGAAGAACTGCCACTCCTTGCGCTCGGTGAAACGTCGGATCACGGGCGGAAGTGTCGCAGATTTCGCACGTCAGGTCCTGGAAGAATCTGACATCGGGGCGAACGCGAGGATCATCCCCAGGATCGCGAGGCCGCCGACGTAATAGGCCGGCGCCATCGGCTCGGTATGCGCCCACCACGTGAGGACCACCGGCGACAACCCGCCGAAGATCGCGTACGACACGTTGTAGGAAAACGACAGGCCCGAGAAGCGGACCGCCGCCGGAAACGCGCGCAGCGCGACGATGGGGACGATGGTGACCGCGCCGACAAAGAATCCCGTGATGCCGTAGGTCAGATTCAGATACACCGGCGCGTCGGGCAGCCAGGAATAGAAGACGTAGCTGCTGACGGCCAGGCCGGCGAACCCGATGATCATCGTCGCGCGCGTGCCCATCTGATCGCTCGCCGAGCCGAAGATCAGGCACCCGAACATGAAGGTGATCGTGCCAACGATATTCGAACGAAGGGCGAACGTCGCCGGAATGTGAAAGACCTGCTGTAGATACGTGGGCGTGAAGAGAATCACCACGACGATCCCGCCGGTGAGCACCCAGGTGAGCGCGAGCGCGATCAGGGTCTCCGTGCGATGCTGGCGGAGCACCGTCTTCAGCGGCACTTCACGGGCCAGCAATCGGCGCGCGGCCATCTCCTGGAAGACCGGCGTCTCCTGGAGAAAGCGACGCAGATAGACCGCGATGAACCCGAACGCGCCGCCGGCGACGAATGGGATGCGCCACGCGAATGCGGCCATGCCCTCGGCGCCGTAGATCGTGTTGATCGCGCCAGCCATCGTCGATCCCATCAGAATGCCGGCGGTGAGCCCCGCGGTCAGCGTGCCGATGCCGAAACCGAGATGTTGCGCGGGTACATGCTCGGCGATGAACACCCACGCGCCGGGTACTTCGCCGCCGATCGCCACGCCCTGCAGGATGCGCATCGCGAGCAGCAGCAGTGGCGCGGCGATGCCGATGCCCGCGTAGGTCGGCAGCAGGCCGATCGCAAGAGTGGGTACCGCCATCAGGAAGATGCTCAGCGTGAACATCCGCTTGCGGCCGAGCAGGTCGCCGAAATGCGCGATCAGGATGCCGCCGAGCGGGCGCGCCAGATACCCGGCTGCGAAGATCCCGAATGTTTGCAGCAGCCGCAGCCAGTCCGGCATGTCGGCGGGAAAAAACAGCCGGCCGATCACCGGCGCGAGAAAGACATAGATGACGAAGTCGTAGAATTCGAGCGCGCCGCCGAGCGCGGCAAGCGAGAGCGTGCGGTAGTCGTGGCGGTTCAGCGGGCGTTCCATGCAGCCATATCTTAGAGCGCGCGGCAGGAGTGCGCTCTCCACCACGAAGACGCCTTAGTCTGTATGTACTCCGCGTCCATTGTGGGGGCGAGTTGGTGGACGCACCAGCAGTGGGATCGCCGCGCTGACCAGCATCAGGCCTGCGATCCATCGCAGGCCCTGATCGTAGTGTCCTGACCGTTCGCGCAGCCTGGCCATCAGCGTCGGCCCGAGCACGCCTGCCACGCCCCACGCGGTGAGCATCAGGCCGTAGATCGATCCCACGTGCTCCGCGCCGAAATAGTCCGCGGCGAACGCGGGCATCGTCCCGAATCCGCCGCCGTAGCAGAGCAGCACCAGTACGGCGAGCGCAGCGAACGCGTTCAGCCCGTGCGCCGACGGCAGCAGCCAGAAGGCGATGGCCTGGAGCAGGAACATCACGAGGAAGACCAGCCGGCGTCCGATGACGTCGGACAGCCACGCCCACATCAGCCGGCCCGCGCCGTTGGCGATCGAGATGACGCCGACCACGCTGGCGGCGCGAGCGGCGCTGATGCTGGTGATCTCCTGGAACATCGGCGCGGCCTGCGAGATGACCGCGATGCCCGCCGTGGTGTTGAGGAACAGCAGCGCCCAGAGCCCGTACCACTGCCAGCTGCGCATCGCCTCGCCAAGCGTGTACGAGTCCGAGTGTCCATCGGCGCGTCGTGCCGCCGGCGTCCATCCCTCCGGCTGGTAGCCGTCCGGCGGATTCCGCATGAACAGCGCGCCGCTGGTGACCGCGACGAAGTACGCGGCCCCGAGGATCGCGAACGTCTGCAGCACGCCGACCGATGCGACGAGCCGCGTCGCAATCGGCGCCGTGATCAGCGCGCCGGCGCCGAAGCCGGCGACCGCCAGGCCGGTGATCAGCCCTCGCTTGTCGGGGAACCACTTCACCAGCGTTGCCACCGGCACGATGTACCCGAGCCCCAATCCGACGCCGGCGATCAGGCCGTATGAGCAGTACAGCCACCAGAGGTGTCCGCCGGCGAAGCTCGCCAGGAAAACCCCCAGGCCGTAGAGGGCGCCGGCGGTCAGCGCGACGATCCGCGGACCGGAGCGCCGCATCCACAGGCCGCCGCCGAACGCGGCCAGGCCCAGCACGAAGATCGCGATGGTGAAGGTCAGCGTGACCTCGGAGATCGTCCAGCCGAAGGTCCGGGTCAGTGGGATGCGGAACACGCTCCACGCGTACACCGCGCCGAGGGCCACCTGCATCAGAACGCCGGCCACCGCAATTACCCAACGACTGTGCAGGAACGAAGGCTGAGCCATGGATGTGTGTATCCTATGGCGAGTCCGATCGTCGTGAGATACCGAATTGCCGTCCTCCTGCTGATCGCCGCCGCCGGTGCAGCCTGCCGCACTGCGGCGGTGGCCGACGCGCGGCCGCCGCTGCTCCAGGCCGGCGCGCCGGGTCAGCCCAGCCGCGCCGTCGGCGCGATGCAGGCCAGCGATCTTTCGCAGGTGCAGTACACCGGCGCCGACATCAAGTTCATGCAGGGGATGATCGGCCACCACGCGCAGGCGGTCGAGATGGTCGCGCTCGTGCCCTCGCGCTCCAGCGTGGACGATGTGCGAAAGCTGGCACTGCGCATCGACGTCTCTCAAAAGGACGAGATGAACATGATGCGGGAGTGGCTGCAGGCGCGCAGCCAGCAGATTCCGGATCCGCGCGCGCACCACATGATGGGGACGACGCTGATGCCCGGCATGCTGACGCCGGAGGAGATGGAGCGTCTGGCGGCCGCCACAGGCGCCGAGTTCGATCGCCTCTTTCTCGAAGGCATGATCAAACATCACGCGGGCGCCATCTCGATGGTGGCGGAACTGTTCGCCACCGCCGGCGCCGGTCAGACGCCGGAAATCTTTTCGTACGCGTCCGACGTGGACGCGGACCAACGCATGGAAATCGATCGCATGGGTTCACTGCTCAAGGAGCTTCAGAAATGAGATCTGTCGCCGCTACCTGTTTGTGCGTCTCGGCCGTCATGCTCGCCGTTGCCATGGAAGGGGGCGCGCAGCAGCGTGCCGCCGATCCGAACGATCCGCGCGTGGGCCTGAAGGCCGGCCTGCGCGACGCCGGTGAAGCCACCCGGAACATGAAGCGCATCGCGAGCCTGCCGAAACCGGAAGGCTTCTTCGATCCCGCGAAGCCCGGCGGCGACATCATCGCGCCGGAACGCGATCCGAATCTGCCCCCGCTGCCGCCGCCGGATCCGAATGCGCCGCCGAATCCCGCGCAGGCCAACATGCTCGGCTTCGCGAACTCGGATCTGGCGTTCAGCGGCAACCATGTGTTCATGGGCAGCTTCCACGGCTTCACGACGTACGACATCGAGCGGCCGGGCAAGCCGAAGCAGAGCGCGTCGGTGGTGTGTCCCGGCGGACAGGGCGACATCTCCGTGCACGGCAACCTGCTGTTCATGTCGGTGGAGCAGACGCGCGGCCGCATCGACTGCGGCGTGCAGGGCATTTCCACACCGGTGAGCGTGGAGCGGTTCCGCGGCGTGCGCATCTTCGACATCACCGATCTGAACAAGCCGAAGCAGGTGGCGGCCGTGCAGACGTGCCGTGGCTCGCATACGCACACGCTGGTCACCGACCCCAACGACAAAGCGAATCTCTACGTCTATGGCTCCGGCACGGGCGGCGTGCGATCGGGTGAGGAACTCGCCGGCTGCTCCGCGCTCGATCCCGACAAGGATTCCAATACCGCGCTGTTCAGCATCGACGTCATCCAGGTGCCGATCGCCGCTCCGCAGAACGCCAAAGTCGTCAATCGGCCGCGCATCTTTGCGGACATCGCGAGCGGCGCGATCGCCGGGCTCAATAAGGGCGGCGACAGCGGTCCCGGGACGCAGAAGATGAGCGTCACGAACCAGTGCCACGACATCACCGTGTTTCCGGAAGTCGGTCTGGCGGCGGGCGCGTGTTCCGGGAACGGCATCCTGCTCGACATCCGCGATCCGAAGAACCCGAAGCGTCTCGATCACGCGAGCGACAAGAACTTCGCGTACTGGCACTCGGCGACCTTCAACAACGACGGTACCAAGGTGATCTTCACCGACGAGTGGGGCGGCGGTTCGCGTCCCCGCTGCCGCGCGACCGATTTGCCCAACTGGGGCGCCGACGCCATCTTCGACATCGTCGACAGGAAACTGGTGTTCAAGGGCTACTACAAGATGCCGGCGGCGCAGACCGAGCAGGAGAACTGCGTGGCGCACAACGGATCGCTGATCCCGATTCCTGGGCGCGACATCATGGTGCAGGCGTGGTACCAGGGCGGCGTGTCGGTGTTCGACTTCACCGATTCGACGACGCCGGTGGAGATCGCGTTTTTCGACCGCGGGCCGATCGACGCGAAGAACCTGGTCCTCGGCGGCTTCTGGTCAGCGTATTGGTACAACGGCAACATCTACGGATCCGAGATCTCGCGCGGGATCGACGTCTTCAGCCTGACGCCGAGCGAGTACCTGTCGCAGAACGAGATCGACGCCGCGATGATGATCCACGCCGACGAACTCAATACGCAGGAGCAGGGGAAGATCGTCTGGCCGGCGGCGACGCCGGTGGCGCGGGCGTATCTGGATCAGCTGACGCGCAGCAAGGGGATCCAGCCCGAGCGCGCCCGCGCGGTGAAGGCTGCCATCGACAAGGCCGACGGACTGCGCACCGGGAAAGAGCGCGGCGCGTCTGTCGTCCTCGATCAGCTCGACGCGGTGGCGACGCAGCTCGAGGGTGACGCCGTCACAGCCACGGGGCGCGACACAGCCAGGCTCCGGTCGCTCGCCGCGACGATGAAAGGGCGCGCGGCGAAGCTGCGCTGATCGTGTGAACTGAGGAGCTTTTACACCCCAAAAACGGACGTGCATGGCTCAACAGTTTTGAGGCCGAGCTGCTTTTTCACCCATTTTCAGCGTGTCATTAGTGGATCCCCGATTGCACTAAAGGCCATCGGAGGGTTTCCCGGATGGCTATCGAAGATCGTGGCTTCGCATCAATGGATCGGAACAAGCAGCGCGAGATCGCCAGCTTGGGCGGCAAGGCCGCACATAAAAAGGGCAGCGCGCACGAGTGGACGCGCGAAGAAGCGCAGGCTGCTGGACGCAAAGGCGGACTCGCGGGTCATCGCAAACCGGTCGCGGTTGCCACGGCGTCCGATCCGGATGTCACGATCGAGCCGTGACGCGGTCTAACATTTCATGCGACGTGTCGACCTCCGGCTCCTTGCCGTTCTCGTTGCCTCGACCGCCGCTTGCTCATCCAACCTGCGTCTGAATTCCACCGCCTCGCGGCATCCTGATCGTCGCGCGGCGCTCCACGTCCTGAACCGGACGACGTTTGGTCCGAGGCCGGGCGACGTGGAGCGCGTGCAGGCCATGGGTCTGGGCGCGTATGTCGCCGAGCAACTCCATCCTGAACAGCTGCCGGACATTCAGACGGATGCAAAGATCGCGTCGATGATCGAGCTTGCCGTCGGCTCGCGCGCGTTCGCCGCCGACTACTATCTGCCGATGCTGGCCTCGCGGCAGGTCTTCACCGACACCCAGAAAAACTCAACCGCCGCGCTGCCACGTCTCGGCTGGCACCTGCTGCCGATCGCGGCGTTGTCGCTACCCGGCGGCGATAAGCCGGTCACCGTCCTTCAGCAGAGCAGCGTGACGCCGGACGAGCTCCGCTACCAGCGTCAGAACCAGGCGGTGCTCGACGCGCTCCAGGGACAGAAGCTGGTGCGTGCGATCTACAGCGAGCGGCAGCTACAGGAAGTGCTCACCGATTTCTGGTTCAACCATTTCAATGTCGACGCGCGCAAGATCGAGGACCGCCCGGTGATGGTGGAGTACGAGCGCGACGTCATCCGTCCGCGCGTGCTCGGCCGGTTCCGCGATCTGCTCGGCGCCACGGCCACCAGTCCGGCGATGCTGTTCTATCTCGACAACTGGATGAGCCGCGACAAGGCGCTGAACGAGAACTACGCACGCGAGCTGATGGAACTCCACACCCTCGGCGTCGGCGGCGGCTACACCCAGACCGACGTCGTCAACGTCGCGCGATGCTTCACCGGCTGGACGATGAGAAAGCCGCACGAGGCGACGGGGTTCGAGTTCAACGACAAGACGCACGATCACGGGGTCAAGCGCGTGCTCGGTCAGACGATCAAGGCGGGCGGTGGCATCCAGGACGGCGAGCAGGTGCTCGACATGCTGGCCCGGCATCCGGCGACCGCGCGGTTCATTGCGACGAAACTCGTGCGCCGGTTCGTGTCGGACGACCCGCCTGCGGCGCTGGTCGATCGCGCGGCAAAGACGTTTCTGAAGACCGACGGTGACCTGCGCGAAGTGATGCGGACGATTCTGCTATCGCCGGAATTTCTGTCGCCTGCCACCTATGGCGCGAAGGTGAAGTCGCCTCTCGAGTACGTGGCCAGCACGCTGCGGGCGACGCGGGCGTCGGTGACCAACGCGCGCAGTTTCATCGGCACGATCGGCAACCTGGGCGAGCCGCTCTACCAGTGCCAGCCGCCGACCGGCTACACCGATCGCGGCGCCTTCTGGATGAACACCGGCGCGCTGATTGGCCGTTTGAATTTTGCGCACAACCTGGCGGCAAACGGCGCCAACGCGTCCACGCTCGACGTGCCCCGCGGGAGTGACGATCTCGGTCCGTGGGCGGATGGATTGCTCGGCGGCGATCTGTCGCCGGAGACGAAGGCGATGCTGCAATCGCCGAAAGCGCCTGTCGCAACACGCCTGGGCCTCCTCCTTGGATCGCCTGAGTTCCAGCGTCGATAGGCGCACGCTTATAGCGCGATCGCTGATCCGCTTTCCTTGATCAGCCACGCCGTGCAGCCGTTCTCGTTGGCCAGCTGAATCCCAATCGCCACGGCCTCGGACTCGCTGTCGAACGAGCCTTCACTCTCGCGGCCGACCCAGACCGCCCAGCGGTCGCCGATCGACACGCCGCTGAGCGCGTCGAGCATCGCCACTTCGTAGACCATCACATCGCGCTCGAGGTCAGGCGTCATGCGTGCCAGAAGGCAAACGCGACCGCCGCCATGATGCAGCCGAGCGACGCGACGTTGTTCCAGCGGAGCGCCTCACCGATGTAGAAGTACGCGAAGACGGTGAAGACGACGAGCGTGATCGCTTCCTGGATGATCTTGAGCTGGTAGACCGTGAACTGCCCGTAGCCGATACGGTTGGCCGGCACCTGAAAGCAGTACTCGCCGAGAGCGATCAGCCAGCTGACGAGAATGGCGCCGATGAGCGGCGTCGATCGATATTTGAGGTGTCCGTACCAGGCAAACGTCATGAACACGTTCGAAATCAGAAGCAGCGCGACGGTGAGCATGAGGTCGAGTGTAAAGGAAAAGGTGGCACAATGACCCCCGTATGGCGATCCCGAACAGTTTCGACATCCTGCAGGCGGTGATCGAAGCGACGCCCGACGCAATCTTCGTCAAGGACCTCGAGGGGCGGTACGTGCTCGTGAACGAAGCGTTCGCGCGCTTTGTCGGCCGAGCCCAGGCCGACATCGTCGGTAAAAACGACTTCGAGTTGTATCCGGACGCCGACGCGCACGCCTTCGTCGAGGCGGACACGCAGGTGATCGCAAGCGGCAAGCACCAGACGTTTGAAGGCGTGGCGACCGGGCAGGACGGGCAGCCGCAGACCTACCTCGTGTCGAAGGGCCCCTACCGCGACAAGGACGGACACAGTCTTGGCGTCTACGGCATTTCGCACGACATCACCGAGTTGCGCGAGGCCGCCAGTCAGCTGACCGACGGCTTCCATTTTCTGCGACTGGAACAACGCTTCCTGCGTGCGAGCCAGCGTCTCGTGGGCTTCGCGCAAC
>JANYHS010000090.1 GCA_025358945.1 Acidobacteriota bacterium
GTTGTCCACCCCGCTCGACGTGTGCATCCAGCCGGCGCGCTCGTTGAAGCCCTGATAGATGAAGAACTGACCCCAGGTCAGCGCGCCGTACGCATTCAGCCCCTCGGCGCTGGTCATCTGCGCTTCGGAGCGGAAAAAGAACGACGTGTGCGGGTTGATCAGCAGCAGCGCGTGATGCGATGCGGTGTTGGCCGGCGCAATCGCCGCGCCGTTCGATCCGGTCGGCTCGATGAAGCGGTTCAGCTCTTCGATCGAGGCCATCTTCACCGGTGTCTTGCCGTAGAACGACTCGAGCTGATTCAGGTTCACGCGCTCGATGTCGCCGCCGATGCTGCCTTCGCTGAACGTCAGCGCCATCCACGGTTCAAAATGTGTGATGACGCGCGGCTTCACCTCGGGGTGCTTCAGCAGGTAGTAGTTCAAGCCGTCGGCATAGGCGTCCATCAGCGCCTTGAGCCACGCCGGCGCCTTCTCGTATTGCGCCTTCATGTCGGCGGGGTCGATGAAGATCTTCATGCGCAGGTCGCGGTAGATCTCGGCCTCGCCGTCGGCTTCGGCCAGCCGGCCCATCGACAACAGGTAGTTCTGTTCGACCCGCTTGAAGTCGTCCTCAGCCTGTGCGTACATGACGCCGAAGACGGCATCGGCATCCGTCTTACCGGTGACGTGGGCGATGCCCCAATCGTCGCGCGTGATGGTGACGCCCTGGGCCTGCTTCTCCCATTTGGTGGCGTCGTTGTCGGCCGCGGGTTGCGGCGCGCACGACACGGCGGCCAGCGCGAGGAGAAGCACGATCTTTTTCATGGGCGGATTGTGCCATGATCCAGGCATGACGCGCATCGAAACGTTCATCGACGCCGCCGTTTGGCACGGGTTCGTGGATCAGAGCGAGCGCTTGCCGCTCTTCTCCTTCGCCGTAACCGAGGCGGACACCAGCTCCGTCAGCACCTGCAGATCGACATCACTCAGCCGTTTGATGTGGAGGCACCCGCCCGAGACCTTGTGCTTACCCAGCTTTCCCAGGAGCGCCTTGGGAGCCTTCGACGCACCAACGTAGAGGGTCAGGTCCTGCTTGCGTGGCGAGAACCCGACAATGAACCATTCACCGGCCTTGCCGCCGGCGTATTGAATCGTCTGGCTGCCGAAGCCGACGATGCTGTGACCGTACATCCTGGCCGGCGCACCCGAGGCCTGCTTCATGATTCGCACCAGCGCCGCGCAGTCCTTTCGACGATCACCATCGGTGGCGCGCTCGAGAAACGCGGCGACGCTCTCTTTGGTAAGTCGGGTCTTCGCTTCAGCCACGCTCACTCCTTTGCCAGACTACGCCTGGCGCTGCAGAAACTCGACGAGCAGTTTGCTGACCGCCGCCGGCTGCTCCTGCTGCACCCAGTGCCCGGCGCCGTCGATGAGATGCGTGCCGATCATGTTCGTACAGAGCGTCTTCTGCAGACGTTCCAGCGATCCCGGATTCTGATAGACGCCCCAGTCGCTCTTCCCGCCGATGAACATCGAGGGCTGATCGATCGTCCGCCCGGAAAACAGCGCGAGCTCCGCGGCGAACCGCGCCACCGATCCGACCCGGTAGCCTTCGAGACCGCCTTGAAATCCCGTCCGCCCGTACTCCGCGCTGTAGACTCTCAGATCTTCGTCAGGCAGCCACTTGCACGCAGCAATCTGAGCGGCCGACGGCATCTCCGCCGCCACCGTTTCCGCCATTCCCTTGTCCAGATCCATCACGTAGTAGCGCGGCAGCTTCGCCCACTCGCTGGCTGTTCGCGCCGCCAGAGGAAACGGTGTGTTCTGCGGCCAGTCGGCGCTCTTCATGTGGTAGTACGCGCGCAGGAATGCGTGCATGCCCTGCGCGGGCGTCCGCATGTTCGCGTTCGCCTCGCGCGTCTGGTAGTACCGCTGATAGTGCTTGCGCGGTGGCTTGAGTGCAGCGAGCTCGTCGTAGATGGTGTCGGCCGGTGCGGACGCGACCGTCGCAGACGCGTTCGCGGTATTGAACGGCAGCGCCGGCGGACCGCCGTACGGCGCGCTCATCATCACGACCGAACGGAACACGTCCGGCCGCGCGACCGCGCACCAGCCCGCGAGCGGCGAACCCTGATCGTGTCCGGCGACCGCGGCGACGGATCGATATCCGAACGCGAAGACGAGGCCGAGCATGTCGCGCACCTGGTTCAACGTGCGAAACGGCGCAAGGTCATCGTCGTAGCCGACATCCGTTCCCCCAGTGCGCCCGTAGCCGCGCACGTCGGGCGCGATCACGTGGAAACCTGCCGCGGCGAGCGCCGGCATCACCTTGCGCCAGCTGTACGCGAGTTCGGGGAAACCGTGAATCAGCAGCACGGCCGGCCGGTTGCCGGGTTCGTACCCGGCCTCGAGCACGTGCATCCGCAGGCCGTTGATGTTGTTCACGAACCGCGATCGAATGCCGCGCGGCAGCACGGCAGGGCTGTACGGCACCGCGTCCGCGTTTGCAGGCGGCGGCGCCTGTCCGGCGCGCGCATTCGTGGTGACGGCTGCCGAGGCCAGCGCCGCGCCGACGCTCCCGATCAGTTGACGCCGAGTGAGGCCTGGCGCGCCGCTCATTGGGTCAGCACCTCGTTCAGAATCGCCGCCAGGCGGAGACCGGCGAGCGATAAACGCTGTTCGACGATCGGAAGCTGGGCGCGATAGTAGGACTCGTCGATGATCCCGTGCTCGGGCACGAGCGCCGCGTTGCCGAGATCGTGTGATTGCATCGCCCACTCGGCCGGCCCGCCCGCCGGACGCGAGGCCCAGTCATTCTTCTGGATCAGCTCGTTGAGCACCTGCAGATAGTGCGCATCGTCGAGAGCGCGGTGCGCGATCAGCGATCCGTCCCACACCGAGTGAAGGTTGCACGGATAGTTGCCACAGGTCTCGGAGCCGAAGACCGACACCGGCACGTCGTTGCCGCCGTGTCCGACACCGAGCGCGTGGAACGGCTGGTGCAAGTCGCCGACGAAGTGCACGAGGAACTTCAGCGCGATCGCCCGATCCGCGCGGTCGAGCTTCGTGTCGGCGAGACGCTCTTTGTTGTAGAGGATCCGATCCACGGCGCAGTCTCGCCAGGTATCGCCGCGCTCGCCCTTGACGACGCCCGGCTGGCGCGGACAGTCGCGATCGCGATCGTAGCTGGTCGCGTCAGGCGGGATGTTCAGGAAGTGCCAGAAGAATGTCTGATAGTTGCCGTCGAGATACCGGTCCGCCCACGACGACACGTCGACGAGCGTCTCCGGTCCGAGCAGCGCCTCGACGTTGCGCCGCGCCGCCGGAGTCAGACGCTCCGTCGCGAGCAACGCGACCAGCCGGTGGCCCTGCGCGCCCCAGGCGTGGAGCTGCACGGACGAGGCCATCGCCAGCACCAAGAAAAGAACGGCCGCGCTCCGGAAACGATCGCCGGTCACTTGACCGGCGCCAGATTTTCGGTGAGCTCGATGTAGGTGCCCCACGGATCCGTCAGAAACGCGATCGCCGTCATCGAGTTCGGCAGCTTCGTGTACGGCCGATCGAGTTTGATCCCGCCGGCTTCGAGCTTCTTGCAGAACGCTTCGAGATTTTTCACCTCGAAGCCGATGTGATCCAGCGAGCGGCCCTTGGTGGCGACCGTCGGCGTCTCGGCCTTCGCGAACGTCAGATTCACGCCAGGCAGATCGGCCGCGTCAAACGTCCCGCGCTTCCCCGCCACGGCGCCGAACGTCTTGACGTACCACGCCTGCGTCTCGAGCGGCGAGGCAATATAGAAATGCAGATGATGCATCTTCAACGGAACATCGATCGTCTTGTCTTCGAGGATCTCCACGCGCACGTCATCCGGCCCGATGAGGTAGACCTGCGTCGGCCGGGCCTGCGGCTCCATCTTTAAGCCCGCCGCCTGCCACTTCGCGATCCACGGTTGAATGTCCTTCACGAGGAAGCCGACGTGATTCACCGTCGAGTCCACCGTGCCGCCGGTCGGCTCGGCCTTCCGCAGCATCACGAACGTGCCGGGCAACTGAATCAGCGCCAGCGCGCCGTTCTGCACCGGCGTGCCGCCGAGCGCGGTCCAGAACGCGCGGTGCGCGTCGAGATCCTTCACCGCGAGGTGCAGGTGTCCCATCACCACGCCAGACTCCCCCGGCGCGGCCAGTTGGGCGTTGACGCGCGGCCCGGACAACACCAGGAATCCGATGACCACTACCAGAGCGAGCGACTTCCTCATCATGCGTCTACCTCAATGCGTCAGGCCGTAGAACAAATAGTTCACGCCCAGCTTGTACGCTTCGTTGGTGTCGTTGATCGGACGCAGGCCGGTGCCCGACCATTCCCAGTACTGCGAGATATCGGTGTTGTAGTTGACGATCATCATCAGCCGTTTCGATGGATCGTTGTCCTCGTAGAGCCCGAAGAAGTACGGCTTGCCGGCGTTGTAGGCCTGCGGAATCACGTCGAGGTCATTGACCTCGAAGAACGAATGAAAGATCGGGTGCGACGCGGTCATCGGCACGAAGCGCGCTTCGGGCATCACCCGGCGCATGTTGTCCTCGAACGGCCCCCATCCGGGACTGCCGAAATCACCTTCCGCCTTGAAATCGTCGACGATGACGAAGCCGCCCTTCTGCATGTAGGCGCGCAGCGCCTTGGCCTGCGTGTCCGTCATCTGCCACCAGCTGACTTCGATGATGTAGGCGACCGGATACTTGAACAGCTCGGGATCGTCGAGCGTGACGGTGTTGATTGTCTCCTGCGCGCCGAAGAAGCTGACCTCGTTCATGATCTTGACGAGGTTCTGCTCGGCCATCGGGTAGCCGTGCGCCCACGACGGAATGCCCCGCCACCAGTAGCCGGTCGCGTCGCATTCGTACACCACCCGCACGAAGTTGAACCGGCCGTCGTAGGGCGTGTTGGGTTGCGCCTTGAAGTTGCGCACCCTCGGGCCGCCGAAGCCGCCCCCGCCCAAGCCCCGGCCGCCGCGGCGCTGCGCAAACACACTGACGCCGACAAGCGCCACGATCGCCGCACCGAGAGCGAGGCGCGTGAGCAGGCGACGAGCGGAGCGCGAAGGCTTTAGCCGAGCGACTCCGTAGCGCGAAGGCTTTAGCCGAGCGAACATCGTCAGTACCCCAGGCGCAGCGTGCCTTCCTTCATTCCGTTCACCGAGCCCGTCGTCAGCCAGTCGAGCGAGGCCTTGAACATCAGCAGCCGGTTCTTCTCCCACATCGCGTTGTGCGACGAGCAGGCGAGGTCGATGAAGAGCTTCTGTGGCGCGGCGAGATCGGCATAGAGATCGCGGACGCGCTCGGGCGGCACCTGCTTGTCGTGCTGCCCCGCAATCATCAGCGTCGGCGTCTGCGTCTTCCCGACGGCCGCGGCGTTCCAGCCCCAGGTCGCGGTCTGCGGCGCGCGGCGCACGCCCGGGCCCCACGTCGCACCGACCGGATCGGAGGCGAGCATCGCCGACCACACCGCGTCGCCCACCGCCGGATCGTATTGCGCCGGGCAACCCACCTGGCGATCCCAGTTGGCGTAGAACTCCTCGCGCGATTGCGTGTTGAACGCGATGCCGTCTGGCGGCATCTTCGCGGGCGGCGTGGACGAGGCGTTGCGGCCGTAGGCGGGCGCGAGCAGCACGAGCTTGTGCACCTTCTCGGGATGCTGCGCGGTGTAGCCGCCGGCGCGCGGGCCGCCGAGCGACCACGCCAGCAGGCTGATCGTGTCCACGTGCCGCAGCGCGCGGATGTAGTTCACCACGCCGTCGATGTCGTTCCAGTCCGACGCGATGGTGGTCAAGGCATGCGGATAGCTCGGCGGGCACGGCGCCGGAATCAGGCTCGGGACGAATGCACCCTGGCGATCCCTGGCGAGGTTGCACGGGTCGTTCATGATCGCCGGCCGGTTCGATCGGCCATAGCCGGTGGTGTCCATGGCGAACACGTCGAAGCCGGCGTTGGCGAGATACGCCATCCAGCTGTAGTCCCGCTCGGGGACGTCGAACGACACCTCGGCTGGCGTGCCCGCACCGTGAATGAACAGCGCGACCCGGTCGTTGTTCGTCGCACTGCGGAGCGCGCTGCCCGCCTGCACCCGTTCGCGGACGTAAATCGGCACATCCTGGCCGGCAATGGCGGGGACCGTGGATTTCACGCGCACGTAGTGATCGATCGTCAGCAGCCTGGCGCTGTCGTCGCCGAACGAGAAGTGCGCCACCGCCAGGACCGCCGCGGCCAGAGCCAGTTTGTTCATGGCGCGTATCTTACCGTGATGGCCCGACATATTTGTATAATGCGCGACGCCCCCAGGAGGGGGTCTTCATGCGTTATGTCCGTCACACGTTAGTCACTCTTTTGTTGGTGGCGCCGGTCCTTGCCGTTGCGCAGGACGCTGGCCAGCCGACCAACAGCGCACCGAATAACTACACAACGATCAAGGACCACTTCAAGCTGCCTGAAGGGCGGACGTGGGGATCAACCAGCGCCGTCGACATCGACAAGGACGGCAAGTCGATCTGGGTCGCCGAGCGCTGCGGCAGCAACAGCTGTCTCGACCGCGCCACCGGCAAGATGTCGGACCTGCCGACGGTGCTCAAGTTCGACGCCTCCGGCAAGCTTGTCAAGAGCTTCGGCGCGGGGCTGCTGATTTTCCCGCACGGGATCCACGTCGACAAAGACGGCAACGTCTGGGTGACCGACGGTCAGGATGACGCGCCCGTGGCGGCGCGCGGAGCGGCGGGTGCAGGTCGCGGTGCGGCAGGTGCGGAAGCGGGTCGCGCGGCAGCGCCTGCGGCGCCCGCAGGTCCGGTCGGTCCGCGGCCGGGTGGGACGCACGGCAACCAGGTGTTCAAGTTCAGCCCCGACGGCAAGGTCCTGCTGACGCTCGGCAAGCCCGCCGGCGCGGCGTCACCTGATTATTTCTATCAGCCCAACGACGTCATCACCGCGTCCAACGGCGACATCTTCGTCGCCGAGGGGCACGGCGGCGGCAACAACCGCGTGATCAAGTTCGACAAGACCGGCAAGTTCATCAAGGAGTGGGGCAAGCTCGGCACCGGCCCCGGCGAATTCGATCAGCCGCACGCGCTCGCGTTCGATTCGAAGGGACGCCTGTTTGTCGGCGATCGCAACAACAACCGCGTGCAGGTGTTCGATCAGGACGGCAAGTTCATCCAGGAGTTCACCCAGTTCGGCCGCCCGAGCGGCATCTTCATCAAGAACGACATTCTCTATGTCGCGGACTCGGAATCGGGCTCGGTGTCGCGCAATCACTACGGCTGGCAGCGCGGCCTGCGCTGGGGCGCGGTCACGGACGGCAAGATCATCGGCTTCATCCCCGATCCGGAGACCGGCACGAACAAGGACGCGACGCCCTTCGGCGGCACGAGCGCAGCGGAAGGCATCGCTGTCGACAAGGACGGCAATCTCTACGGTGCGGAAGTCGGACCGAAGGCTGTGAAGAAGTACGTGAAGAAATAGTTAGCGGGTTGGAGAGTTGGTGATTTGGCGATTGAACACGCCAAGTCGCCAATTCATCACATCGCCCATTCTTTACGGTCTGGGTGGCCGGATCAGGCCACGAAGACACGAAAGCACGAAGACGCAGCACCGTCCCAGGCATCGAGGCTCTTTCGATCCCATGAACAAGCGCGCTCGATTGCTTGAACTGGCGAAACTTCGTCAGACAACTCACTGGCCAGACTACAGATCGATCGGGGACTATCACAACGGCGCTTACGAATGTGATCACGTGTCGCCGTACACCAAGACCGCCGGCAACGTTGATGCCGATGTGATGGTGATGTTGCAGGACTGGAGTTCAGACGAAAGCCTCCGTGGGCCGCTCGACCCGGGCGCTCAGAGTCTTGGCTACACGCCGACATTGCCAACGAACGCCAGACTTGAGCAACTCCTCACAATTACATTTGGCCTCTGCCTTTCGGAGGTTTACGGAACAAACCTCTTCCCATTTGTGAAGGCTGGCCGAATGAGCAGTCACATTCCAAAGCGAGATCTGATTAAGGCCGCCGAACAGTTTGCACTTCCGCAGGTTGAGACGGTCAGCCCCTGCGTCGTGATTTGCCTCGGCCTCGTCACGTTCGACGCACTGCGAATCGCACATGGACTTCCTTCAGCAGGCAAGATGCCGCGTGCTATCGACTCGCCGTTCGACATCGGCACAGCTCGCGTATGGTGCCAAGCCCACACTGGCGCAATGGGACAAATGAACCGGAACACGGGCGGCGTCGATCGTGTCTCGCAGGACTGGTTGCGAATGAAAGCTGATTGGGAGAGCCGGACCCAGCCCGGCACGTCCGCGGGTTAGCGGGGCGATGGTGTCGTCGGCGGCCGACTTCTGAGCGCGCCGCTTCGTTGCGAAGCCGGAAGTCGGGCGGAGCGAGTTCCTCGCGGCGACTCAGGTCCGCGCGATCTGTGGCTGGCGAATCACCCGTGGCGGATGCCCGCGTGTACGGATGGCTCCCGAACAGGTAGTCGCCGCGGCAGCGTCAGGGTTCGAGCGGAGGCCGACTTCCCGTCGCGCGAAGCGGAGGCCGGCGACGACACCATCGCCGCGTGTCAGCGTGCATCGCCGACCTGACCCGATTCAGCTCAGGCCGACCGGACGCCAACCAGTGATCTTTACTGACACGACTCCGTTCGCGGCGGTGTCGCGGGCGCGGGTCTGACGCTCAGGAACTGCACCTTCGGCGGCATCGTCGGCGCCAGCGTGATCGCCACCTCCAGCTTCCCTCGCTCGCAGCTCATCGTCCACGATCCGCGCAGCGCGTTCTCGATCGTGTCGAAGCCGCTGCCCGGCGCGCATGCGCCGACCGTTGCGCGTAGCC
>JANYHS010000124.1 GCA_025358945.1 Acidobacteriota bacterium
GATCGTCTTCACAAACGGCGTCTTCGATTTGCTGCACGTCGGCCACCTGCGCTATTTGCAACACGCTCGCGCGTTGGGCGCTGCGCTGTTGGTCGGCGTGAACTCGGACCGATCGGTCCGCGCGATCAAGGGGCCCGACCGGCCGATCACCCTGGAACATGAGCGCGCGGAGATTCTCGAAGCGCTGGCGTGCGTGGACGGCGTCGTGATCTTTGACGAGGACACACCGCACACGCTGATTGCCGCGCTACAGCCAGACGTTCTGGTGAAGGGCGCCGACTGGGCGGAGGACGCCATCATCGGGCGGGACATCGTGGAAGCCCGCGGCGGGCGTGTCGAGCGAGTGGCACTCGAGCCCGGCTATTCCACCAGCGCGATCGTCGAGACGATCCGCCGGCCGAGCCACTGACGCTCCTCTGCTGCTACACTGAACGATTCGAGCCCTCGAGAAATCCGTGGCAAGTTCGACATCGCTGAACCTTCGCGCCCTCCTCAAGACCGCTGTCACGCGCAGCGGGATGGATGCCCCTGCGCGCGCGGTCTCCGGCCTCACCCCGTCCGCGAAAGCCCTGTTTGTGTCGGCGGTCGCTCTTGGTCAGCCGAGCGGTGTCGTCCTGTATGTCGTGCCCGGCGACGGTGACCTCGAAGAAACCTGCGCGGACGTGTCGTTCTTCCTGGCTGCGCTGGAAGGGCTGACTCCGGCTGCTGCGGAGCGCGCCGTCTTTCCGTTTCCATCGCATGAAGTCGATCCGTATCGCGGCCTTGCACCGCACATCGGCGTGACGTCGGTGCGGGCGCGCGCGTTGTACGCCATCGCGCAGGGAACGGCTCGTGTGGTGATTGCGTCCGCGGCGGCGGTGTTGCCGCGCGTGACCGCGCCTGACCGCCTGCTGGCGGCGGCGATCACGCTCAAGCCCGGCCAGGAGATCGCACCGCTCGATCTGGCGGAGTTGCTGGTCGACGCCGGGTTCACCCGCGAGGATCCGGCAGACGAACACGGTGAGTTCGCGATGCGCGGCGGCATTGCCGACATTTTTCCGGCCGGCGAAACGCAACCGGTCCGGCTCGAATTCATCGGCGACACCATCGAAACCTTACGGACCTACGATCCGTCTACACAGCGTTCGATCGCGCCCATCGACCAGGTGGCGATCGTGCCGCTGCGCGACGTGCTCGACGACAACCGCCGCGCCACGGTGTTCGACTATCTGTCGCGCGCACACGCATCTCGCATCATCGTGTCCGAACGCGACGAGGTGGATGCCAACGCGGCGAAGCTGCTCGAACAGGTGCAGCACAGCTACGAAGAAGCGCTCAGCCGGAAGGAACGAGCGGCTCCACCGGCCGATCTGTTTGCCGACCAGGCGACCGTCGATGCGCGCTTCGCGCAGGCGACCGTGCTGGCGCAGCTCGCTCTCGACGACACGACGCGCGGCGTCCGCTGTCAGCCGGCCGTCGAACTCAAGGGCCGCGTCGCCGACTGGGTGGCCGAGATCCGTCGCCTTCGCGACGAAGGCGAGTCGGTGCTGTTCGTGGCGGCGACCCCCGGCCGCGCAGAGCGCACGATTGAATTGCTCAAGGAATACGACGTGTTCGCGATCCCGGTCGAACGCGCCGAGGACGCACGCTATGCCGCGGTGCTGGTCGCCGTCGGCGCGCTCTCGCGCGGCTTCCGGCTGCCAGACGCCGGTCTGCAGATCTACGCGGAGGCCGATGTGTTCGAGGAGGAACGTCGCGCCCCCGAGCGCCGGCGGTCGGCAACCAAAGCGTTCCTATCGGACCTGCGCGACCTCAAGGTCGGCGACTTCGTCGTGCACATCGACAACGGCATCGGCATCTTCGTCGGGCTGAGGCAGATCGGCGTCGGCGAGAGCATGCAGGAGTTCCTGGAGCTGCGCTACGCCGGCGAGGACAAACTGTTCGTGCCCGTCGAGCGGCTCGACCTGGTCCAGAAATACACCGGCGCCTCGAAGCCCCCGATCGATCGCCTCGGCGGCGCGTCCTGGGAGAAAGCGAAATCCAAGGTCAAGAAAGCCATGCGCGATATGGCCGAAGAGCTGCTCAAGCTCTACGCCGCGCGCAAGGCGGTGCCGGGTCATGCGTTCGCACCGGACTCGCATTGGCAGCAGGAGTTCGAGGACGCGTTCGCGTACGACCTGACGATCGACCAGACCTCCGCGGTCACCGACATCAAACGAGACATGGAGTCGTCCACGCCGATGGACCGGCTGCTGTGCGGGGACGTCGGCTACGGAAAAACAGAAGTCGCGATGCGCGCCGCGTTCAAGGCGGTGATGGACGGCAAGCAGGTCGCCTTCCTCGCGCCGACCACCGTGCTCGCGTTTCAGCACCAGAAGACGCTGCGGGAACGCTTCGCCGGATTCCCCGTCCGCATCGACATGGTCAGCCGGTTCCGCTCGAAGGCGGAGCAGGCGGAGACGATCGTCGATCTGGCCGCCGGCAAAGTGGATCTGATCGTCGGCACGCACCGGCTGTTGTCGCAGGACGTCGAGTTCAGAGATCTCGGGCTGCTCGTCGTGGACGAGGAGCAGCGATTCGGTGTGGCGCACAAAGAGAAGATCAAGCAGATGAAGAAGAAGGTGGACGTGCTGACGATGAGCGCGACGCCGATTCCGCGCACGTTGAACATGTCGCTCATCGGCATCCGCGACATGTCGATTATCGAAACGCCGCCGAAAGACCGGCTGTCGATTCAAACCAACGTCGTCAAGTTCGATCAGCATGTGATCGGGACCGCCATCCGGGCCGAGTTGGCGCGCGACGGACAGGTCTACTTCGTCCACAACCGCGTGGAGTCCATTTTCTCCATCGGTGATCTGGTGCAGCGCCTGGTGCCGGAGGCGCGTATCGTCGTCGCGCACGGGCAGATGGACGAAGAAGCGCTCGAGCGCGCGATGTTCGACTTCGTCGCGAAGAAGTTCGACGTCCTGCTGGCGACCACCATCGTCGAAAACGGTCTCGACATCCCGAACGCCAACACCATCATCATCAACCGCGCCGATCGGTACGGCCTGTCGCAGCTCTATCAGCTGCGCGGACGTGTCGGGCGCTCCGATCGCGCGGCCTACGCGTACCTGCTGATTCCGCCGGAAGACAACCTGTCGCCGATCGCGAAGAAGCGGCTGGCGGCGATCAAGGAGTTCAGCGATCTCGGCAGCGGATTCCGCGTGGCCGCGCTGGATCTCGAGATTCGCGGCGCTGGCAACCTGCTCGGCGGCGAGCAGAGCGGCCAGATCGACACCATCGGCTTCGAGCTCTACATGAAACTGCTCGAGCAGACCGTCCGCGAACTCAAGGGCGAGGACATGGAAGACGATGTCCGTGCGACGGTGAACCTGCGGGTCGACCTCAAGATCGACGAGTCCTACGTCGGCGACATGAATCAGCGGCTGACGTTGTACCGAAAGGTCGCTGCTGCGCGTCACGACCTCGAGATCGACCGCGTGCTGGAGGAAGCCGTGGACCGCTACGGCCCCCTGCCAGACTCGGTGCTTAACCTGGCCGACTACGGGCGCATCCGGGTGATGGCCGACCGCCTCGAAATCGACGCCATCGACCGGGAAGGCGCCAACGTCGTCTTAAAGTTCAGACCGCAGGCGAAGATCGATCCGGTGCGGCTGGTGGCCCTGGTGCGGCAGCGCCCGGACCTCACCCTCATCCCGCCGGCGGCCTTACGATTGAGGCTTGATAGGGCTGAGGGCGGCCTGACCGGTGATAGGGCTGAGGGCTCAGGGCTGGGGGCTAGAAAAGAGCCTGAAAAGCCGGGCCCTGCGGCAAGCCCCAAGCCCTCAGTCCCGAGCCACAAAAAGAGCAGCAAGTATGGAAATGCCGCGCCCAGCTGGTGGGTGGCCCGTGCCCGCGAGGTCGAGGTGAAGCCCGGCTTCACCAAGGCCGACATTCAGAGGCAGGCAAAAGAGGACCCCCGCGCCCCGGGCGGGATCTTCGAGCAGGTTGGCGCGCTCTTGAGCGAGCTGCTGGAACAAAGGTAAAGTACTCGTAGCGCAGGGCTTGAGCCTTGCGAGGCACCTTATGAAATTCAAGACACTCCTTCCGGTCGTCGTCCTGCTGGCGGCCGTGGCGGCGCCCCGCGCGGAGATCCTCGAGCAGATTCTCGTCAAGGTGAACGGCGACATCTTCACCAAGACCGATCTGGAGACGCGCCAGATTGCCGCGCTCCGCCAGAAGGGGCAGGCGATCGATCTGAAGAGCGATCCGAACAACGTTCAGCTCCGTAAGGCGCTCGACGACATCACGCCGCAGATCATGGTCGAGGCGATCGACGAGATGATCGTCGTCCAGCGCGGCAAGGAGCTCGGCTACACGCTGGGCGATGCGCAGTTCAAGAGCGTCGTCGATAACATCCGTAAGGAAAACAAGATCGAGACCGACGAGCAGTTCCAGGCTGCGTTGAAGTCCGAGAATATGTCGATGGCGGATCTCCGGCGCAACCTCGAGCGCTCGATGATCTACCAGCGCGTGCAGCAGAACGAAGTGCTCGCCAAGATCGCCGTTACCGACGACGAGGCGCGGAAGTACTACGAGACGCATCTCAAGGAGTTCACGACGTCGCCGACCGTGACGCTGCGCGAGATTCTCGTCCTCGTCCCGGGAGACCCCAAGATTCTCAACGTCGCCGCGGACGCTGCGGCGAAGGAGCGGGCGGAGATGATCCGCACGCGCGTGACGACTGGCGGAGAGAATTTCGAGAAGCTGGCGGCGGAGATTTCAGAGTCGCCGTCGAAGGCCAACGCCGGGTTGATCGGCCCGCTCAGCGTCAACGACATCTCGCCAGAGCTGCGGAAGGTGATTGAAGGGATGAAGGCCGGCGACGTGGCCGACCTCGTCCGCACGACCCGCGGCTACCAGATCCTCGAGCTCGAGTCGATCACCGCGACCCAGACACTGGCGCTCGATCAGGCGCGCGAGCAGATCGGCGATCGCGTGGGCGCCGAAAAGCGCCGGGTCGAGTTCCAGAAATACCTCACGAAGCTGCGCGGCCAGGCCATCATCGAGTGGAAGAACGACGATGTGAAGAAGGCGTTCGAGGCGGGCACGAAGCTGCAGGTCGCGGCGTCTCCGCAGTAATGGAGCCGGCCGGCGCCCAGTGGTACGCGATCTGGACGCGATCGCGCCACGAGCAGGTCGTCCGCGAACAGCTCGAGCGCAAGCACATCGACGCCTTTCTTCCGACCATGCCCCGCTGGAGCCGCTGGAAGGATCGCAAGAAGAAGATCGACTGGCCGCTCTTCCCCGGTTATTGTTTCGCGCGTTTCGATCTGGCTGACTCGTTGCCGATCCTGAAGACCGTCGGTGTGGTGAAGATCGTGTCGTTTGACGGCAAGCCGGCGGCGATTCCCGAGAGCGAGCTTGACAGCATTCGCGTGCTGGTGGGCAGTGACCTTCAATACGATCCGTGTCCGATGATTCAGGAAGGCATGATGGTCGAGGTGACGCACGGCGCGCTACGCGGCGTCATCGGCCGGCTGATGCGGAAAGATGCGATCAAGGCCCGGCTCGTGCTCTCGGTGAACCTGATCGGCCAGGCGGTCAGCGTGGAAGTCGACGCGGCGGACGTCAGAGCGTACTAGAAGAAGAAACCGGCGGTAAAAACAACGTGAAGATTGGATCCGTCGATCTCAAGTCGCCGTTCGCGATTGCTCCGATGGCCGGCATGACGGACACGGCGTTCCGCCGCCTGGTGAAGCGCCACGGCGGCTGCGGCCTCGTCGTCACCGAGATGGTGAGCGCGGAAGGTCTGATTCGCGGTATCGACCGGACGCTGGAGTACGCGGAGTACACGCAGGAAGAACGGCCGATCTCGATTCAGATCTTCGGCGGCGATCCGGACAAGATGGCGGCGGCCGCGCAAATCGTCGAAGGCATGGGCGCCGATATCGTCGACGTGAACATGGGCTGCCCGGTGCCGAAGATTGCCAAGCACAACGCCGGTTGCAGCCTGATGCGCGAGCCAGGGCACGCCGCATCGGTGATTGCGGCGATGGCGAAGGCGGTCAAGATTCCGGTGACGGTCAAGATGCGCGCCGGCTGGAACGACGACGAGCGGAACGCGCCGACGCTGGCAAAGATGGTGCAGGACGCCGGCGCCGCGGCAATTGCGGTGCACGGCCGAACGGCGGCGCAGAGCTACAGCGGGTCAGCAGACTGGGATCTGGTGGCGCGCATTGCGGCCGACCTGACGATCCCTGTCTTCGGCAGCGGCGACTGTCTCGAGCCGCAGCAGATCATCGATCGCATGCGCTCCGGCGTCGAGGGTGTCCTGGTCGGGCGCGGCGTGTTGCGCAATCCGTGGATTCTGTCGCAGGCCATGGACCTGGCTGCCGGCCGACCGCCGCGCGTGGTCACGCTGGAAGATCGCGGGATCTTCCTGCTCGACTACATCGACCTGCTGATGACAGAGCGCGTCGATGAAGCGCGGGAGACGACCCACGATCGTTGGGTCGTCAACAAGCTGCGGGCGCTCGGATCCTGGTACACCAAGGGCCTCGAGAACGGCTCGCATCTGCGCACGGGCATCAACAGCGCGCCGACGCTGGGGGCCCTGCGGCAGCTCATCACCGAGTTCTTTGGCGTAGGGCTCTCCTCAGCAGCCAGATAAAGTCCGCCGTTAACAATTTTGGTCATACGACATATTTTCACAGCGATCAAGCGTGCCAGTATTTGTACTATTCTGTGTTATGCCCTAATTATGTCTGCCTGTGACCAACCAGCAAAGCAGGGCAGAAAGCGGATGACCCCGGAGTACGACCAGGTGACGGGCAGGCTTACCCTGCTGAAGTACGACTCGGACGGCAACGGCAAGGTCGATACGTGGAGCTACATGGACGGGTCGCGGGTGATCCGCATCGAGATCGACAAGGACGAAGACGGCAAGATCGATCGCTGGGAGTACTACCTTCCTGACCAGACGCTGGAAAAGATCGGCTCGTCCCGCGCTCAGGACGGAAAAGAAGATGCCTGGTCGTACCTCGGTTCGGACGGATCAATTGCGCGGACCGACATCTCGACGCGCCGCGACGGTAAGATCACGCGCGTCGAACACTTCCAGAAAAACGTGCTGGTGTCAGCCGAAGAAGATACGGACGAAGACGGCCGGATGGACAGGTGGGAGACGTATGAGGGCGACCGGCTCACGTCGATCGCGTTCGACACACTGCATCGCGGCACGCCGGATCGTCGGCTGACCTACGGCGTCGACGGCACGGCACTCGTGCAAGTCGACGTGAAAGGTGACGGACATTTCGTCCCGGCCACTACGCCAGCTGCAAGGAATCCGTAGTCGCCATATGTCTGAGATCCGGTTGGGAACCCGCCTCGTTGGACCGGCTCACGCGCCCCTTGTGATCGCGGAAATCGGAATCAATCACGAGGGGAGTCTCGACACGGCGCGGCAGATGGTCGACGCTGCCAAGCGCGCCGGCGTGGAAGTCGTCAAGCATCAAACCCACATCGTCGACGACGAGATGAGCGCTGCGGCGAAGCGCGTGGTGCCGGGCAACGCCAGCGTCTCGATCTACGACATCATGGCGCGCTGCGCGCTGTCTGAGGATGACGAGCTCGCGCTCAAGGCGTACGTTGAATCGAATGGGATGATCTTCCTCAGCACACCCTTTTCACGCGCCGCCGCGGACCGACTGCAGCGCATGAACGTGCCCGCGTTCAAGATCGGATCGGGAGAGTGCAACAACTACCCGCTGCTGACACATGTCGCGTCCTTCCGCAAACCGATCATCTTGAGTACCGGGATGAACACCATCGCGAGCGTGCGCAAAGCCGTGGCGATCTTTGAACGCGCCGGCACACCGTACGCGCTGATGCACACCACGAACCTGTATCCGACACCGCCCCGCCTGGTGCGGCTCGGCGCGATGACGGAATTGATGCACGCGTTTCCTGACGCCGTGGTCGGATTGTCGGATCACACGACCGACAATCTCGCGTGCCTCGGCGCGGTCGCTCTCGGCGCCTCGATCCTCGAGCGGCACTTCACCGACTCGATGACGCGGCCAGGCCCCGACATCGTCTGCTCGATGGATCCGGAGCAGTGTCGAAATCTGATCGACGGAGCGCGGGCGATGCAACTGATGCGGGGCGGCGCCAAGGGACCCGCGCCGGAAGAACAAGTGACGATGGATTTTGCGTTCGCGACGCTGGTGACGATCGCGCCTGTACGCACAGGGGAAATGTTCACGGAACAGAACCTGTGGGCCAAACGTCCAGGGACTGGCGCCATTCCGGCCGAGCGGTATGAACAGGTTCTAGGCAGGCGAGCCCGCAGGGACATCGAGTCGGACACACACCTGGCGCAGGACGATATCGACTGACCGCTGCAATCTAGCTACGTCCGCTCTGAAACAGCTCGACTCCCCCCACCTCGAAGTCGTACACCATTGCGGCACTGAGCGATTGACCGAAGCGCGCGCCGAGTTCCGCGTGCGCGTGATGCTGGAGATAGACCTGCAGGCCGGCCAGATCGTCGAAGTCGATGACCGCGACATAGTCCGCCGCGTCCGGCGCTGACGGTTCGTAACCCGCGCCGTGAGTGATCCGTTTTCCCACGCGCACATTGCGGACGGTCGGGATCTCACGCATCGCGCGCTCGAACGCGTCGATCAGTGATTGTCTGTCCGCCACAGACAGATCAGCGCGCGGCTTCATCAGGACGATGTGGCTGATCATCGCGCGGATCAGCTTTTGTCAGGATCCTCGGCGCGACGTTTGCGCGGAGGGCCATCGCCGGGGGCGCCACCGGCCCGCGGCCCGCGGGGCTTGCCGCTCCACGGACGCTTGGCAGCTCCGCCTGCAGGAGGTTTGCTGCCCCAGGGCCAATCACCACGCGGTGGACCGCCGGCAGGTTTACCGCCCCAGGGTCGATCGCCACGCGGTGGACCGCCGGCAGGTTTGCTGCTCCAGGGCCGATCGCCA
>JANYHS010000162.1 GCA_025358945.1 Acidobacteriota bacterium
GTCTCCAGGTGACGCCGCAACACCGCCGTCGAAATCAGCTCCGCAACTTCGGCCGTCTCGTTGCCGCCTTGCTCAATCTCGTGGAGCGTGGCGTAGCGCAGGCGCTTGCGCGCTTCTGTCTCCTCTGAGGTTCCCTCGGAATACCACTTCGACGTGCGCGCATACAGATCCCAGCAGTAGTAGTCGAAGCGCGTCGTGTCGGCGATCTGTCGCACCTCGTCGAGTGAGTGATGCTCGATCTCGCGGAAGCCGACGATGACGTCGGCGACCTGGACGCCGGTGTCGTCGATGTAGTTCTGGGTCTCGACCGGCGTGCCGCGGAAGTGCAGCGCGCGAACCAGCGTGTCGCCGAGGGCGGCGTTGCGCAGGTGGCCGATGTGGGCCGCTTTGTTCGGGTTGATGGCCGTGTGCTCGACAATCGTTTTCTCGATCGGCGCGCGTTCCGGTGCGATCTCCGTCCGCGCCCGCGGGATGAAGAACGCCCGGCGATCGAGATACAGGTTCAGATAGCCGTTCGGCGCGGCCACCATGCGCGCGATGCCGGGGATCGTGCCGATCGCGTCCGCCAGTTCCTGCGCGATGGCTTTGGGCGCCTTGCGCAGCGCGCGCGCCAATTGAAACGCCACCGGCACGGCGAGATCGCCCAGCGCACGCGTCGGGGGCACTTCGATGGCGAACGAGGGCACGTCGGCGATTTCGAAATGCAGACGAATCGCCGTGGCGATTGCGTCGTGGACCTGTCGTTGAACGCTCAGAATCATGGGCGGAGTGTGTGTGGAGCCGAGCGGGCGAGCGCTGAGCTCGTGATACGATTACTGTTTGTGACCCTGGAGCGCCTCGAGATCGGCATACTCGGCCGGCGTATTCACGTTGGCGAGCAACCGATCGGGACTGCCGAACCGCCGGATCTCCTCAACGGCCACGACCCGCGTCCGCACGTCCGTGACCAGATCGCGGATCTTCAAGCGCCGATTCGCGAGCCGCGCCGCCACTGGTTCCAGGCACGCGCGCGTGTAGACGGCGCACAACGGATGATAGCCGTGTTCGCTCTGCGGCACGACGATGTCGGCGTCGCCGGCCAGCGAGAGCAGGTGTGCGACGAACGCCGGCGTGACAAACGGCATGTCGCAGGCAATCAGGAACAGGGCGTCGCCGCGCGCCTCGGTCAGCGCGGCGTGCAGGCCGCCGAGCGGTCCGCAGCCCGGCACGATGTCCGGGATAACACGTCGCGCAGGGCCTGTGGCGCTGCGATCGCACGACCAGAGGTCGTGCGCCACGTGTGGCGACCAGAGGTCGTGCGCCACGTGTGGACCACCGACAATCAGCAGATCATCGGTCAGCGGCGCCAGCGTCGCGATCTGACGGTCGAGAATCGTACGGCCGTCAACCATCAGCGCGCTCTTGTCGCGTCCACCGAACCGCGTGGCCTGACCGCCCGTCAGGATGGCCGCACTGTGCATCGTTCGATTTTACTCTGACAATGCGAGAAGCCGGCATCGGTCGTGTGCTCGTCGCCAGCCTTCACCAGGGGATCGCAGATATCCTGCCGACCCGTCTGGGCTTCTATGAAAACTGGCTGAACGCCGAAGGGCTACGTGAAGGCACGATCGGCCTTGCGCCGCTGTATGCGGTCCTCAGCTTTCTGCGCCAGGAAGGCGACGCCTACACGCTGATCACGACGCGCGCGGGCGAGTACGCCGCCGACTGGACGGTGCAATCGATGCCGCCCATGCAGCGCGCGGCGATCAAGGCGGCGCCGGTGTGGTTGCGCAGCCAGATTCTGCTGCGGCTCTCGCGACGCCTCGTGCGCAGCAGTTTCAAGGGCAGCCGCGCGATCTCCACACTCCGCAAGGGCGCCGCGCGTGTCGACCTGCGCGCGTCGATCTTCTGCAACGTCCGCGATCGCGTGCCGCATCCGCTGTGCGGCTTCTACGCCGCCGCGTTCACACGACTGCTCGCACTGTTCGAGTTGGCGTCACGCACCGAGATCGAGGCGTGCCGGGCAACCGGCGATGCGACGTGCATCCTGACGGTGACGCTGGCCGGCGCCCAGCCCGCCAAGTCCGACGCCCGGGCCTCATGAACCGCTGTCTTGCCGCGCTGGCGATCGTGTTGGGCGCGGCGCGGATGGGTTCGGCGCAAGGGACGAACCCTGCGCCCGCGCGCATCCTCGTCATCCCCTTCGAGAACGTCACGCGGGAGGGACGCTTCTTCTGGCTGAGCGAAGCGTCCGCCGTCCTGCTGACTGACGATCTCAACGCGCTGGGCGCCACCGCCCTGTCGCGCACCGAGCGGCAGCAGGCGTTCGAGCGTCTCCAGGTGCCGGCGGCCGCGGTGCTGACTGACGCCTCCGTGATCCGCATCGCGCAACTGGTCGGCGCTGCCCAGGTCGTCGTCGGGTCGCTGCAGGCGGAGAACGACACGATGGTGGTGCGCGCGCGCAGCATCGCGCTCGACACCGGCCGCGTGGTCGCCGACGTCACCGAGCGGGGCCCGCTGCCGGAGCTGTTCGCCACCTTCGAGCGGATCGCCAGACGGATGACGCCGCCGTCCGCGACGTCGTCCGCCGACGTCGAGGCGCAACATCCGCCGGTCACGGTGTTCGAGGCCTTCATCAAGGGACTCCTCGCGGAAACCCCGGCCACGGCGATCAGCTATCTCCGCGCCGCGATGGCCGGGCAGCCGACCTTCGATCGCGCGCGCCTCGCGCTGTGGGATATCTATGCTGAGCAGGGCCATCACGCGCTGGCGCTTGCCGCCGTCGTGTCCGTGCCCGACGACTCGCCCTGGGTACGCCGCGCGCGGTTTCTCGCCGGCTTGTCTCAGCTGAACCTGAAAAAATACGACGACGCGTTTGCGACGTTCAAGGCGCTGGCCGATGCCGATCCGTCGCCGGCGCTGCTGAACAATCTCGGCGTGGTGCAACTGCGGCGCGGCGGCGCGGCCGCATCGGGCCAGCCCGCGTACTTCTTCAACAAGGCCGCCGACGCCGATCCCGACGATGAAGATTTTTTGTTCAACCTGGGCTATGCCTACTGGCAGGATCGCGATGCACAGGCTGCCACCTACTGGCTGCGGGAGGCGGTCCGTCGCAGTCCCGCCGACGCCGATGCACATTTTGTGTTGGGCGCGGCGCTGGCCGCCGCCAACAACGCCACCGAAGCGACGCGCGAACGGGAACTGGCGCGCCGCCTCTCCTCGACGTACGAGCCAACCAGGAAGCCCGGCGGTGATGCCGTGCCGAAGGGACTGGAGCGCATCAAACACCAGGTGGAGCTGCCGCACGCGGGTCAGCTCAGTGCCCGGCTTGCGACCGACGGTCAACGCAGCAACGAGGAACTCGCGGCGTTCTATCTCGACCGCGGTCAGCGTCTGTTTCAGCAGGAGAACGATCGCGACGCGATCGTCGAGCTGAATCGCGCGATCTACTTGTCGCCGTACCTGGCCGAGGCGCAC
>JANYHS010000175.1 GCA_025358945.1 Acidobacteriota bacterium
GCTGGCTAGTCTCCCTGGCGATCATCGTGGCGGTCGTGGCCGTGTTTCTTGCCGTCGTGGCTGGCGGTTCACGCGCGCTGACACGCAGCAGCATGAACAGCAGCACCGCGCTGCGCGGCGTGTCCATTGCCGCGGCCGGCGTGCTGATCGCCTTTGCGGCCCAGACCTTCGTCGGTCGCTTCGGCCGGATCCTCGAAGACCACACGATCTTCGCCGGCGTCACCTACACCGACGCGCACGTCACGCTGACGGGCATGCTCGTCGTCTCGATCGCACTGGCGGTCGGCGCACTGCTCGCGCTGGTGAACGCGGTAGCCGCGCCGCGCGTCCGCTGGCTGGTCGTCGCGGTGGCGCCCGCGGCGGTGTGTTACGTCGGCGTCGGCATGATGGGCTGGTATGTCAACAGCTTCATCGTGAAACCGAACGAACTCGTGCGCGAGGCGCCCTACATTGCGCACAACATCGAGCTGACGCGGAAGGCATTTGCGCTGGACCGCATCGAGCAGCACCCGTTCCCCGCTGACAGCGGCGTGGAGGCGGTCGACGCCGAGCACAACCAGGCGACGCTCCAGAACATCCGGCTGTGGGACTGGCGCGCGCTGCAGGACACGCTGCGCCAGATCCAGGAGATCCGCACCTATTACGACTTCCCCGACATCGACATCGACCGCTACATGGTGAACGGCTCGGTGCGGCAGATGATGCTCGCCACGCGCGAGTTGAACGTCGAGAAGCTGCCGGAGAGCAGCCGCAACTGGATCAACGAAAAACTGATCTACACGCACGGATACGGCGTCACGATGAATCCGGTCAACGGCTTCACGCCGGAAGGGCTGCCGACGCTGATCCTGTCGAACATGCCGGTCCAAAGCACGATCCCGTCGCTGAAAGTCACGCGGCCGGAAGTGTATTTCGGCGAGCTGACCAACACCGACGTGTATGTGAAAACGCGGCAGAAGGAATTCAATTACCCGCAGGGCGAGACCAACAGCCTCACGTCGTACGAGGGGAACGGCGGCATCCTGCTCGGCGGATTCTTCCGCCGGCTGATTATCGCGCTCGACCGCGGCGATCTCGCCAAGTTGCCGTTCAGCGACGACATCACCGCGGAGAGCCGTCTGCTGATGCGCCGCAACATCAAGGACCGCGTCACCACGCTCGCGCCCTTCCTCACCTTCGACGAAGACCCCTACGTCATCGTCAGCGACGAGGGGCGGCTGTTCTGGATGATGGACGGCTTCACGCAGTCCGACAGCTACCCGTACGCCAGGCACTTCCGGTTCGGCCGCGATCGCATCAACTACATGCGCAACAGCATCAAGGTGATCGTGGATGCGTACGACGGCACGACCAGCTTCTATGTGTTCGACAACGAGGATCCGATCATCGAGGCGTATCGCGGACTCTTTCCGAGTCTCTTCAAAGACGGCTCGGCCATGCCGCCCGAAATGCGGAAGCACGTGCGCTATCCGGAACTGCTGCTCAAGCTGCAGGCGACGGTGTATGGGCTGTACCACATGACCGATCCCGGCGTGTTCTACAACCGCGAGGATCTGTGGAGCGTCGCGACCGAAGGCGGCTCGACCAGCGCGGCCGGCCAGGCGGCGCAGACGATGGAACCGAACTTCGTGTTGATGACGCTGCCAGGCGAAAAGACGACCGAGTTTGTCGAGATCCTGCCGTTCACGCCGGCCAACCGCAACAACCTGATCGGCTGGATCGCGGGGCGCGGCGACGGCGAGAACTACGGCAAGACCGTCGTCTACGACTTCCCGAAGACCAAGCTGGTGGACGGTCCGCTGCAGGTCGAAGCGCGGATCGATCAGAACGCGCAGCTCTCCGGTCAGCTGTCGCTGTGGAACCAGCAGGGATCGCATGTCCGCCGCGGCGGGCTGATCGTGATCCCGGTGGGACGCGCGCTGCTCTACGCGGAACCGATCTATCTGCAGGCGGAACGCAGCCCGATGCCGGAACTGCGGCTCGTCGTGCTTGCGCTGCAGGATCGACTGGCCTACGGGCCGACGTTCGAGGTGGCGATGGCCGCGCTGTTCGGCAACGGTCAATCGACGCTGGCGGCCGCGCCGAATGCTCCATCCGCACCGGTCACGCCTGGCGCAGCGAACGCCGCCGCCGCGGGAGTGGCGTCATCGGCGCCGGCCGCGGCTCCGCCGGCGGCGACGGACATGAACGGACTGATCAGCGCCGCCGCGAAGGATTTCGCCGACTACCAGCGGCTGACGTCGGAGGGAAAGCTCAGCGACGCGGGGCAGAAACTGGAAGCGCTCAAACTGAAACTCGACGCACTCAACAGACAGCGGCGTTAGGCCGATCGGCGAAATGATCTTCAGCGAGGATTCATCGACATGGTGACGTTTTCAATCAACGGCGCAAGCCGCACGTTCGACGGCGACGAAACGATGCCGCTGCTGTGGCACCTCCGTGACGACCTGCGGTTGACCGGTACCCGGTTTGGCTGCGGCGCCGGCCTGTGTGGCGCATGCACCGTGCTCGTGGACGGCCAGGCGGTCAGGTCCTGCCAGACGCAGGTGCGGACACTGCAGGGCAAGAAGGTGATGACCATTGAGGGCCTCAGCGCCGATGGCAACCACCCTGTGCAGCGCGCGTGGGCCGAGCACAACGTCCCGCAGTGCGGCTACTGCCAAAGCGGTCAGATCATGCAGGCATCGGCGCTGCTCGCGCGCACGCCGAGTCCGACCGACCAGGACATCGACCGCACCATGGCCGGCAACATCTGCCGGTGCGGCACGTATCAGCGGATCCGCGCCGCCATCAAAACCGCGGCGTCCGGCCAGACGGGAAGTGGCCGATGAGTATCACCGATGCGATTCTCCAGAACGTCAGTCGGCGGCAGTTCCTCGGCGGCGTTCTCTCGACCAGTGCATTCGTCGTCGCCTCGCAGGTATTGCCCGAGTCCGTGTGGGCGCAGGACGCCACGATTAAGACGCGCGCGCAGACCGCGCCGCTGCACCCGAGCATCTATCTCGGCATCGAACCCGACGGCGCCGTCTTCATCGTCACGCACCGATCGGAGATGGGCACCGGCATCCGCACGTCGCTGCCGCTGGTTGCCGCCGACGAACTGGACGCCGACTGGAGCCGGGTGCGCATCGAGCAGGGCCTGGGCGACGCCGCATACGGCGATCAGAACACCGACGGTTCGCGGTCGATTCGCGATTTCTACGACGCCTTCCGCCGCGCCGGCGCGGCGGCGCGCACGATGCTGGTGAGCGCCGCTGCCACGCAGTGGGGCGTGCCGGCGTCCGAGATCACCACCGAGAATCACAACGTGGTGCACCGCGGATCGGGACGCCGCCTGGCGTACGGCGCGCTGGTCCCGGCGGCATCACAATTACCAGTGCCGAAGGCCGAGGATCTGCGCTTCAAGACCAAGGCGGATTGGAAGTACGTCGGCAAAGAACAGCCGATCTACGACCTCAGCGACATCACGACCGGCAAGGCGCAATTCGGCCTCGACATCTATCGTGACGGCATGGTGTTCGCCTCGATCGAACATCCGCCGGTGGTGGGCGGCAGAGTGAGGACGCTCGACGACACCGCGGCTCGCGCCGTCAAGGGCGTGCTGCAGACCGAAACCATCGGCCCGCCGACCGGCGC
The DNA here is from genome assembly GCA_025358945.1 of Acidobacteriota bacterium. GTDB lineage: Bacteria > Acidobacteriota > Vicinamibacteria > Vicinamibacterales > CAVVIG01 > CAVQFC01. The sequence continues at coordinate 3,637 of JANYHS010000175.1, forward strand.
GCGCATGTTCCAGACGCTCGGCGGCGTGGCGGTGATCGGCGCCAGCACGTGGGCGGTGCTACAGGGCCGCAAGAAGCTCAACATCACCTGGGACGATGGTGCGAATGCCAGCTTCGAGTCGGCGGCGTTCAAGCAACAGTTACTGCAGACCGTGAGCAAGCCGGGCAAGGTCGCGCGACGCCTCGGTAACGTGGACGCCGAGTTCGCCCGAGGCGGCAAGACGATCGAGGCCACCTACTCCACGCCGATGCTCGCGCACGCGGCGATGGAGCCGCCCACGGCCGTGGCGGACTTCCGCGACGGCAAGGTGGAAGTGTGGACGCCGACCCAGGATCCTCAAGCGGCGCAGGACACGGTAGCGGCGGCGCTCGGTATCGACAAGAAAAACGTCACCGTCCACGTGACGTTGCTCGGCGGCGGCTTCGGACGCAAGTCCAAGCCCGACTTCGCGGCAGAAGCCGCGATCCTCTCGAAGCGTCTCGGCAAACCGGTGAAGGTGATCTGGACGCGCGAGGACGACATTCACTTCGACTTCTTCCACGCGACCGCCGCGGTGTATCACAAGGCCGCGGTGGACGCGAAGGGCCGGCCCACGGCATGGCTGTCTCGATCAGCGTTCCAGCCGATCGCCTCGACGTTTGTGGAGAACGCCACCGAGCCGATGAGCATGGAACTCGATCTGGGCTTCACCGACCTGCCGTATGACGTGCCGAACCTGCGTGCCGAGAACGGCCCGGCGGCGGCGAACGTGCGCATCGGCTGGTTCCGCGCCGTGACCAACAACTTCCACGTCTTCGCGTCGGGCAGCTTCGTTGACGAGATGGCGCACGCGGCCGGCCGCGACCCGCTGGAATTTCTGCTGGATCTCCTGGGCCCCGACCGGCACATCGACCTCAAGGCACAGGGCGTGGATTACTCCAACTACGGCGTACCGATCGAGGCGCACCCGATCGACACGGCGCGGCTGCGACGCGTGATCGAAGTGGCCGCCGAAAAAGCCGGTTGGGCCACCCGCGCGAAAGGCAACGGCCGGGGCATGGGCATTTCCGCGCATCGCAGCTTCAACAGCTACGTCGCGTCGGTGGTCGAGGTCGTGGCGGACGCGCGCGGCGGCTTCACGGTGCCGCGCATCGAGCAGGTGATCGACGCCGGGCTCATCGTCAACCCCGATCGCGTGCGCGCGCAGCTCGAAGGCGCCGCGGTGATGGCCGTTGGCCTGGCGCGCAATGGAGCGATCACAGCCGCCAACGGACGGATTCAGCAGAGCAACTTCAACGACTTCCCGGTGGCGCGCATGAACGACGCGCCCATGCGGGTGAACGTCACGTTCGTGGACAGCGGTGCACCACCGACGGGCGTCGGTGAACCTGGCGTGCCGCCGGTGATCGCCGCGCTCGGCAACGCGCTGTTTGCCGCCACCGGCAAGCGCGTGCGCGAATTGCCGATCACGCCTGTGCCGCCGGCATAACCGGACACAAAGATCAAGGTGTCCTCTGCGGTGACTAGGTGGTAGGAGCGCGTTCCGCGAACGTGATCACGTAGCCGTCGGGATCCTCGATCGCGAACTCCCGCATCCCGTAGAACTTCGTCTCGATCGGCATCACGATCTTCACCGCTGGTTTCAGCCGATCGTGAAGCGCGTCGACGCCTTCCACTTCGATGAACAGCGTGCCGGTGGCGCCGATCGGCTTGCCGGCAAAGGCGGGGTACTCCTTCACGGCGCCGGCGGCGTCGTTGAAGAACATCTCGATCGCGCCGCTCGTTACCGACGCAAACGCAAACGGCGACGCCTCGGGCACGGTCATGCCGCGCTCGAAGCCCAGGGTGCCCACGTAGAACGCCAGGCTGCGTTCGACGCTGGCGACGAGAAGATTTGGCGTGAGCTTCGTGAAATGAGTCATTAGCGGCGCGGAGGATAGCACAAGTAAAATGACGCCATGCGTATCCTCCCAGTCCTCGTATTCGTGATTGCAACCGCGGCCGCCTCGGCGCAGACGACTCCCCCGGCGACCGTTGCCGCGCCGCCAGATGTGGCCGCGGCGCCGGCCAACGCGACCAAGACCGCGTCGGGCCTGGCGACCAGGGTCATCACGCCAGGCAAAGGCATCGTTCACCCGGCAAAAGACGATGTCGTCACCATCCACTACACGGGGTGGAAGAGCGACGGCTCGATGTTCGACAGCTCGGTGACGCGCGGCAAGCCGTCGAGCTTTCCTGTCAACCGCGTGATCGCGGGGTTCAGCGAGGGTCTGCAGCTGATGGCGCCCGGCGAAAAACGCCGGCTGTGGATTCCTGAAGCGCTGGCCTACAAGGGCGCCCGCGAACCGAAGGGGATGCTGGTATTCGACATCGAGCTGATCGACATCCCGACCCACGCGCCGTCAGACGTCAAGGAAGCGCCGGCCGACGCGAAGAAAACGGCGAGCGGCCTGGCCTACAAAGTGCTGACGCCTGGTATCGGCGGACGGCATCCGCGATCGACGACCGAAGTGACCGTGCACTACACCGGCTGGACGACCGACGGAAAAATGTTCGACAGCTCGGTTGTCCGCGGACAGCCGACGACATTCGCGCTGGACGGTGTGATCCCCGGCTGGGGCGAGGGCCTGCAGCTGATGATCGAGGGCGAGAAGACGCGCTTCTGGATTCCCGAGAAGCTTGCCTACATGGGCAAGAGCGCGCCGTACGGACTGCTGGTCTTCGACGTCGAGCTGATCAAGATCGGCCAGTAGAGGTCAGGTAGGTCACGTGGGTCTGGTAGGTCAGGTCGGTCATGACCTGCCCGGTCTGCTCGACCCACCTGACCCGCCCGGCCCACCGGACCCACCCGACGCTTCCGTGATGCGTCGGGTCGCTCGCTGAAACCGATCGGCGAGCGCCCGGCGCACGTGCTCCGGCACGGGCCCGATGCGCGACAGCATCGCCTGCGCCTGCCGCACGTCGTCCGCCGCGGCGCGGAACCGGCTGTCGTCGTCGGTCTTGCCGCCGATCGTGTTGGCGGCCAGTGCTTCCTTCAGCATTGCCGCCATCCGCGCGGTGGGAGACAGCGCGGCGTCGCCGCCCGCGGCCGCGGGGCCGGCGAGGGATTTCGCGAGCGCCTCGATGCGCGAGACGATCGCCTCGATTTTCTTGCGGTTCGAATCGGGATCGAGATCCGAGCCGCCGAACACCGCCGGCCAGCGCGTGATGACGGCGTTGAACGCCACGGCGAAGCGCTCGTCGAGGGCGAGCGCGCGATCGCGATCGACGCCACGCGCCGCGATTTCCGCCTGCCAGCGACCGCGCAAGGAGCGAACCGTGGCCATCAGATCCGCGGGAGCCTCCGACAGTGCGGATTGCGGACTGCGGATTGCGGATTCGACCGCGGAGTCGCCGACGGGCTCGACTGTGGATTCGATTGTGGATTCCGCCGCCGGTTCGATCGCGGAAACAGGCGGTGCGAGTGCTTCCAATTCGGCGCAAATCGCTTCGCGCGCGGCGACGCGTTCGCCGAGGGCGATATCGTGGCGCTGCGCGTAGCGGGCGAAGAAATGATCCGCGGCGCCGCGGAACCGCTGCCACATCGCCTCCGAGCGCGTCTTCTTCATCGGCCCGACCGTCTTCCACTCGGCCTGCAGCCGTTTTATCTCAGCCGCCGCCGCGTCCCAGTCCGTCGAGTCGCGTAGCGCTTCGGCTTTCACGCACAGCGCGTCTTTCTTCGCCAGGTTGCCGGCCCAGACGGTCTTGCGCTCGGCGAGATCGGCGTGCCGGCGCGTGAAGAAGCGATCGCACGCGGTGCGGAAGCGCTCCCAGATCGATTTTTCCTGCCCGCGGCTGACGGGACCGATCGTCTTCCACTCGGCCTGCAGTTTCTTGATCTCGTCGGCGGTCTGAATCCAGTTCGTGGACTCGGCGAGCGCCTCGGCGCGTTCGCAGAGCGCGACTTTTTTGGCGAGGTTGCCGCCGCGCGCTTCGGCTTGCGCCGCAAAGTGCGCTTCGCAGCGGGTCCACGCGGCGTCGTGCGCGGCCTTGAAGCGTTTCCACAACGCGTCGCCCTGCGCGCGCGGCACGTCGGCGGCCTGGCGCCACTGCTCCTGCAGCGTCTTGACGTGCTTGGCGATCTCCTCGGGGTCGTCGACCGCCTTGAGCGCCTCCATCTTTTCGCAGAGCTGTTCCTGGATCCCGACATTGGCCCAGCGTTGCCAGTCGGCGACGTTACGCAGCTCCTCCACCTTCGGCATCAGCGCGGCCTGCGCGGCCTTCAGCCGCTTTACGATCTCGTCGTACTCCTTCTTCGAGGGCAGTTGCGGGATGGCGCCGAGGGCGGTGCGAATATCCTTGATCGCGCGTTCGCCGGACTTGAGCACGAGATCCGCGCGCGTGGCGACGGCTTCAATGCGCGCCACCACCTGCTGCTGGCGCGTCAACGCTTCGCGTCGCGCCTTCTGATCCTCGTCGTGTGCGGCCGCGTCGCGGATGGCAAACGCCGCCTGCGCCTCGGTGTAGCGCGCGGAGACGAGGGGATCGCTGATCGTGCCGGCGCCCAGGTCGTGCCATTCGCGGCGGATGCCGGCGAACTGTTTGCGGGCGGCCTGGACATCTTCGACGACTGCGGCGCGGACGGCTTCCTCGGCCAGTTCACCGAGCCTGGCGCGGCGGCGCTCCGCATCCTTCCACTCCGCGTGGCGCTTCTCGCACGCGCGCGTGGCGCGCTCGAAACGCCGCGTCATCTCGTCGTGCGCGGCGCTATCGTCCAGCGCCGGCATCCCTTCCCATTCGGCGGTCGCGACCTCGAGATCGTCCAACGCCTTCTCACCCTTCAGCGCGTCGATGCGTTCGCACAACGTCAGTCGCGGACGCGCGGCGGCATCTCTGGCTTCGCGCGCCTGGCGTTCCGCATCCGAACGTTCGGCGTCTTCGCGCGCGCGCGTCGCGGCCTGGGCGACGAGGACGGGATCGGGTTCGACGCTGGGCGGCACGGCCGCAGCGGCGGCAGCGGCTTCGGCGGCGATCCTGGCTTCCTGTTGCTCGGTGGCGATGCGCTCGTCGATGTCGCGCGCCAGCGTCCGCGCGCGTTTCGACGCGCTCTTGTTCTTGGCCCGCGTCGCGATCTGTTCCAGTTCGTGACGATCAGTAATCCGTTCGACCGCGGCCAGCGTGGGATCCTTGAACTCGCTGTTGAGCGCGACGCTGAGCAGTTCGCCGTGATCCTGCAGCGCGTCGAACGCGGTGCGACGCACCGCTTCATGCTCGGCGTGCCGCGCGATCGACCCGAGCGCGTGGGCGTCGGTGACCCGGGCCAGCGCGCGCAGTGCGGTGATTTCGCGCGACGCATTCTTGGCGATGCCAATCAGCGTCTTGGGATCCTCGATCGCCATGACCGCGGCCAGGCTCTCCACCTCACCGATGCCCTCGAACGCCTCGAACGCGATGTCGCGCAGCATCGAGATTGCCTGCGCTCGCACCTGCTCGTCTGCATCGGCTTTTACCACACCGGCCAGCGCCGGTGGATCCATCAGTTTCGCAACGGCCGCGCGCCGCACACGCGGATCGGCGTCCTCGCGCGCGATCTCGTGCAGCAATTCACGCTCGTCGAGCGGGATCTCCTGCACGAACGCGAGGCGGACGGCGGCGTCGGGGTGTGTGTGGGATTGCGCGCGGAATCGATCCAGCAGTGCCATATGCGTGCTCCAGCCTGACGCTCGGTCAGCTTGTGAGGGAGTTCGGGGTCAGCCCTGAACCCGTAATTGAGTCAGCCTCGCAAGGACGTCGCTGCCGTGAGACGCGGCACTGACGTTCTTGTCGATGTCCAGAATGCGGCCGTCCGCTCCGATGTAAAACGTCCAGCGCGACGCGTATCCGCTCGACGCCAGCACGCCGTAGGCCCGGGCCACATCCTTGGTTTCGTCGCTGAGAATGGGGTACCGAAGCCCCATCGATTCCGCGAAGCGCGTGTTCGCGTCGGCCGCGTCGACGCTCGCCGTGAAATAGCTGACGTCGAGCCCGCTCAGTGCCGCGCTGTTGGCACTCAGTGACTTGCACTCGGCCGTGCAGCCGCCGGTGAACGCCTTCGGAAACCAGGCAATCACCACCGGCCGTCCCGCCAATTCCTTGAGACGATAGACACGGCCGTCGGATCCCGGCAGGGAAAAATCCGGCGCCGGATCGCCCGGCTTCAACTCGACAGGATCCGTGTCGTGCCGATGCGTCGCCACGTTGAAGACTCCAATGACTATGGCGGATGCCGTGGTGGCGATCCGTCGCAACAGCGTCACCAGATACAGGGCCCAGCCTCCACTCGAATATGCCATTCTAATGAAGGGCGACGAACACATGTGGGATTCCGGCGGCAGGTTTTTTCGAAGTCTTCGCTATTCTCCAATTCTGCGGATCGGCATGGTGGTCGGCGCCATTGCCGGCGCGACGGGGTGCGACAAGTTGGGACTCGGTAACGGCGCCAGCCCCACGGCGCCGTCCGGAGCACCCACCGCGGGCTCGACAATCGTTTACACGGCGGTCGGCGCCAGCGACGCCAACGGCGTGGGTTCGAGCGCGGAATGCCTGCCGCTTACCGATTGCCCGAACGGCAAGGGCTACGTCCCGGTCACCGTTCGCGCCCTCGCCGCGCAGGGTTTCAAGGTCACGAACCTCAACCTCGGCATCCCGACGGCCGTGATCGGTCGCGATTTCCAAACCCTGGGCCAACAGTACAACCGCACGATTCTCGGCAACTTCATCGACAACGAGATGACGTTCGTACAAACAAATGCGACGGTGGTCACGATCTTTGCCGGCCTCAACGAAGTGAACGTCATCACCGCGGCGCTGGGCGGCGGCGCGGGCGCGAGCAATCCCAACGCGTACATCGACACACAGGTGAAAGCGTTCGGCGTGGACTACACGATGCTGCTGGTCGGTATCCGCCTGCGCGCCGGCTCACCGCGCATCGTCATTCTGAATCCGCCCAACGCGGCGGGCCTGCCGTTTCTGGCCGGCAGTTCGCTTGCGCAGCGCCAGGCCGCGCAGCGCGCCGCCGTCGGCATGACCACCACTGTGGTGAATCCGCTCGCTTCGTCGTCGGTCAGCGTGATCGATCTGATGTGCGACGCGCGCAGCTACGTCGCGTCCAACTATGCGTCGGATGGACTGCACCCGAACGACGCCGGCTACGCGTTCATCGCAGGCGAAGTGGTGAAGGCGATCACCGGCGCCTCGTACCCCTCGCCGCAGAGCAGCTGCAGTGGTATGACCATCGTTCCCGCATCGTGACATTCGCCGACGCCATCATTCGCCTCGACGCCGGCCTGAGAAAAGAACTGCCAGGGCCGGCGGCGCAGGCGCGGCTGGCGCCCGTGCCTCGACGCGCCTGGCCCAAGGACAGCGCCGCGCGCATCCGCGACGCCGCCGGACTGATTCTCGTGTTCCCAAAGGAAGGAACCGCTCCGCGGGTTCTTCCGAATCGTGATCAGGCGCACATCATTCTCACCGTGCGGGCCGACACGCTCGGGCGCCATGGCGGCCAGGTCTCGCTGCCTGGCGGCGTCGTCGATCCCGGTGAAACATTTGAACAGGCCGCGCTGCGAGAGGCGCACGAAGAAGTGGCGCTGCCGCTCGACGAGGTGCGCGTGATGGGCGCGCTGACGCCGCTCGAGATTCCGGTCAGCGGTTTCCGGCTGCACCCGATCGTCGCGTGGCGGCCTGCGCGGCCGTCCCTGACCGCCGCGGACGGCGAAGTCGCGCGCATTCTCGAGATCGCGATCGAGGATCTGATGAACCCGCATCATCTCGTCACGAACACACGCGCGCGCGACGGCCTCGTGCTGTCGGCGCCGGCGTTTCAGATCGCCGGCGTCGAGATCTGGGGCGCGACCGCGATGGTGCTGGCGGAATTCCTGGCGCTGCTCGGGTGGCCCGACGCTCAACGCGCGTGATCTGAATTCTCTGCACGATCTGCACGTCTCGCCATGCACGCCGTCCAATGGAACGAAATTGTCGCAACCTTGACGTCGCGGGATTGCACAACTCGCACGCTTTTTGGGATAATGCCGAGTCGTTTTAGATACCGTTCTTAAGGGGGCGCCGCGATGGGTTCGAGAGTGCTCGGTGAAGCAATCAGTTCGATTCGCGATTGGGCCGTCACGGAAGCCAAGGAGCCTCGGATACCGCGCCCGGCCGAGGCATTCGGCAGCCTGGTATTCAGCGACGAAGTCCAGCAGACGCGTCTCCCGAAACCGGTGTACCACGCCTTGCGACGCACGATGACGCACGGCGAGCCGCTCGATATGTCCGTCGCGGACGCGGTCGCCTCCGCCATGAAAGAGTGGGCGGTCGAACACGGCGCCACACACTACACGCACTGGTTCCAGCCGCTCACCGGCATCACTGCCGAGAAACACGACTCGTTCCTGTCGCCGACCAGCGACGGCAAAGCCGTGCTCGAATTCTCCGGCAAAGAACTCGTCCGCGGCGAGCCGGACGCGTCGAGCTTCCCGTCGGGCGGCATGCGCTCCACCTTCGAAGCGCGCGGCTACACGGCGTGGGATCCGACCAGCCCGCCGTGGCTGCTCCGCAGCGGCCACGAGACCACGCTGGTCATCCCGACCGCCTTCGTCAGCTGGACCGGAGAAGCCCTCGACAAGAAGACCCCCCTGCTACGCTCGATGGAAGCGCTGTCGAAGCAGGCGGTCCGCGTCCTCAAGCTGTTCGGCTCGACCGCGGAACGCGTCGTGACGACCTGCGGCCCCGAGCAGGAATATTTCCTGATCGATCAGTACTTCTATCTGTCGCGGCCGGACCTGATCAACGCGGGCCGTACGCTGTTCGGCGCCAAGCCACCGAAGGGCCAGGAACTCGAGGATCAGTACTTCGGTGCGATCCCCGACCGCGTCATGGCGTTCATGTCCGAGGTCGAGACCGAGCTCTACAAGGTCGGCGTGCCGGTGAAGACGCGCCACAACGAGGTGGCGCCGAGCCAGTACGAAATCGCGCCGGTGTTCGAGAACGCGAACGTGGCCACGGATCATCAGATGATGATGATGGAGACGCTCAAGCGCTCCGCGCCGAAGTTCGGCCTCGCGTGCCTGCTGCACGAGAAGCCGTTTGCCGGCGTCAACGGTTCGGGCAAGCACCTCAACTGGTCGATGAGCGACGACGCGGGCAACAACCTGCTGGGCCCGGGCGCGAACACGCACGACAACATCCAGTTCCTCGTGTTCTGCACTGCCGTGATCCGCGCGGTCAACCGCTGGCAGGGCCTGTTGCGCGCCAGCATCGCCAGCGCCGGCAACGATCACCGCCTCGGCGCGAACGAAGCGCCGCCGGCGATCCTGTCGATCTTCCTCGGCGATATGCTGACCGACATCTTCGAGCAGATCGAGAAGGGCGGCGCGAAGTCGACCAAGGACGGCGGCATGCTCGACACCGGCGTCCTCGTGCTGCCGAAGCTGCCGCGCGACGCCGGCGATCGCAACCGCACCAGCCCGTTCGCCTTCACCGGGAACAAGTTCGAGTTCCGCGCGGTGTCGTCCAACCAGAGCATCGGCTACCCGAACATCGTCCTCAACCTGGCGGTGACCGAGTCGATCGACTACATCGCCACGGAACTCGAGAAGGCGGTCAAGGGCGGCAAGACGCTCGACCAGGCGGTGGCGCTGCTGCTGCCAAAGGTGATCAAGGAGAACAAGCAGATCATCTTCAACGGCAACGGCTACTCGAAGGAGTGGGAGAAGGAAGCGGCCAAGCGCGGGCTGCTCAACCTGAAGAACACCGTGGACGCGCTGCCCCAGCTGGTCACCAAGGACGCCATCACGCTGTTCGAGACCTACAAGATTCTCAACGAGCGCGAGCTGCACGCGCGCTACGAGATCATGGTCGAGACCTACAACAAGACCGTGAACGTCGAAGGTCAGCTGATGGTGCTGATGGCGAACCGCTACATTCTGCCGGCGGCGTTCGAGTACCAGAAGGACGTGGCGCAGAGCGTGGCGGCGGTGAAATCGGCGGGCGGCAAGTCGGTGGAGGGCAAGAAGATGCTCAATGGGCTGACCAAGCTCGTCGACGAGTTCAAGCGCCGCACCGACAAGCTCGCGAAGACGCTCGAACACGAGGGCGCCTCCGCGGAGAAACACGCGAAGCACTTCCGCGACGTCGTCGTGCCGGCGATGTCGGCGCTGCGCGAAACCGGCGATCAGCTCGAAGTCGTCATCCCGCACGAGACGTGGCCGCTGGCGACCTACCGAGAGATGCTGTTCATCAAGTAGCGCGGGGAGACGCGGACAATCCGATCGTTACGTAAACAGGTCCCCGGCGAGGTATTTCAGGCCGCTGTCGACAGCAACGGTCGCCACGACCTTGCCGGGACCCATCTCACCCGCGAGTTTCAGCGCCGCGACGACGTTGAGCGCAGACGAGGTGCCGGCGAAGACGCCTTCTTCCTTCGCGAGCCGCTTGGCCATCACCCGCGCTTGGGCCTCGTCCACCGCGCGCGCTTCGTCGTACACATCCGGCGTGAGGTGCGCCGGCAC
>JANYHS010000206.1 GCA_025358945.1 Acidobacteriota bacterium
AGCTCGGCCTGATCAATCGCGACTCGATGCTGGCCGGCAAGTACCAGCAGGCGCAGATCTCCAGTGCGAATCTGTCACTCGCCGAGCGGCAAGCGGAGTTCGATGGTCGCGCCTCCGAGCTCTCCGCCCAGACGCAGTCGCTCGATGCGCTGAAGGCGTACAGCATGGGCATCGACACACGCCTGAAGGTCGGCGACGTCCAGGCGATTCCGTTCTTCGAACGCGCGCTCGAGATCGACCCGAACTTCGCGCTCGCCGCCGCGCGCCTCGGCGCGATCTACACCAACCTGCGCGATCTCGACAAGGCGCAGACCTACATGAAGCGCGCGTTCGCGCGCAGCGAGTCGCTCAGCGAACCCGAGCGGCTCTTCATCCGCTCCCATTACCACTACATCGTTACTGGACGGCTCGACGAAGCCGTGGCCACGTATCGGGTGTGGATCGGCACGTATCCTGACGATTGGGTGCCGCACAACAATCTGTCGACGACCTACGCCCGCCTGAATCAGTTCGACGCCGCGATCGAAGAGGGGCGCGCCGCGGTTCGGCTCGGACCGAACTCGGTAGTCGCCTATCAGCAACTCTCGCGGGCACTGCTCGCCGTCGATCGCCTGTCGGAAGCGAAAGACGTGATCCGCGACGCCATGGTGAAGGGGCTCGACTCGACGGCGATTCGCCAGCTGTCGTACGGACTCGCGTTCATCGACAACGATACGGGCAGCATGCAGGAACACCTTCGCGCGGCAGCCGCCCGGCCCGACGGGTATCTGGTCGTCACCGAAGCCGCCCGAGCCGCGTTTGCGACGGGCGACCTCGAAACCGGCCGGACCCTGTACACCCGCGCGGTGACGGCGGCGCGCGCAGCTCACATCAACGACTTCGCCGGCCGTCTTGTCGCGGAGGAAGCGCTGGCTGACGCGCTCATCGGTGATCCTGAACGCGCGCACAGAGAACTGCAGTCCTCGCTCGACATCAGCCGTGGTTCAGAGACGACGTGGACTGCGGCGCTGGCGGCCGCGTTCTCCGGCCGCGCGCCCCTGGCCTCCGAACTCGCGAAGGCGTTCACGACGCTTCAGCCTCCCGCGCCCGATGTCGTCAACGCACAGGTGCCGATGTTGCAAGCGGCGGCGGCCATCGCAAACAACGATGGCCGCGGCGCGCTCGCACTGCTCACCCCGGCCGCGCAGTTCGAAGCGGCCGCCGGACCGTGGGTGTCCTACCTGCGTGGTCTGGCGAACGCGGCCGCCCGCGAACCGACACAGGCCGCGCGTCAGTTCCGCGCCGTCATCGATCACCCGGGCAACGACCCGACGAACCTGGTGCACACACTCGCGCGTCTACAGTTGGCGCGAGCCGCGCGCGACGCCGGCGAGGTGGCCCAATCTCGCCAGGGATACGCCGACTTCGCCAACGCGTGGCGCCATGCCACGCCGACCCATCCACTGCTGGCGATGTCTGCCCGCGAAGCCGCCGCGATACCCGCGTCCGCTGCGCCGTCGTCACGATGACACCGGCGACCGACGTCCTGCTCGTCTCGATGCCGTTTGGTCCGCTGTTGTCTCCGTCATTGGGCCTCAGCCTGCTTCAGCCACAACTACAGGCGCGCGGACTCTCCTGCCGGTGCGAGTACTTCACGCTCGACTTCGGCGAGCGGATCGGTGAAGCGCTGTATTCAAAAATCACCAGCCAGAATCGGACGATGGCGCGCGCGTTTGTCGGCGAATGGATTTTTTCGCACGCGCTGTTCGACTGGGACGCGGCGCACGACGAGCGCTACGTCAACGAAGTGCTGCTGAAGCCGCCGGCGTGGCTCGGACGCAATCCGACGCGCCTGCCAAGCCGCAGCGATCTGCGCGCGATTCTCAAGGCCCGCGACGAGGCCGCCGCATTCGTCGACTGGTGCGCCGATCGTGTCGTCGAAGCGCAGCCGACAATCGTCGGCTTCACGACCGTCTTCCAGCAGCACCTCGCTTCGCTGGCGCTCGCGAAGCGGCTGAAAGAACGCCTGCCCGGGGTGTTCATCGTGATGGGCGGCGCCAACTGCGAAGCGACGATGGGGGTCGAAACGGTCCGGCAGTTTTCGTATGTGGACGCCGTCGTGTCCGGCGAAGCGGACCATGTGTTCGCGGAGATGGCGACGCGGGTGATTCGAGGCGAGTCGATCGCCGACATCCCTGGTGTGATCACCCAGGCATCCGTCGCCGGTCCGATCGGCTCCGGCCCCGCGCCGACGGCCCCGGCGGTTCTCAATCTTGACGCCCTGCCCTACCCCGACTTCTCCGATTTCTTCGCGCAGTTCGCCCGCAGCGGGTTCGCGAGAGACTGGCAACCGAGCGTATTCGTCGAGACGTCGCGTGGCTGCTGGTGGGGCGAGCGGATGCACTGCACCTTCTGCGGCCTCAACGGCGCCACGATGGCGTTCCGCAGCAAGTCGGCGCCGCGCGCGCTGGCAGAGTTGACCCACCTGGCCACATCGCATCCGGGGTGCGACATCCAGGTCGTGGACAACATCCTCGACCTCAAGTATTTCAAGACGCTGCTGCCAGAACTGGCGGCGCGGAAACTGAATGTATCGCTGTTCTACGAGACGAAGTCGAACCTGAAGAAAGACCAGGTCCGCCTGCTGCGCGACGCCGGCGTGATGACCATCCAGCCGGGGATCGAAAGCTTCAGCGATCGCGTGCTGAAGCAGATGAAGAAGGGCGTCACCGGCCTGCAGAACATCCAGCTGCTGAAATGGTGCAAGGAGATGGGCATTCATCCGATCTGGAATTTCCTGATCGGATTCCCGCGCGAGTCACCGGACGACTACTTCGCGATGGCGGATCTCTCGGTGCTGGTCTGCCATCTGCCGCGCCCCTCCGGAGTCAGCGTGATCCGGCTCGATCGGTTCAGCCCCAACTTCAATGACGCGGGTCAACTCGGGTTCACGAAACTGCGACCGCTGCCGTTTTACGAATTTCTCTACGATCTGCCGGAGACGGCGCGGCACAATCTGGCCTACTATTTCGCCTACGATTACAAGGTGCCGCAGGCCGTCGCGCGGTACGCTGACCCGTTGGTGCGCACCGTCCACGCGTGGAAGACGACGTGGCGCCACGCCGAACTGGTGTCGGTGGACATCGACGATCGTCTGTTTGTGTTCGACACCCGGCCGCGCGCCAAGGCGCCGGTTTCGGTGTTCAGCGGCGATGATCGGGAGCTCTACCTCAACTGCGACGCGATCACCGACGCCAGCCCGTTCACGGCCGCATCGACCGCGCGGTTGCAGGCGATGGCCGGCAGCCGCCTGATGCTGAATGAGGGAGCGAAATATCTGTCGCTGGCGGTGCCGGTGGGCGACTACCAGCCGTCACGCGACGCGATGCGGCAATTGCGACCGCTGTTTGCGACACTCGACGCCAGGGATCGGTCCCTGGTTAACGCTCGTTTCACGTCCGTCAATCGTCAACCCACAGGAGGCTAGATGGCAAAGAAGAAGAAGGCTGTGAAGAAAAAGGCGGGAACCAAGAAAAAGGCCACCAAGAAGAAGGCCACGAAAAAAAAGAAGAAGCCGGTCGGCGACATCTTCAACTAGGGCTTCCCCAGCGAGCCGGCATGTAAGCCGCCGGCTCGCTACCTCGCCGGCCCCCAGCCCTCAGCCCCCAGCCCCTAGCTAGTCCCCAGTCCCCTGTAAAGCCTTCCAGTTCTTGATGAGATGCTCCGCCGTCCGCCAGGCCAGCGCCTGCGCGGTGAGCGTCGGATTGCGCGCGCCGCTGGTGCCCATCGTGGATGCGCCCAGCACGCCGAGGTTCGGCACCTCGTGCGAGAAACCAAAGCGATCGACGACATTGGTTTCAGGGTTGTCGCCCATGCGCGTGCCGCCGTACGCGTGCGTCGAGACGCCCATCGCGCCGCCGACCGGTGCGCGCTGCACGGCCACCGCTCCGGCCTCGCGATACCACTGCTCCATCTTGTCCTGCGAGAACGCGGCGATCTTCCGCTCGTTGTCCTTGAACTCCGCTGTGACGCGGCACACCGGGTAGCCGAGCGGATCCTTCACCACCGGATCGAGATCGAGGAAGTTGTCCTCGTACGGCAGCGTCGTTTTCTGGATGTACGAGCTGTGCGATCGATCGGAGTTCTCCTTGATGAACGCCTTCCACTGCGAACCCCAGCCGGGCACGCGACCGAAGGTGTTCATGCCCGCAGCCCCGATTGGACGCTTGTCCGACATCGCCCAGAGGTTGGCGCCGCCGATGAAGTCGAGGCTCGAGTGATCGAAGTTGTCGTCTGCCCAGTTGTCCACGGCCACGCCCTGCGCCGGCAGGCCGTACCAGCTGTCGAGGTTGAACGGAAACAGCGCCGACACCGGCGCGCCCTGATGATGGCTGAAGTAGTGGCGCCCGACCTGCTGGTGGTTGTTCGACAGCCCGCTGGGAAACGCTGCCGACTTCGACAGCAGCAGCAGCCGCGAGTTTTCGTAGGTGAAGCTGGCGAGCAGCACCACCTTCGCGGGTTGAACGTACTCGACGCCGTCGGTGAGGTAGTTCACGCCGGTCATCTTGCCGTTCTTGTCCACCTCGATTGACGTCACGTGCGCGCGGGTGACGACTTTCAGGTGACCGGTCGCCTGCGCACGCGGAATCGTCGTCACCGCCGTCGAGTTCTTCGCATCCACGTGGCAGCCACCGCGATTGCAGAAGCCGTGATACATGCAGGCGGAGCGGTTCTGGTAGGTGCGCGAGTTGATCGCGGCCGGCCCGGGAAACGGGTGCCAGCCGATCGTGCGCGCCGCCGTCGTCATCGTCTCGATGAACGCCGTGCCACGCAGCGGCGGCATCGGGTAGCCGCGCTTGCGGGGCGCTTCGAACGGGTTGCCGCGCGGATCGATCGTACCGTTGATGTTGCCCGCCTGGCCGGAAATGCCGACTTCGTACTCGATCTTGTCGTAGTACGGCTCGAGCTCCTCGTACCCGAACGGCCAGTCCTCGACCGTGGACCCCTTCGGGATCCGCGACGCGCCGTAGCGGCGCTTCGTCTCGCTGACGACCTTGAAATCCCACGGGTTCAGGCGCCAGCTCTGCGCCCAGTAGTGCAACGTCGTGCCGCCGACGCCGTTCTGCATCGGGTGGATGTTGCCGCGCGGTCCCGTCGCCGCCGACGCGGTCGCGCGCGATGTGGGGATCTCCTGGTTGGCCTTCTGCACCGCTTGCGGCCAGCCGCGGTAGTTGTTGCGTAGTTCGTCGGGCGCGAAGTCGCGCCGCGTGAGCCACGATCCGGCTTCGAGGCCGACGACCTCGAGGCCCGCCTGCGCCAGTGGCAGCGCGGCAACGCCCCCGGCTGCCCCGAGCCCGATGATCACGACGTCGGTGTCCTTCAGCCTAGTGGCCATTTTTGCCTGCCTTCGTGAACGTCTCGTAGTCGTACGCCGATTTGTGATTCGGTTTCAGCGCATGCTTTTCGAGCTGCTGCTGATCCGCTGCCGTCACCATCGTCCGGATGCCGGGATAGCCGATGAGATCCCAGCCGATGAAGTTCGCGTTGCCGCCGTAGTAGGGATCGCCGAACGTGCCCTGGTGCGTGTGGTTCAGAACGAGACCGAAGAACGCCGCGGAGCTGCCGGTGAACCCGGTAGCTGCGCCGGTTTCGACGTCAATCAGCACGGAGTCCTGATCGGTCGTGGAGAGCTCGGTGAACGCCTTGCCCCGCGACGAGCGCGAGTAGGTATCGAGCGCCGCAAGTCCGGCGGTGTACGCCTGACGCGACGAAGCGAGCGCGCCGCCGAGTGCGCGGTCGATGTAGTGCGCGGCGCGGGCCTCGGTCGCGCCCGGGCCGTTCGCGTCGGTGGGAATCAGCCGGGCGACGACGGCCTCGAGCAGATCCGATTCGGTGGCGGTCAGGTTTTCGAGCGGCTCGCGCGCCGCCGCCATCGCTGCGTGGTCATCGAGGGCGAAGGCTTTAGCCGAGCCTTCGGCAGCCGAGCCCTCCGTTGCGCCCTCGACGCTCGGCTGAAGCCTTCGCGCTACGTCAACCGCCGCACCGACGGCCGCCGCGCGCTTCAATAAATCGCGTCGTGAAATGAATGTCATGGCGCCTTCCGTTCGTAGATGGAAACGATCTTGCCCTGGCCGATGACGTGTCCCTGAATCGCCGACAGCAGATCGGCGCGCGTGAGCCCAGGCTTGAGCCCGAGGTCCGCGTCGAGCGCGTAGACGACGAAGTGATAGTGATGCGGCTTGCCGGGCGGCGGCGCGGGACCGCGATAGATCGCGCGGCGGAATCCGGACATGCCCTGAATCGCACCAGCGATCGCGGCAGGCATCGCGGCCGCCGGATCGATTGGGAGTCCCTCCGGCAGCCCCTTGGCCGTCGCTGGGATCTTGTAGATCACCCAATGCACGAACGGCGGTGGGTTGCCGGCATCGGGATCCTCGCAGACGACGGCGATCTCGCGCGTCGCCGCCGGCAGGTTGGTCCACGAGAG
>JANYHS010000220.1 GCA_025358945.1 Acidobacteriota bacterium
ACGCAGAGGTCTCTCCTACCCGACTTACCTGACCCATCCAACCGACCCGCCCTCTTGTCCCGCCGCGGCTTTCTCTCCGCCGCCCTCGTCGCTCCCTCATTTTTCCGTCAACTCGCAAGCGGCGATCGGCTCATCGCCACCGTGCCGCTCGGCACACCCGGCGTCACTGCGCCTCCGTTCGGCCGTCTGCTCGGCTCCGGCCTCGACGCGCGGCTGTTCACGGATCTCTCCAGGCTCGGAGCTGAATCCGCAATCCGCAATCCACAATCCGCAATGCTCACCGACACCGAACGCTTTTTCGTGCGGACGGCGAGCCCGGACAACCTCTCGCCGGCGGACCAGTGGACAGTCCACATCGCCGGACTCGTGAGGACTCCACTCGCGCTACGCCCGCGCGACCTCGATCCGCTCGTCACCACGTCTGGCCGCTACCTCCTGGAGTGCTCCGGCAACGCCGACCAGTCCAACTACGGCCTGATGAGCACGGCCGACTGGGAAGGCGTGCCGCTCTCGGCGGTGCTCGATCGCGCGAAGCCGTCGGCGTCCACATACCGCGTGCTCGTCTCAGGCGTCGACGACACGGTGACGCCGTCGCGCACGTCAGCGCCAGGCGCGAGTTGGATCTTCACGCGCGACCAACTGCTGCGGGCGCTGCTGGCGGTCCGCATGAACGGCGCGCCGCTGCCGCGCGATCACGGTTTTCCTGTTCGGCTGATCGTCCCCGGTTGGTACGGCTGCACGTGCATCAAGTGGGTCGATCGCATCGACATCGTCCCTGACGAAGCGCCGGCGACGCCGCAGATGCGGGAGTTCGCGGCGCGGACGCACCAGCCCTTCGATCCTTCGGAAGCGTCAGGGTCGCCCCGAACTGAGTCGAGGGGCGACTCGCTCACCGGGACTGGCTTGCCGGGGGCAGGGGCGCCGCTGCGCGCGCGGGATTTCGTACCGGCAGTCATCGACACGGCAGCCATGCCGGTGCGCGTCGAGAAATGGCTGATCGGCGGCCGCCTCGCCTACCGGATCACCGGGATCATCTGGGGAGGATCGACGCCGACCAATGCGCTGTCGATCCGGTTCAAGTCGAGCCAGTCGTGGGTGCCTGTGGAGGATTGCGCGATACCGACCTCCACGCTGACCTGGAGCCTCTGGTCACACACGTGGCGGCCCGAGGCGCCCGGCCGCTATCAGATCGTGCTGCGCGTGAACGACTCAACAATCCGCACGCGACGGCTCGATATCTTTTTCTACGTCAGAGAGATTCAGATCGACGAAACCTGAGCCCACGAAACGCACGAAATAAGACGGCACGAAGAACACGAAAAAGAGAACCAACGTTCTGGTTTCGTGTCTTTCGCGGGTTCTTGTATTTCGTGCGTTTCGTGGCTAACGGACAAGCGCTCGCATCTCCGCAAGCTCAGGTCTGTCGTTGTCTGCGATGTGCCACGCCGCCAGAAAGGCTTTCGCGCTTTTGACGGCGTCCGCCTTTGCTCCGATCGCGCTCGATGCGCGCGCAAGGCCCAGCAGCGATTGCGCGCGGCCAGGGGTCCGCGCCAGCGCCGCTTTGAACTGTGTGACCGCACCTGCCGCATCACCGGTACCAAGCAGGATCTCGGCGTACAACTCGCCCGCCGGCTTGATGGGATAGGGACGCGCCACGGGCTTGGGTCCCCGCGCTTCCAGCTGCGCTGCGCGCGCGAAGGACGCCAGCGCGCCCGCCCGATCGCTTCGTCCAAGCTTGATCAGGCCGTCCAGTTGCGCCGCCATGATCAGCGCGATCGCGCGCGCCTCGCGGTCCGGCACGGTCTTCGACGCGGTGGTGAGGTTCTCCAGCGCGGCGTCGGCTCGTCCTGGATCGCGCAGCGGGATGCTGGCCATGCCCAGCGCGAACAGCTCGTCGATGTTGTCGAAGCTGCCCTGCGCTTTCATCGGCGACCAGTCGCCGCTCTCGACGACGAGCCGGGCTTTCATGGAGGCGAGCTCGCTCTTCAGCGACAACGGACCGAAGCCTCTGCCGATCTCGCTTTCGACGTGCTGATGCTCTCCCCCACTCGACCCACCGGACCCACCTGACCTACCCGCCCCTGCCATGGCTCGCTGCACTTCGGCCATGGCTTCGCGGGCCTTTCCGAACCGTCCCTGCTGGAGGTACTCGTAGTGCAGCCACGAAAGGCTGTGGAAATCGTACTGCGACGCCGAGAGCCCTTTGCGTTTGGCGAGATCAACCGAGGCAGCGAACGCGGATTCGTCCGACGCCACCGCCTCGTCCCACATGCCGAGCGGGAGAAACACGTGCGACGGCATATGACGGGCGTGGCTCGAGGCCGGCGCGATTCGCGCGTACGTGCGAGCCGCTTGCAGCCCCAGTTCCGCGCGCCCGGCGTTGTCGAAGGCATGCAGCGCGTAGTGCGCCGCGCCGGGATGCTCGGGATTTTTCTTCAGAATCGCGAGCGCGATGTCGCCGGCCTTCATGGACACTGACAGGTTTCGCTCACCGCTGGGAATCGTTGACAGCAGCGCCAGCGCGTAAAACGCCGAGGCCTCGTCGTCGTCCGGGAATTGCGCGTGGAGGGCCGCCATCCGATCGGCGTAAGCGCGGTCTCGGGCCGGCTTCGCGCCGTCGCCGAACAACCGCTCGACGGCGTCGAGATAGCCCTGCTCACGTGCGGTCGGCGCCTTGGCCTGACGCGCGGCGCGGGTCGGCGCCAGACGCGCCAGCGCGGCCCGGGCCTTGTCCAAGTTCTCGTTCAGCCATAACGGCTGGTTGTAAGACAGCGCCTCGCCCCAGTACGCCATCGCGAAGCCTGGGTCGGCGCGCTGCGCCTGACGGAACGCATCGATCGCTTCGTCGTACTCGAAGCTGTGAAGAAAGAGGACGCCGCGCACGAACAGCGGCTGCGCCTGCGCGGTGCCTGACGTGGGGAACGTGATGCGGCCGAGGAGGGGAAGCGATTGCCACGCACTGGACGACTGGCCGGAAAGCAACAGCCCCAAAAGCACGAAATACACGAAACACGCAATCAGCTTGGTCGTGCGCCGCCGCCGGTGACTCGGGGACACGAGCAAATTCTACCCTGTGTCTCCGGGCCTCGCCCGCGACTGCGTTCACAACGTTCTTGTCCGAATCGTCTGGCGGCAATAAAAAAAGCCACGGAGACGAGAGGTCTCCGTGGCTGATCGATTCGGCAGGCTCCGTTGACTGGAGCGCCCTGCCTAGAACGAATAGCGGAACATCAGCTGCGTGATCCGCTGGAACCCGGCTTGGGTGGTCGTCTGGCCGAAGTTCGAGTTGCCGAACGTGTTGCGGCTCTGCAGTGCGCGCACGTTGACGCGGTTAAGGAGATTGAGCAGCTCGATCTTCACCTGGGCACTGTGCGTGCCGAAGCGCAGGTTCTTGATGAACACACCGTCCACGTTGTACTGGTTCGGCGAACGCAGATCGGTGAGCGTGCGCGGTGCATTGCCGAACGTGTATGGCGCGGCCAACGTAAATGCCGCCGGGTTGATCCATGTCGCGGTCGGATGATCGGCCGACGCCAGGCGATCCTCGTAGTTACCCGAGGTCGACAGATCCACGCCGGTCACGAGGTTCGGCCGCTGGACACCAGAGAAGGTCCGGGTGTTGTCGCTCTGCTGAACGCTCAGCGGGAACCCCTGCTGAAGGTTGATGGCCGCCGACACCTGCCAGCCGCCGAGGATCCAGTCCGCAGCCTTGCTGTTGTTGCCCCACATCTTGCCCTTGCCGAAGGGCAGTTCGGCGATCGGCGCGATGATCACGCGGTGCGGCACGTCGAGCAGGCCGTTGGTGTAGTCCACATCCGGGTTGTAGTAGGCCGAACCCGGAATGTAGTTGTAGTTGTTCTGCGGGTTGAAGCCGCCGGCCGAGTAGAAGTTCGACTGGCCGATCAGTTTGTCCTTCAGCACGCTGTAGGTGTAGCTGACGCGTCCGCCCCAGCCGTGAGTCGGGCGCTTGCTCCACTCGACGACACCGGCGTGATACTGACTTTTCCCCTCGAGCACGTGGCGCGCGAGGATGTTGCCAAACTGCGGATAGGGCCTCAACGACTGCGCGCGTGTGAACGTCGCCTGCGTGGCGAAGGGTCCGGCGTTGGCGTTGCCGAAGAACGGGTTCGGCACGCTGGCGTCGAGTGCGGCGCCAAGCGCCATGTACTTCGGATCGAGCTGGTTGATGTTGACGCCGACGTCGTCCGAGCCGCCGAGCCCGATATTGGCTCCGCGCGATCCGCTGTAGCTGACCGAAATCGCCTGCGCACCCGGCAGCTCGCGTTGCAGATCCACCGACCACTGCTGCACGCGAGGTGCGGTGCTGTTCTGATCGACGTAGCTGATGTTCGTGCCCGCGCCGGTCAGCGTGCCGCGTGAGTTGCCCGAGGGCTGAAGGATGCCGTTCGGGAACGGGTTGGTGATGCTCGTCGTCGGAACAGTCCCTGGCGCGGACTGCACCAGCGTCGTGTTCTGCGAGTAACCAACCTGGCCGTAGTTGTTCGCCGACGTGCTCGGCGTCGGGTAGTTGTACGGCGCCCAGTAGAGGCCGTAGCCGGCGCGCACCACGGTATTGCTGTTGATCGAGTAGACCGCGCCGACGCGCGGAGAGAACTTCACCTGCGGCGGATTACCCTGCGTCGTCGGGTTGCCATCGACGCCGGCATACATCAGCCCACCGGACACCGTGCGCGCGCCGACGCCCGCCACCGCGTCTGCCGGGAGCGTGACCGACGACAACGCATTCTTCGCCGCCGGATCGAACCCAACCGTGAAGTTGTTGTTTTTCTCGGCGATGCCGCTCTCGTGTTCGAGCCGGATGCCGTAGTTGAGTGTGAACTTCGAGTTGACGCGCCAGTCGTCCTGCGCGTAGCCGCCGAAGTAGTTCAGGAACAGGTTGACAGGCGTCGAGAGGGAAATCGAACTCTGACGGCTCGACAACGACGACGGGAAGCCGAGGAGATACGATGCGAAGGAACTGCCATCGGTCGTGCTGCCGTTGGCGCCGTTGGACGAGGTGATGTCCTTGTCGAAGTCGAAGAACCCGGCACCGTTGCCCGGAGCGAAGAAATCCAGGCCGATCTGGCGGAAGTCAGCACCCACCTTGAACGTGTGGCTGCTGACGAACTTCGAGTAGGAGCCGTTCGCGCTCATCGACTTCCAGTTGCGGTCCGTCGGGTCGATTGCGCCGAGCGTCTGTCCGGCGAACGAGTCGTAGCCGCGGATACGGATATCCGGGAACTTCTTGACGCTGGTCTGGCCGAGAAACGTCGACGAGAAGCCGAGGCTCGACGGGTCGAACGGCAGCGTCAGCGTGTCGTTGTCCGGGAACCGAGTCAGCCCATAGCGCAGCGACATCACCGAGCTGTCGTTCAGTACCCAGGTGTTGTTCAACGCCAGGATCTTCGGGCGCCGCACGAGCAGGTAGTCGCCGGGGTCGGCGAACCGGTTCGGATCGTTCTGATCGGCGGAGCCGAAGTAGTTGGCGCAGGGCTCATCCGACTTGTTATAGAGATAGAAGCCGGTGAGCGACACCTTGTCGGTGAACTTGTGCTCAATCTTGCCGGTGTACTCCTGGGTCCAGGTCGACTTGATGAGTGACGTCCGGGTGTAGTTCGACGAACCGTTGTCGATGTTCGTGTCCGGCAACGGCAGATACTTCAGCATCGCGGCCGACACCGGATTGATCCGGTTCGACGGAATGACGTTGCCCGGAAACGGCAGCCGCGTCAGCGGATCGTAAACGGTGACCCGCTGCCCGGATCCGTTCGTCAATGCCGAGAAGTCGCCCAGGCGCTCGGCCGATGTCGGCATCAGCTCGCTGGCATTCCGGGTCTGCGTGTCCGTGTAGTTCTCGGTGGCGAACCAGAAGAACGTCCGATCCTTCTTGATCGGTCCGCCGATGCCGCCGCCGCCCAGATAGTACGGGTTGATCGGCTTCGCGAACAGCGGGTTGGACGGATCGAGGGCAAGCTGTTTGTCGACGAAGAAATTGTTCTTCTCGAGCGAGAGCGGCCGGGTCTGGTAGAACGCGCTGCCGTGGAAGGCGTTCGCGCCGGACCGCAGCGTGGTGTTGAACACGCCGCCGCCGGTGCGGCCCATTTCGGCGTCGTACGTATGCACCTGCACCTTGACGTCGTCGAGCGCCTCGATCGTCGGATTTGCGCTGGCGCGGTTCCGCAGGTCGCTGATCGGCACGCCGTCGAGCGTGTAGTTGTTGCCGCGGCGCGTGCCGCCGCCAAGCGACAGGAGCGACGAGTTGGTCTGGTCCTGCTGCCGGTTGTATTGCGTATCGCCGGTCGCAATCACGGTCGGGACCGTCGTGCCAATCATGAAGGCGTTGCGCCCGGGCGACGGCAGCGTCTGCAGCGCGGCCGAGTCGAGCACGGTGCCCTGCGACGCGTTGCCAGTCTCGATCAGCGGCGCCTGGCCGGTGACGGTCACGCTCTCGGTGATCGCGCCGACCTCCAGCGTTAGGTCAAGGGTGAGGAACTGCTGGGTGCCGATGCGGATGCCTCCGCGATCGGCCGTCTTGTATCCCTGGAGAGTTGCCTTGGCGCCGTAGTTGCCAGGATCCACGTTGGCGAACACGAACTCGCCACGCTCGTTGGTCACGGTCGAACGTTTGATGTTGGTCTGCTCGTTGGTCAGCGTCACTTCGACGCCGGGAATCACGCCGCCGGCGTCCTTGATCGACCCGCGAAGGCCGCCTTGGAAACCTTGACCGAACACCGAACCTGCGGTGACCACAACCAGCAACGCTCCTAGTAAGAGCGCAGCGCGGAATCTCATAGATCCTCCGATGCAGAAATTGACGAAAGCCGTACTACGGGAATGCGGCGATTTTAGGAGGGACTGCCTACGGTTGCAACAGAATTTTCGTACTAAAGAGACCGTTTTGGCCGGAACTGGGGGGCAGAACGAGGAAATGGAGGGCCATCGATGGAGCCCTCCATTTTTCTGTATCTTGGGAGGGGGCGGCTACGGCTTCTTCACTTCAAACTTGATTTGCTTCAGGATGCCCGCTTCCTTCGGCATCTCGGTCGCGCCGGCCGGAAACTTGTTCGAGCTGAAGATGAACGCCAGAATATCGGCGTTCTGCTGGCCACTCAGAGAGCCGGGCGCGTTCTGCGGCATCGAGATCCGGACCCGTTCGAACAAATCGCCGATGGTCAGACCGTCCCAGCCGGCCATGAACTCGCCACCAGCCAGCGGCGGCGCCATCTCGCCACCGGTCAGTTCCCCGCCGTGGCACGACGCGCATTCCTGCGAATAGAGCGCCTTGCCCCTCGTGGTCTGCTCCTCGGTGTAGACGCCGTCCCAGATCGACTTGGTCGGGGGCTGCGCGTGTACGGTCGCACGCAGAACGAACACCGCAGCAAACGGAATAAGTGCGACGGCCGCGAACTTGATTCTCATAGCTCTATTCTACAGGGAGTTCACCCGACGGATCGGAAGGAACCGCAGAGCGTGCTCTGCGGTTTCTTCCGATCGTGATCGCTATCGCTGAGCGCCGGCCTGGCTCGTGCCACGCATTTCGGACTGCGGCAGCGCAAAGGCGATGTATTCGCCCGAGTAGTTGCCGCCGCTCACCGCCACAATGAAGTACTGCCGGCCGTTGGCCATGTAGGTCATCGGCGAGCCGCTCTGCGGCGCCGGCATCCAGACCGCGCCGACTTCCTTGCCGTTGTTCTTGTCATACGCACGCAGCATCGCCCCGCGCGGATGATCCGGTGTCGTCGTGATCGATGGATCGCCGAGAACCACGAGCGTCTTGGTGACGACCAGGCCGACGCTGCCAGGCTGGCCGGTCTTCGGGATGGTCTTCCCTGCGAGCAGCGGGCTGTTGCGCACCGCGTCCGGCGTATCGCCGTGCGGGACCTGCCACTTCATCTCGCCCTTGTCGAGATCGATCGCGTTCAGCAGGCCGTACGGCGGCTTGAGGAGCGGAAGCCCCTGGACCACTAGACCGCCACCGCCGCCCTGAGGAGCCGCCGGAGGCGCGCCCGCCGCGGGAGCCGCGGGAGCCGCAGGCGCTGCCGCCGCCGGTGCCGCACCACGCGCGCCGCGTCCGCCTGCCGGCGCCGCGCCTGGCGCGCCGCCGCGACCGCGCTGCACCGCATCTGCCGCGCTGCCGAAGCCGGGACCTTCACGTTCGACGAACGGCTGCCCCGCGGTGCCGGCGACGTAGCGAATATCGGAGAAGCCGGCCGGTGGTTCGATGAGACCGATCGGCGCCACCGAGTGATTGCTCGCGTGCGCGTAGACGATGTGGTTTTCCGGATCGGCCGCGGCGCCCGGCCAGTTGGTGCCGCCCGCGGTGGTCGCAATCGTCAGCGCGGCGATCGGCCCTTCAACCTTGCTCACCGTGCCCGGCAGGAACATCGGTCCGAGCTTGTAGCGCGACACGATGCGGCGCGCTTCGGCGTTCAGTTCCGGCGTGAAGTCGATCAGATCGTCAACGCCCACCGACTGGCGCGCGTAGGCCGGCGGTTTGGTCGGGAACGGCTGCGTCGGCGACGTCTTCTCGCCGGGCACGTCGGACTGCGGAACCGCGCGCTCTTCGATCGGCCACACCGGCTGTCCGGTAATGCGGTCGAACACGTACAGGAACGCTTCCTTGCTCGGCAGCGCGACGGCCTTTACCGGTTTGCCGCCCACATTGATGTCGAGCAGGATCGGCGCCGACGACAAGTCGTAGTCCCAAATCGGGTGATGCACGATCTGGAAGTGCCACTTGCGCTGGCCGGTTTTCAGATCGACGCACACCAGCGATTCCCCGTACAGGTTGTTGCCCGGACGATGGCCGCCGTAGAAGTCCGAGGTCGGCGACTCGACCGGCAGATACGCCAGGCCGGCTTCCTCGTCGACGGTGATCTGCGTCCACACGCCGGTGTTGCCATTGGTCGCCCACGACTCGTTCTCCCACGTGTCGTTGCCGAACTCACCCGGCTTCGGGATGGTGTTGAACGTCCAGATCAGTTTGCCGCTCTTGACGTCGAACGCGCGGACCATCCCCTTGGTGTTGTTGTGGGTCTTGACCGTCATGCCTTCCTTGAACGACGAGCCGACAATCACGGTGTCCTTGACGATGGTCGGGGTCGAGTGCAGGCCGATCTCGCCGGTCTCCATGTCGATCTGCTGACCCTTGCCGAAGATCGCACCCTTCTTCAGGTCGACCACGCCACCCTCGCCGAACGACGGGATCATCGCGCCGTTCTTCGCGTTGAGTGCGATCAGGCGGTAGCCGGTGGTGACGTAGAGGATGCGCTCGTCGCCCTTGCCGTCGGTCCAGTACGACACGCCGCGGCCGGAGAGCTGGCGCGGCGCGATTGCGGCGCGGTTGCCCTCACGGTAGCTGTGCGACCAGATCAATTCGCCGGTGCGGCCGTCGATGGCGACGACCGAACGGCGCGTGCCGGCGGTCACGTACAGCACGCCCTTGATCGCCAGCGGCGTGCCTTCCAGCTTGAATTCGGGACGCGTGCCGAGGTTGTCGGTTTTGAACCGCCACGCGACTTCCATCTTGTTGAAGTTCGCCGCCGTCACCTGATCGAGCGGCGAGTACTTCGTGCCGCGCATGTCGGCGGTGTAGTGCGTCCAGTCGCCGTTCTTCGTGCTCGGCGCGGTGCCGGCCTGGCCCGAGGTCTGCGTGGTCGTCCACACGACGCCGGCGCCGAGAACGGCCACGACCGCCGCCGCGCTTTTCAGTGTCTTTCGCATCTGTCTCTCCCTAAACAAAGAACGCAGAGTCCGCAAAGGCCGCAGAGAAAAAATTCTCTGCGTTCTCCGCGAGCTCTGCGTTCAACGGTCGTCTCTCTTTAGCTCGTTACGCGGCTGCGGTCGACTTCTTCGCGAGCACGTCACCGAAGACCACCAGGGCCTTTGTCATCTCTTCCATCGTGCCGAGAGTGATGCGCGCGTGGGTCTTCTCGAACGGCGGGAAGTCCCGCGCGACGATGACTCCCTTGGCGCGGCAGGCGTCACGGAACGCCCGCGCCGGGGTCCCGATGTTGACGAACATGAAGTTCGCCTGCGCGTCGGTCGGCTTCATGCCGCGATCGACGAACCACTTCGAGACCACGTCGCGCACGGCCTTGTTGCGCATCCGCTCGTTCTTGCTGAACGCGCCGTCGGCGTCCTGCGAGATCGAGGCAGTGGCCGCAGCCATGCCGAACACGTTGAGCGATCCGGTGCCGTTCGAGCCCACCCACGGACGCATCTTCTTGATGGTGTCCACGTGCGCGATGGCGTAGCCCTGACGGAGACCGGCCATGCCGTAGGCCTTCGAGAAGGTGCGCGCGACGATGACGCGCGGGTTGTCGATCGCCAGCGGCACATGCGTCTCGTGATCCGGGTCGGTGACGTAATCGAAGTACGCCTCGTCGATCAGGATCGTCGTGTCGGGCGAGGTGCTGTTGACCTTCGCGAGGAAGGCCTTCGTCGCCTTCGCCCCGACGTAGGTCGCGGTCGGGTTGTTGGGGTTGCAGTAGAAGACCAGCCCGGAGCCCTTGGCGGCGGCCGCCATCTTGTCCACGTCGAGCTTGAACTCGGCGTTGAGCGACACGCCCTTGACGGGGTGGCCGATCAACTCCGCGTAGCCGGCGCATTCCTCATAGGTGGGAATCGTGCCGACCAGCGCCTGGGTCTTCGACGTGAAGACCTGCGTGGCCGCGCGGAGGATTTCAGTCGACCCTTCGCTGACGAGCACGTTCTCGGTTTTGACCTTGAAGTGGGCCGCGATGGCCTCGGTGAGCTCGCCCACCTGGTTCGAGTAGCGGCCGGGCTTGGCGCCGCCTTCGAGCAGGGCGCGAAGGCCGTCGAGTACCTTCTTGCCGGGCCCGACCGGGTTCTCGTTGCTGCCGATGCAGATCATGCCTTTTTCGACGGCCTGAAGCTCCGCGTCGAAGGCTGACCACACGCTGTTTTCACGGCCTCGGCCCCAGACATTGCTGGTCAGTGCCGCGCCCGCGCCAATCGCGGCAGTCTGGACGAAGTTGCGTCGTGTAATGGCCATG
>JANYHS010000233.1 GCA_025358945.1 Acidobacteriota bacterium
CTTCGTCCTGCGCCAGGATCGCGCCACCCTGAGCGCGGATGGCGCGCGCTCCGAGCAAGCCGTCCTGCCCCATGCCGGTCATGACCAGGGCGAGACTGCGCGACTTGAAAACCGCGGCGATCGAGCGGAACAGGACGTCGACCGCGGGTCGGCAGAAATTCTCGGGCGCAGAGCGATTGAGCGCGATGCGCGAACCGCCCGCGCAACTCTCGACTTGCATGTGCTGATCGCCCGGAGCGATCAGGCACTGTCCCTTGGACAACAGTTGACCGTGCAGGGCTTCGCGGACATCGATCTGGCACTTGCGCGCCAGACTCTCGGCCAGCGGGCGCGTGTAGCCGGCCGGCATGTGCTGCACGATCAGGATCGGCACACGCAGATCCGGGCCAAGCGCGGGCAGCAACCTCGCGAGCGCGGCCGGACCTCCGGTAGAAATGCCGATCGCGACGATTTCCACCGGCGACGTGTCCAATCCCGACGGCGCTTTGAACAGGGTTGTGTCGCTGACGACGGGGAGCTTCGAAGTCTGCGCCGCAAGGATCGGCCGCGGTTGAATCGTCGTCTTCGGCAGGCGCTTCGAGCCCTGGCACAAGGCGATGATCTTCGGCACCAGGCTGGCGCGAATCTCCTGGCGAGCATCCTCGGGCCCGCGAGAGGCACTGGGCTTGTGCACGAAGTCGCTGGCGCCTGCGAGCAGCGCGGCGAGTGTCGTTTGGGCGCCCTTGGCGGTCTGCGTGCTGAACATGACCACCGGCACGCAGGGCGAACGCCGGCGAATTTCGCGCAGCGCGCCGAGGCCGTCGAGCTCGGGCATCTCGACATCCAGCGTCACGAGATCGGGAGCGAGTGCGTCAAAGATTTCCAGCGCATGCCGTCCGTTGTAGGCCGTGCCTACGACTTCGATCGCGGGTTCGCCGGCCAGGGCTTCGACGAGCAGGCGGCGGACGACCGCTGAATCGTCGACGACTAAGACTCGGTGGCGTCGCACGGGACCGAATTCGGAAGTCACGTTGAGCCCTCGTCGAGAAACCCTTCGAGCAGCGCGCTGGTTTCGAGCACGGTGATCAGGTGTTGGTCCGCCAGGTGGACACCGCGCACAAACGCTCGCGCATGCTGGTCCAGGTTTGCAGGGGGCGCGAGCAGGCTGTTCGCGGCGAGCGTGACGACATCGCCGACATCATCGACTGCGAAACTCAACGGCGGGCGCGCGGCGGAGAGCACGATGTTCACCGCCGGCAATGGCATGCGACGGATTCGTGCCTGCGGCCCCAGGCCCAGGTGAGTCGCCAGGTCGACGACCGTCACGATCTGACCGCGCAAGTTCATCAGGCCCAGAACGCTTGCCGGCGCGAGCGGCACGACGCTCCACTCGCCATCGCGCAGCACTTCCTGGACGTCGGAGACTTCGAGTGCGTACTCGGCGCCGCCCAGGCGGAACGTGCAGTATTGGACCTGGTCGTTCATGTAGCGTGTCGCGAACTACGCGGGAACTCCGGCCTTCGAGTATTCCTCGAACACTTGGCGCGCGATCGTCTCGAGGTCGAGCAGATCGGTCACGGCCCCGTGCAAGATCCCGCGCGCACGGATCCGCCCAGGGAGTGCGCCGTCGCACACGGCCAGAGGCTCGTCGGTCACGTCGAGAAAGCCTTCGGTGATCAATCACAGACGCCTGCCGCCGACGTCGCAGACAACGACACGCATGGACTCGGTCGCGGGAACGACATCTGCGACTTCGGTCACAGATCCGCCGCCAAGGCAGGACCGCAGGGAACGCAGGGGGATGATTTCGTCTCGCCAGCGCAGTACCGCACGCCCCAACGAGCGCTCGATGCGCGCTCGAGGCAGATCCTCCAGGCGCAGCACATCCGCAAGATCGAGGGCGACTCGTCCGGCGCCCGCGACTTCCAGCACCAGGAGTTGCCGGATCACCGCGGCGCAGTCGGCCCGCGCCTCGCTCCGGTCTTCGGGCACCTGCGCACGAGCGACTTTGCCGCGCTCCGCCAGGCCGGACACGTCGAGGATCAGAGCGACGCGACCGTCGCCGAGTATCGTTGCGCCCGAGTAGGTGCCGAGGCGCCCGAGCAGCGGGCCGAGAGGCTTGACCAAGATCTCCAGGATGTCGTGCAGCGTATCGACGACAAGTCCGAAGCGCCGACCGTCCGACTCCAGCACGATCGCATGCTGGTCGTGAGCGACCTGATCCGCGCCTGAAAGTCCCAGGACGCTGCGCAGATCGACCAGCGGCAGGAGGCCGCCGCGCAAGGGCAGGACGCAGGCACCCTGGACGTGCATTCTTGCGCCGCTCTCGCCGGCCAGCGGAATGCGCGCCATTTCGATGACGCTGCTCTCGGGCAACGCAAAGCGCAGCCCGGCGCATTCCACCATCACCACTGTCAGGATCGCCAGCGTCAGCGGAATCGAAAGCTCGATGCGCGTGCCGATGCCGGGGCGAGACGAAACTTGCACCGAGCCGCCGAGCCGCTCGATGTTGGTCTTGACCACGTCCATGCCGACACCGCGGCCGGAGAGATTGCTGACCGTGTCCGCGGTGGAAAAACCCGGATGGAAGATCAGGCCGATCACATCGGTATCGCCCATCTGCGCGGATTGCTCTGCATCGATCACGCCGCGCTCCAAAGCCTTTTGCCGCACGCACACAGGATCGATGCCGGCGCCATCGTCCTCGATCGACAGGCGCACGCGGCCGCCGGCAGCCCAGGCCCGGATGGAGAGTGTGCCCTCGGGACTTTTTCCGCAATTCGCTCGCACGGCCGGGGCTTCGATACCGTGGTCGATGGAGTTGCGCACCATGTGCGTCAGCGGATCG
>JANYHS010000282.1 GCA_025358945.1 Acidobacteriota bacterium
AGGTCGCTGAGGTTGACGGCAAGCGCGCGGTGGCCGATCGCATCAGGTGGCACGAACGCGCGATCGAAGTGCACGCCTTCAACGAGTGCATCGACGGTCAGCACCTCGACGCGGTCGCGCTCCGGCTCGACGACGGCCGCGTCGTCACCGACGCCGACCAGCAGCCACGGTGGCGCAGCCGGCAGCCCGCGGCGGATGCGCGCGATCAGTTCGCGCTCCGTGCAATCGGAAATCGTCACTTCGCGTAATCGACGGCCCGGGTTTCGCGGATCACCGTCACCTTGATCTGGCCCGGGTATTCGAGCTCGTTCTCGATCCGGCGCGCAATATCCTTCGACAGCCAGACGGCTTCCTCGTCTGAAATCTTCTCGCTCTCGACCATGATGCGGATTTCCCGGCCGGCCTGCAGCGCGAACGATTTCGACACGCCCTTGAACGAGTCGGCGATGCCTTCGAGCTTTTCGAGCCGTTTGACGTAGGACTCGAGGATGTCGCGGCGCGCGCCCGGCCGCGCGGCAGAGATCGCGTCGGCGGCCTGCACGATCATCGCTTCGAGCGACGGCCAGTCGATGTCCATGTGGTGCGCGGCCATCGCCATCACCACCGCCTCGCTCTCGCCGTGCTTGCGCAGGAAGTCGATGCCGATCTGGAGGTGCGTGCCTTCCATTTCGCGATCGATCGCCTTGCCGATGTCGTGGACGAATGCGGCGCGGACGGCGACGTGCGCGTCCAGGCCGACCTCTCGCGCCATGATCCCCGCGAGCCGCGCCACTTCGGCGGAATGCGAGAGCACGTTCTGCCCGTAGCTGGTGCGGTATTTCAGGCGTCCCATCAACCGATGAATCTCCGGATGCAGATCGTGCAGGCCGAGCTCGAAGGCGACCTCGCCACCTTCCTTGCGCATCGCCTCGTCGGTCTCTTCCTTCACCTTGGCGACCACTTCTTCGATGCGCGCGGGATGGATGCGGCCGTCGGCGATCAGTCGCTCGATCGCCTGTTTGGCGATGGCGCGGCGGTACGGATCGAAGGCGGAGAGGATGATCGCGCCGGGCGTGTCGTCGACGATCAGGTCGACGCCGGTGGCCAGCTCGAGCGCGCGAATGTTGCGGCCTTCGCGGCCGATGATGCGTCCCTTGAGATCGTCGCTCGGCAGATCGACGACCGATACCGTGGTTTCGATGGCGTGCTCCGCACCGCAGCGCTGGATGGCCTCGGTGATGTACTGCTTGGCGCGATCGACGGCCGTTTCGCGGGCTTCGGCGTCGAGGCGCTTCAGCAGGTTGGCCGAGTCGTGGCGCGCCTCGCCTTCGATCTGTTTGATCAGCAGCTCCTTCGCTTCGTCTGCTGTGAGGCCGGCGACGCGCTCGAGCTCGTGCTTCTGCTGCGCGATCAGTTGCTGGTACTTCTCGGCGGCGGCGGCGGCGCGCGTTTCGCGCTCGACCAGCGCTTGGTCGCGGCCGCTCAGTGCGTGTTCGAGGCGTTCGATGGCCGACTGCCGCTCGGTGGCCGCCGCCTCGCGGCGGGAGAGCGTCTGCTCGAGTGCGGCCGCCTGCTGGCGGTCGGTGCGCGCCTGACGCTCGGCCTCCATCAGGATCTCGTGCGCCTGCTCCCTGGCGTCGAGCAGCGCCGCTTTCCTGGTGGTCTCCGCGTCGCGCTCGGCGTCCTTCGACAGGCGCTCGGCCTGCGCTTCCGCGCGTCCGACAGTGTCGGCGGCGATGCGCTTGCGGTTGGCGACCCACACCGCGAACATGCTGCCGGCGACGATCACCGTGACGAGCGCGGCGACGATGGCGGGAATTGAGTTCTTCGCGATATCAGACAGCACGCGTGACGTCCTTTCCCGTTACCGGGGTCAGAACCCCCAGATGAGTCCGATGAACGAGAAGAACTGGTGGGGTACGCGAGCGAAAGATCCCGCCTTGCCGTGTGGGGTGGTCGATGAACCTGCTAAAGCAGGTGGAACCGCTATAACTAACCGCGCTTCAGGCTTCCTCGTTGCAGAGGCATGCACACCACGCGGGTTCGCGACTCACTTGGGTAAACATTGGCTCAACGAGCCATCCGCCATCACGAACAACGCAGGACCCAAACTCTCGAACTGATCCTAACGGTAATGGGGGCAAGGTTCAAGGTGCAGGTGCAGGGTGCAGGCTTGTTCAGGCGGAAAGGACGCGGTCGAGCAGGCGCTCGAGTTCGCCTGCGCGCTCGGCCAGTTCGCCGTTCCCGGCACGGGTGCCGTCGCGGCACCGGAACAGCTCGTCGGCCACGTTCAGCGCCGCGAGCACCGCGAGCCTCAGCGAGTCGCCGGTGGGCGTGGAATCGGCGGCGGCGCGCATCTTCTCGTCGACGTACTGCGCGAGCCGCGCGACGTACTCCTGATCCAGCCCGCTGCGGATCGGGTAGCGCTGTCCGTGGATCTCGACAGAGATGACGGCGTCGTCGGACATTTAGAGGCTGAGCGACTCGAGTTGTTCGAGCATGTCGGTGACGCGTGTGCGGATGACGTCGCGTTCATCCTTCAACGCGGTCAGCTCGGTGATGAGCCCTTCGCTCGAGGACAGCCGTCCGCGCAGGCTTTCCAGTTCGCTCGACAGGCGCTGGTTGTCTTCGGTGGCGCGGGCCGTCTCGATCTTCATGCGCTCGACCATCGCGACGAGAAGCTTCACCTTCTCCTCCAGCCGATCGATGGGTTCGAGATCCACGCTGCGGGTCGCTGTCTTTGCCATGATGTCCTATCCGTCTGTCGCGCTATTGTAGGCTGCGTTATCTTTGGATCGCCGCATGCTCGCGGACGAGCGCGGCCAGAATCGTGTCGACGCTCTGCTGAATTTCCGCGTCGGTCAAGGTGCGATCCGCCTGAAACACGAGCCGCACCGAGAGGCTGACGGCGCCGTCCGGCACGCCCTTACCTTGATAGCGATCGAAAAAGCTCGCCGCCTCGAGCGGCGCCGGAAGATTGCGCCCAGCGGTCAGAATGGTGCCACGAATGATTTCGGCAGGCAAGGCATCCGCCACCACGAACGACAGGTCGCGGACGACGAACGGATGACGCGGCAGCGGGCGGGTGGCGTCGCCGGCCGACACCCGCGCGCGCGCCAGCAGATCGAGATCGGCCTCCGCGACGAACACGCGATCCTGTCGCGGCAGCCCGCGCGCATCCGCGATCGCCGGCGCGAGTTGTCCCGCCACACCGATGCGCGCGCCGCGTTCGGGTCCGTCGGCGACCACGATCGCCGCGGCCTGGCCCGCGACCAGAAACGTCTCGCTGGCCGGTTCGAACCGGCAGGCGACACCGAGCGCGTCGCACAGGTGTTCGACGCTGCCCGAGACGTCGAAGAAGTCGACGTCTCGCGCGCCGCCCGACCAGTGTTCGACGCCACCGGTTCCGGTCCACGCGACGGCGACGCTGCGCGTTTCTCCTGAGGGCGCGAACCGCGTACCGATCTCGAAGAGCTGCACGTCGCGCCGGCCGTGGCGCCGGTTGTGTGCGACCGCATCGACGAGCCCCGGCAGCAGCGATGGACGCAGTGTGTCGAACTTCGCCGACAACGGGTTGGCGATCCCAACCGTCGCATTAACCGCGGAGTTCGCTGAGCTCGCCGACAGATCTTGGCTCTGCGTGTTCTGCGTGCTCGGCGGTTGCGTGTAGGGTTCTGCTGCTCGTGCCTCGATGAACCCGAACGTCACCGCCTCTGAAAATCCCGCGGCGGTCAGCACTCGGCGCGCGAGCTGATCCCGGGTGATGCGCGGATCGGGTGGCGGTGCCGGCTGCGTGACCACTGGGAACGTCGCGTCGAGCTTGTCGAAGCCATAGTGACGGCCCGCCTCTTCGATCAGATCCACTTCGCGCAGCAGGTCCACGCGGAACGTTGGCGCGACCACGTCCCAGCCGTCGCCGGCCGGCGTGACCTCGAGCCCCAGGCCACGCAGAATCCGCGTCACCTCCACGTCAGGCACGGCCGCGCCGAGCAGGCGCGCCAGGCGGTCGCGCCGCAGGTGCAGGCGCTTCGCGGTGCGCGGCTGCGGGTAGACGTCGACGATCGATCCCACCGGCTGTCCCGCGCCGATCTGCTGCATCAGCGCGATCGCGCGCTGGAGCGCGATGACCTGGCCGTTGATGTCCGCGCCGCGCTCGAAGCGCGAGGACGCTTCGGTCTTCAGGCCGAGTTTCTTGCTCGTGCGCCTGACGGAGGCCGGCGCGAAGTACGCGGCCTCGAAGACGACGGTCGTGGTCGTCGCCGACACTTCGGACGCGGCGCCGCCCATCACACCCGCGACGCCTTGCGCGCGATCGCGGTCGGCGATGACCAGCATGTCCGGATCCAGCTTCCGTTCGACGCCGTCGATCGTCGTGCATGTTTCCCCGGGCTTCGCGCGGCGCGCGGTGAGCGTGGCGCCGGCGAGGCGGGCCAGATCGTACGCGTGCATCGGCTGGCCGAGTTCGAGGTTCACATAGTTCGTGATGTCGACGAGGTTGCTGATCGGCCTGACGCCGGCCGCCTGCAGCCGCGCCGCCATCCAGGCCGGCGAACTGCCCATGCGCACGTCCGCGACCGCGGCCGCAAACCGCAGGCAGAGGTCGGGCTCGTCGATCGTGACGGTGATGCGATCGGAGGATCCGGATGCGATTGCCGCCAGGGCGGCGCGCGCGCCGGAGGTCGCGGCGGGCAGCGTGAGCGGAAGGTCGTAGGCGGTCGCTACTTCACGCGCGAGCCCGAGCACACTCAAGGCGTCCGGGCGGTTCGCGGTGACCTCGAAATCGATCACGGCATCATCGCCGCCGAGCGATTCGACCGACGCGACCTCGAAGCCGCGCAGGGCGAGCGCGCGCGCGACATCGTCGGCCGGCGCCTGCACGTCGACGAATTCACGGAGCCATGAGAGAACTAGTCGCATAGCTAAGACGGAAACTGTTCCAGGAATCTCAGGTCGTTCTCGTAGAACAACCGGATGTCTTCCACTTGATAGCGCAGGATGGCGACGCGTTCGATGCCGATGCCCCACGCGAACCCGGTGTATTTCTCGGGGTCGTAGCCGACGGCCTCGAAGACCGCCGGGTGGACCATGCCGCAGCCGAGGATCTCGATCCAGCCGCTCTTCTTGCACATCGAGCAGCCGGCGCCGTTGCACGACCAGCAGCTGATGTCCACTTCGGCGCTCGGCTCGGTGTACGGGAAGAAGCTCGGGCGGAACCGCAGCCGCGACTGCTCGCCGAACATGTCGCGCGCGAAGGCGAGCAGCGTTCCCTTCAGGTCTGCCAGTGATATCCCCTCGCCGACGACTAACCCTTCCATCTGCGAGAACATCGGCGTGTGCGTCAGGTCGAGATCGTCGCGCCGATACACGCGTCCCGGCACGACGATGCGGATCGGCGGCTGGTGGGCCTGCATGTAACGGATCTGCATCGCTGAGGTGTGGGTCCGCAGCATGGTGCGGACGAGCGACTCCGGGTCGCCAGCGATCGGCGGCATCGGGCTCGCCAGGTACAGCGTGTCCTGCATGTCGCGCGCGGGGTGCTCGGCCGGCATGTTCAGCGCGTCGAAGCAGTGCCACTCGTCTTCGATTTCGGGGCCTTCGACGATCGCGAACCCCATGCGCGTGAAGATCTCTTCCATGCGATCGCGGACGACGGTGAGAGGATGACGATGGCCGAGCCGCGGCTGCCGACCGGGCAGCGTCACGTCGACGCCGCCGGCGGGCGCGGCATTCTGCGCCGCTTCGTCGTATGCCGTCCACCGCGCTTCGATCGCGACCTTCAGCGCGTTGGCGTACTGGCCGATGTGTTTTTTCTGATCGGCCGGCGCGCTGCCAATCAGCTGCATCCACGCCGCGACAATGCTGTTCTTGCGTCCGAGGTAGCGGTCGCGGAGGGACTTGGCGTCGTTGAGGGACGGAGCCGCCGCGAGCTCACGCGCGAACGCGGCGACGTGCGCATCGACAGCGTCTTGTGTAGGAAGGGCGTCGGACATGAGCAGGGTCCAGAGGCTAGGGGCTTGAGTGGGGGCTTGGGGCTGGAAAGGCAACCCCGGCTTGCTCGCCCCCAGTCCCCAGCCCCGAGTCCCTGTTGTTACGCGCGAGCGGCCGCTTTAGCCTTAGCCACCTTCGACGCGGCAGCCTTCTCGACGTTCTTGGCGGACTTCACGGCGAACTTCGCCGCCGCCTTGGCCTGCTTCGCCAGTGTGGCAAATGCCGCGGGGCTGGAGATCGCCAGTTCGGAGAGGCTCTTGCGATCGAGCGTGATCCCGGCGTTCTTCAGCCCGTTGATCATCTGCCCGTAGGTGAGGCCATGCTCGCGGGCGGCCGCATTGATGCGGACAACCCACAGACGGCGGAAATCGCGCTTCTTCCGGCGGCGGCCGACGAAGGCGTACTTGAGCGCGGTATCGACCGATTCTTTCGCGGCGCGATACAGCTTGCTCTTATTGGCGTAGTAGCCCTTCGCGAGCTTCAGCAGTTTCTTGCGCTTGGCCCGGCGGACGGTTCCTCGTTTAACTCGCGGCATTCTCTACTCCCGAAATTCAGATTTCAGAATTCAGATTTCAGATTGGATTTCAGATTGAATCTGAAATTTGAACTCTGAAATCTGAGACTTCCCGTTTCACTTATACGGCAACATCCGTGCGATCTTCGGCACGTCGCACGCCGCCACAGTCGTCGTGCCCTTGAGTCCGCGCTTCCGCTTCCTGGTCTTGCTCGTCAGGATGTGCTGGCTGAACGCCTTGCCACGCAGAAACTTCCCGTTTTTCGTCCGCTTGAAGCGCTTCGCCGCGCCGCGGTGGGTCTTCAGTTTGATCTTCTTCGCTTTTTTCGCCATCACATCCTCGTCGCGTTACTTTGTGGCCGCTGCCGAACTCGCGGCCGCCTTTGCTTTCCCGCCCCCGCTCTGCGGACGCCTGGTCAGGATGGTGTGCATCTGATTGCCCTCCATCCGCGGCATCGTTTCCGCGAGCGCCACGTCGCCCAGTTCCCCGATCAGCCGCTCGAGAATCCGGCGCCCGATTTCCGGGTGCGCCATTTCGCGCCCACGGAAGAAAATCGTCGCCTTCACCTTGTCCCCGTCCTCGAGGAAGCGCTCGATGTGCTTCTTCTTGAACTGGTAGTCGTGCTCGTCGACCTTCGGGCGGAACTTGATCTCTTTGACCTCGATCACCTTCTGGTGCTTCCGAGCTTCGCGCGCGCGCTTCTGCTCCTGGTACTGGTATTTCCCGAAATCCATGATGCGGCAGACCGGCGGCACGGCCGTCGGCGAGATCTCGACCAGGTCGAGTCCTTTCTGCTTGGCGATCGCCAGGGCTTGCGGCGGCGGCATGATGCCGAGCTGCTCGCCCGTGTCGTCGATGACCCGGATTTCCCGTACCCGGATGCGTTCGTTTACCCGCGTGCGGTCATCTCGGCGGGGACTTCTGTCGAAAGCGATAAGGCCTCCTTACGCGGTTACCGGACTCTGCCCTTTGCGCGCGATTTCCTCGCGCGCAGACGCGATGAACGCGTCGACCGAGCTTGCGCCCTGGTCGCCGCCGGTGCGCGTACGCACCGACACCGCGCCCGTTTCGACCTCGCGGTCGCCGATGACCAGCATGTAGGGGACTTTCTGCAGCTGGGCCTCCCGGATCTTATATCCAATCTTTTCCTGCCGCTCATCGAGATCGGCCCGGAGGCCGGCCTGCTTGAGCTGCGCCTGCACCTGGGCGGCGTAGGGCAGGTGACGGTCGGCGATCGGCAGCACGGCCGCCTGAACGGGCGCCAGCCAGAGGGGAAACGCCCCGGTATAGTGCTCGATCAGGATCGCGATGAACCGCTCGAAGCTGCCGAAAATTGCCCGATGGATGACCACCGGCCGGTGCTCGGCGTTGTCGGCGCCGGTATATTTCAGGTCGAAGCGCTCCGGCGCGTTGTAATCGAGCTGGATCGTCGCGCACTGCCACTTCCGGCCGATGGCGTCGGTGATGTCGAAGTCGATCTTCGGGCCGTAGAAGGCGCCGTCCCCCTCGTTGACCTCGTAGGGTTGCTCCGCTTTCTCGAGCGCCGACTTCAGCTGCGCCTCGGCGGAGTCCCACGTGGCGATCTCACCCATGAACTCGGTCGGCCGCGTGGACAGCTTGGCGATGTACTCCAGGCCAAAGTCGCGGTAGACGCGGCGCACAAGTCCCAGCATGCGCTCGACCTCGTCGCCGATCTGATCCTGCGAGACGAAGCAATGGCCATCGTCCTGCGAGAACTGGCGGACGCGGGTCAGCCCGGACAGCACGCCGGACGCCTCGTTCCGGTGCAGCGGTGTCTGCTCGTGGTAGCGAAGCGGCAGCTCGCGGTAGCTGTGCGCGCCACTGGAGTAGAGCAGATAGTGGCCGGGGCAGTTCATCGCCTTCATCCCCATCTGCTCGTTCTCGGACTCGATGAGGAACATGTTCTGGCGATAGTGCGCCCAGTGGCCGGAGGTTTCCCACAGCGCCTTGTTGTAGACGAGCGGTGTCTTCACTTCGACGTAGCCGTTGGGGATCAGCACACCGCGCATGTAGTCGGCGAGCGTGTTGTAGAGCGTCGTGCCCTTCTCCTGCCAGAACGTCGCGCCGGGCGCCCACTGGTGGAAGGTGAAGAGCCCGAGCTCGCGGCCCAGCTTGCGATGGTCGCGCTTCTTCGCTTCCTCAATCTGGGTGAGGTGCGCCTTCAGATCCTTCTCGGAATTGAACGCCGTGCCGTAGACGCGCTGCATCGGCTGGTTGTGCGCGTCGCCCTTCCAGTACGCGTTCGACGTCGTCAGCAGCTTGAACGCCTTCAGCTTGGACGTGGTCGGCACGTGCGGGCCGACGCAGAAGTCGACGAAGGTGTCCGTGTCCTTGATCGTGTAGACGGAGACGTCCTTCTGGCCTTCGGTCTTCTCGTCAATGAGCTGCACCTTCAGCGGCTCACCGCGCTTTTCGAAGAACGCCTTCGCCTCGTCGCGCGGCCACAACTGCCGTTCGTAGACGAGATCCTGCGAGACGAACTCCTTCATCTTCGCTTCGATCGCTTCGAGATCCTCGGGCACGAACGGACGCGGGACGACGAAGTCGTAGAAGAAGCCTTCGTCGGTGGCCGGACCGATGCCGCATTGCACGCCGGGGAACATGTTCGTGACGGCCGCCGCGAGCAGATGCGCGGTGCTGTGGCGGAACATGCCGAGCGCTTCGGGGCTCCGGTCGGTGACGATCCGGACCGCCGCGTCCCGGTCGAGCGGAAACGTCAGATCGACGAGCTTGCCGTCGACCACGCCAGCCAGCGCCGCTTTGGCGAGATTTGGAGAGATCTCTTCCGCCACGCCGCGTACGAGCGTCCCCGTCGGCACACTGCGAACCGAGCCATCCGGAAGGGTGATTGTGACCTGACTCATTCGGGGATTGCGAAGAGCGTGGTAGGCACGGGTGGACTCGAACCACCGACCTCCTGCGTGTCAAGCAGGCGCTCTAACCTCTGAGCTACGCGCCTACATCCTTGAAAATACAGATTTAGACGAACGGTCAGTATAGCAGAATCAGGCGGCTTTCCTGTCGGCAAGCCGTTCGATCGCCTTCTCGAGGATGGGATCTTTTGTCGGGGCCGGCGCGCCGAACTCGATGTCCGGGTCGTCAACCGCGACGGTCGGCTCGAGGCCTTTTTCATGCAGCGGGTCGCCCTTGGGCGTGAGGTAGCGGGTGGTCGACAGCCACAGACCGGCCCCGTCAGGCAGCCGGACCAGCTTCTGTGACGCGGCGCGTCCAATCGTGTGCTCGCCAATCAGGTCCGCCCGCTGATTCCCGACCATCGCCGACGCGAAGACCTCGGACGCGCCGGACGTTCCAGTATCGACCAGGACGACGGTGGGCAGCGTGATCGAGCCGTCGCCGGATCCCGCGGCAATCGTGTCGCGCGTCCCGCTCTTGGCCTCGCGGATCGCCAATGTGCCCTTGCCGACAAACAGCCGCGCGATCGCGAGCCCCTCGTCGATCGTGCCGTTCGTCGCGCGGCGCACGTCCACGACCAGCTTCGAGGCGCCGCCTCTGGTCAACTCGGCCACCTGCGACTTCACCTGCGCGGCCGTGTTCGGGCCGATGACGGCGACGCGGACATAGCCGATGCCCGCCCCCGCCATGCGCCCGTTGACGACGGAGGCCGGTTCGGTTTCGCGGGTGAGCTCGATGACGTGCGGATCGTTCGCGTTGCCGCGGATGATCGTGATGGTCACTTTCGTGCCCGGCGCGCCGCGCAGCGTCCGCGTGCCTTCCCACACCGACATGTCGCGCGTCGGCACGTCATTAATCGCGCGGATGTAGTCGCCGGTGTGCAGGCCGGCCTTGGCGGCGGGCGAGTTGTCGCGCGCCGCGATGACGCGGAGATAGTACTGACGCGTGAGCTCGATGCCGACGCCACCCGG
This sequence comes from Acidobacteriota bacterium, assembly GCA_025358945.1. GTDB lineage: Bacteria > Acidobacteriota > Vicinamibacteria > Vicinamibacterales > CAVVIG01 > CAVQFC01. The sequence continues at coordinate 10,388 of JANYHS010000282.1, forward strand.
TGCGAGCGCGGCGCCGCTTTCCACCTGCTTGACCTGCGCAGCCGTCAGGTACGCGCTGTCGGGATCGAGCGCGTCGGCGAGACCGTGCATCGCGCCACGCATCACCCTGTCGACGTCGGCGTCCTCGACGTAGTTGCTGGAGATCAGGCTCACCACATCGTCGAAAATCTTGAGGTGCTGGTAGGTGTCTTCACGCGCCATCACGCGGCCGAGGAACCCGCCGACGATCGCAAAGGCGATCACGGGCGCGGAGATGGACATCACGATTCTGCGCGTGCGAGAACTCATAGCACCTCGGGTCTCCGGGCCTAGCGTTTCTTCAACCATTGTAAGGGATCGACTGGCCGACCGTCGACGCGCAGTTCGAAGTAAATACCCTCGGAGCCCGAGGGTATCGGCCCGACGGCGCCGACCGGCTGGCCGTGTTCGACCCGCGCGCCTTTCTTGACGCCAATCTCCAGTAAATCGCCGTACAAGCTGAATGTCTGGGCGCCGTGATCCAGGATGACCAGGTTCCCGAAGCCCTCGAACGTTCCCGCAAACGCGACCGTGCCGTCGTGGATCGCCAGGGCGTCCGCGCCTTCGGGTGAGGCGATCTCGATGCCGTTCGACGCGGAGCCGCGGCCGAAGCGGCGCTGGACGCCGCCGCTGACCGGCCATTCGAGCGTGCCGCGAAACGGACGCAGGGGCAGCGCCGCCTCGGTGACCGGAGCGCCCGTCGCCAGCTCGCGCAACGCGGTTTGCAGTTTCTGCTGCGCCACCTGAAGCTCGCCCGACAACTGGGCGTTCAGATCGCGGCGCTTGTCGATGTCGCGGATGAGGTCGGCCCGCGCCTGCGCGGCACGCTGGGCGGCGGCCTCGGCCTTGGCGGCGGTGGTGCGCAGTGTGCCGAGCGTCGCGCTGCGCTCTTCGAGCGTCTTGCGCGCGGTCGTAAGGTCGGCGAGTGTCTGTGCGTGCGTGGCGACGCGGTCGCGATCCAGCTTGGCGAGTGCCGCGACCGTGCGCGTCGACTGACCCAGGCGACGCAGATCCGGCGTCGACAGGAGCAGCCGCAGGTACCGCGCCTGACCGAGCTTGTAGATTTCGACGAGCCGCTCGTTCAACTCGGGAAGCTCGGCGGTTGCCGATTGCTGCAGCGCGCCCATCCGCGCGCTGGTCTGGTCGAGTTCCGTCTGCACCGTGGCCGCGTCGGCATCGACGCGCTTCAACTCCGCGGCCTTCAGCTCGCGTTCGATCTCGAACTTGCGCAGGTCGCCAAGCAGCGTCCGCTCGTCCGACGCGAGACGATCGGCTTCGCGCTGCAGCGCCTGCAGCCGCTCGGTCGCGCGCCGCGCCAGCGCTTCGGTCCGCGCGCGCTCGATCGGCAACTGTGCGCTGACCGCGGAGACGAGGAACGCAAAGACCGCGAAGGCCGCAAAGAAACCCTTTGTGGCTAGCCCCCAGTCCCCAGTCTCCAGTCCCCTAGAAGATCGGCTTGCCATCGATATCACTGGGTATCGGCACGCCGAAGTACTTCAACACCGTCGGCGCGATGTCCATGATGTCCGGGTGCGCGCCGGTGATCGGGCGGCTCGAGATCAGTGTGCCCGACGTCTGCTTGTAGTCGTACGAGCCGTGATCGCCGGACCACTTCTTCATGTTCGGGTAGACGATGCCGGGAGGGGAGCCGCCGAGCGAGGTCTGCCACGATACGCGATAGCCTTCCGCGAAGCCGACCTGCAACTCGGACGCGTTCTGGATGAACGGGCCCTTGTAGATGTCGTCACGTTTGTAGACGGCGTCGACCATCCGCACTTTCGTTTTCGGATCGGTCATCGTCAGCAGCCGTCCGACGAGCGCGTTCTGCACGGCGCTGCTGTCGGCAGGCGAGACGCTGCCGTGGCCTTCGCGCCCCGTCAGGTTGATGTAGATCTGGCCAAGGCCCATCGAATACGCCTTCGTGCGCGCCCAGTCCACGTTTTCCCAGAAGGTGCCGCCACCGCCGAACAGATCCTGCAGCGTCTTTTCGCCTGGCTGCTGACCCTGGATCACCATGAACCCCTCCTGCACGAGCCAGGTGTTCAAGTTCACCGACTGGCGGAAGGAATGGAAGCCGTGATCCGAGACGATCAGGATCGGTGTGCTCGGGTCCACGCGCGCCATCACTTCGCCGATGAAGTCGTCGCACTTCCGGTAGACGCGCTCGATCGCGTCGCCGTATTTCGCGGCCAGAGCCTTGTCGTACATCGGGTGCGTGGGATCGACGAGCCGCCACATCATGTGCTGCACGCGGTCGGTCGACTCGATGACGCCGACCAGCAGATCCCATTGCCTGGTGTCGATCCGCTGGAGGATCACCTGCGCGCGGTCGTCGAAGGCGCGGTAGAGATCGTCCATGAAGACCTTCTCGTCGATGCGGTCCTCGTTGAGCGGCCACGTCGCTTCCGCCCAGCCCAGCGTGCGGTACGGTCCGAGCCGTTCGTAGATGTCGGCGGAGAGCCGCGTCGGCGACGACATCGCGGCCGGCGGATTGTCCGGACGCCAGTTGACCGGCGAGATGTAGAGCTGCAGTTCCTTGCCCGCGCCGATCAGATACAGCTGCGCCATCCCGTGGACGCGGATCAGCAGGTTGATGTTGAAGTCGAGGTTGATCCACTTGCTCCACTCTTTTTCGGAGAGGTGAATCGTGCTGTCGCCGATGTTGATCGTCGCGGACTTCCCGCTCCTGTTCCAGTGCACCGTGACCGGCAGCCGCACGTCTTCGCGCGCCTCGAGTTCGGCCATCTTCATCTTGTCGAGCTCGGACATCGTCGCCGCCGGCACCCTGGCGCGCAATTCCCGCAGCTGCTGCTTCACGATCGGGTTCGGCGGACCGGTGAGCTCGGTCTGCGCAACGTCGCCATCGAACACCAGCCGCTTCAGGATGCCGCCGAACTCCGTGTTGCCTTCTTCGTAGCGGCTGAGATCCGTTCCGAAGTAATAGAACGTCCCCATCGTCCGGCGGATGTCGGGGAGCGGGAGACCCGAGAGCAACTCACCGTTTGGGACGTCCTCCGGCGGAAACGTGACCGGCACCGTCAGCATGCTGGAGCGCACGCCGGCCTTGCCCGCGGTGACCCAGAACGATGTGCCGCCGCGAATCGACTGGATGACCGGCATCGAGACTGGAAAATAGTTGAGGACGAACTTCGGCGGCTCGAAATGCACCATGCCGAGGTCGGGGAGGTAGGTCGTCGTGTCGCGGATCAGGAAGTCGTAGATGTTGTGCTTGCCGGCGTTCACCCCGGTCGCAAACGACGCCCACGCGGTCGGCGATTCCGGAGAGTGCGTCGTGCCGAGCGGCTGGACGCCGCTGCCGCTCGCCGCCAGCTTCTTCATGTTCGGCAGCTTGCCTTCGTCCATCCACTTCTGGACGAGGCGCGGATCCATGCCGTCGAAGCCGAGGATCACCAGCTTCTGCTGAAACTTCTGCGGCGGTCGGCGCGGCCCGCACGCGGCCACGACGCCAAGAACCGCAACGAGCGAGGCGAACAGGAGGCGTTTCACAATGTGTTTGGGAGAGAAGAAACTATACCATCTGGTGGTGACAGGACGGGTGCTTGCGGTGGACGTCGGCGGACGGCGCGTGGGCCTGGCGATCAGCGACGCGTCGCGGACGCTGGCGCGGCCGCTGGAGACGATTGCCGTCACCAATGAAGGGGACGCGGTGAATCGCGTTGCGCGCCGCATCGAGGAACTCGACACCGAAGACGACCGCATCACGACCATCGTCGTCGGGATGCCGACCGCGCTCGACGGCACGCCGACGCCGCAGACCGCGAAGGTCCAGGCGTTCATCGCGCGCCTGAAGACGCGGACGTCCGTGCCGATCGCCACCGAAGATGAACGGCTCTCGAGCCGTGAAGCCGAGAGTCGCCTGGCGCTGCGCGAGAAGGATTGGCGCAAGCGCAAGGAACAACTCGACGCGGCATCCGCGGCCGTCTTCCTCCAGGATTATCTGGATCGCCCACGATGAAAAAGCTGCTCGGTTTCCTGCTTCTGGTAATGGTCGGCGCCGCCGCCGCGGCGGGCCTGCTGTACATGCGGGTCTACGAACCGTATCGGGGATACGCCGAGGCGGAGCAGTTTGTCGATCTGCCGCAAGGCATCGGGAGCCTGCCGATCGGCGAGCGGCTGGTTCAGGCCGGCGTGATTCGCGATCTGTCGACCTATCGCGCCGCTCTGTGGATGAGTGGTCAGGGGCGTCATCTGAAGGCCGGCGACTACCGGTTCGATCGCGCGATGACGCCGTTCGAGATCATCGACAAGATCGCGCGCGGTGAGGTGTTCGTGATCACCGTGACGTTCCCGGAAGGATTGACGATCGCCGAGATGGCGAAGATCTTCGAGTCGCACGGCCTCGGGCCCGCTGGGGCGTTCGTGAAGGCGGCGGCCGATCCGGCAGCGATCCGCACTCTCGATCCGGCCGCGAAGGACCTCGAAGGCTATCTGTTTCCAGAAACCTACGCGCTGCCGCGCCACACCGATGCGGCGAAGCTGGTGCGCGCGATGGTCGCGCGCTTCGAGAAAGTGTTGACGCCTGAGTTACGACAGGCCGCAACCGCGCGCCGTCTCACCGTGCGGCAAGTGGTGACGCTGGCGTCGATTGTCGAAAAAGAAACGGCCAAAGCGGACGAGCGTCCGCGCGTGGCCGCGGTCTACACGACGCGGTTGCGGATTGGCATGCCGCTGCAGTGCGATCCGACGGTGATCTACGGGCTCGCGAAAGCCGGCCGCTACGACGGCAACATTCACAAGGCCGATCTGTCGTTTGATTCGCCGTACAACACGTATCGCTATTCCGGCCTGCCGCCCGGGCCGATCGCGTCGCCGGGCCGCGCCTCGCTCGACGCGGCCGTTCACCCGGCCGACGAGAATTTTCTCTATTTTGTGAGCCGCAACGACGGCTCGCACGCATTCGCCCGCACCCTCGAGGAGCACAACCGCAATGTTCAGAAGTATCAGGTTCAGTACTTCAGAGATCAGAAGGCAGGCAGGTCGGGTGGGGCAGGCGGGTCGCGTCGGTAGCGCGCTCGGCCTGTTCGTGGTGCTGGCGCTGGCGGCGCCCAGCGCGCAGGACACGGCGGTCGCGCGCGTCCGCGCGTGGCGCGCGCAGCATGAGCCGCAGGTGCTGCGTGAACTGGTCGATCTGGTCGCGATCCCGAACGTCGCCTCCAACGCGGCGGACATCGAGCGCAACGTCCAGGCACTGACCCGCATGTTCGAGAAACGCCGGTTCCTGCCGGAGACGATCCCGACCGGCGGCGCGCCGCTCGTGGTGGCCGACCGCCGCGTGCCGAATGCCACCCGCACGATCGCGTTCTATTTTCACTACGACGGCCAGCCGGTTGACGCGCGCGAGTGGACGCATGCACCGCCGTTCTCGCCCGTCATCGTCACCGACCTGACGCCGGCCGGCCGGACGATGAAGCTGGAAGAGGTGAAGGGCGCCATCGATCCGAGTTGGCGCGTGTTCGGCCGCTCCTCGTCGGACGACAAGTCGCCGATCGTCGCATTCCTGGCGGCCGTCGATGCGCTCGACGCGACCGGCATCCCGTTGACCTCGAATATCCGCGTCCTCATGGAAGGCGAGGAGGAGGCCGGATCGCCGAACCTCGAGGCCGCCGTGCGTGCCCACGCGGATCGCTTCCGCGCCGACGCGCTGATCCTCGTCGACGGTCCGCGACACGCCAGCGATCGCGTGACGATGAACTTCGGCTCGCGCGGGATGATGGGCGCGACGATCACGGTCTACGGCGCCGCGCGCGACCTGCACAGCGGCAACTACGGCAACTGGGCGCCAAATCCCGCGCTCGATCTCGCGCGGCTGCTCGCGTCCATGAAACAGGCCGATGGCCGCGTCACCATCGACGGTTTCTACGACGATGTCGTGCCGCTCACGGCGGCAGAGCGGCAGGCGATCGACGACATCCCGAACGTCGAGTCCGAGTTGATGCAGGCGTATGGTGTGACGCGACGGGAGAACGCGGCGGAGCGGCTTGAACTGCGCCACAACCAGCCGACCATCAACGTCAACGCCCTCGAGGCGGGCGGTGGCGTCGGCGGACAAGGCCGCACGATCATCCCGGGTTCCGCGAGCGCGAAGATCGACGTGCGGCTGGTGAAGGCGATCGATCCCGCGAAACAATTCGACCGCATCGTCGCGCACGTGCGCAAGCAGGGATACTTCGTAGTCAACGCGGAACCGGATGCCGCGACGCGCGCCGCGCACCCGATGCTCGCGCGTGTGACGCGCACGGGCGGCTATCCCGCCGGACGCACGTCAATGGAGACGCCGCTGGCCGCGTCCGTGGCGAAAGCGCTCGGCGATGCTGCCGGCGGTCAGCTGGTGCGCCTGCCGACCATTGGCGGGAGCACGCCGTTCTACCTGTTCGCGGATGTGCTCGGCGTGCCGACGTTCGGGCTGTCGATGGTGAACTTCGACAACAACCAGCACGGCTCGAACGAGAACCTGAAGATCAAAAATCTGTGGGAAGGGATCGACTCAATGGCGGCGCTGCTCACCATGAAGTAGCGCGAAGGCTTTAGCCGAGCGTCGCCCTCAGCGCTCGTTCCACTTCAGCTTCTGTCTCAGCACCTCGAAGTAGCTGCGTGATGACGGACGGAGCAGGCGCACGCGGCGGTCGGCGCAGCGGATGCGGACCTCGTCGCCCTTCTCCAGCTGATAGCCGGCCTGACCGTCGAACGTGACGTAGAGCTCGTCGCGCTCGGCCATCATCGGCTGCACGCGCACGACCGACGAGGCGGGAATCACGATCGGCCGGTTGGTCAGCATGTGCGGTGCGATCGGCGTCAGCACGATCGCATCGACGACCGGCTGGACGATCGGACCGCCGGCGGCGAGATTGTAGGCCGTCGATCCGGTGGGCGTCGCGACGATCAGGCCGTCGGCTTTGACGCGCGTGACGAACTCGTCGCCGACGAACACCGACAGATCGGTCATCCGCGCGCGCGCCGCCTTGGTGATCACCACGTCATTCAGCGACAGATGATCCGGCAGCTCCACGCCCCCCCTCATCGTCGTCGCGCGCAGCATCATGCGGGTTTCGATGCGCGCCGCGCCGCTCAGGGCGGACTCGAGCGACGGGTACAGCTCAGGAAGCGTGGCCTCGGTCAGGAATCCGAGGCCGCCGAAGTTGACGCCGAGGATCGGGACGTCGACGTCCGCCGCACCGGCGCAGTCGGCGACCGAGAGGAGCGTGCCGTCGCCGCCGAGCACGACGAGCAGATCGACGCGGGCGACGAGCGCCGGTTTGTCGGCCACGTCCCGTCCGCGGTCTGTCGGCATCAGCGCCGCGGTCGCGGTCTCGAACACGCACTGGTGTCCCCGCGCGGCGAGCCACGACTCGATCTCGATGAGGTGCGGTGTCGCTTCGCGCAGGTGCGACTTGGCGACGATGCCGACGCGTGTCATGACGTCATCGTACAACGATCCATCGCCTGGATGATGGCGACCAGCGCGGCGTTGACGGGGCAGGCAATGCCGGTCCTCCGTCCCAGATCGACGACCGCGCCGTTCATGTGATCGATCTCGGTTGGCCGGCCGCGCATCAGGTCCTGGCGCATCGACGCGATCGTCTGCGAGGCGCCGAAGACGTCGGCGATCGTCGCCAGGAAATCGCCCTTGAAATGGACTCCTTCAGAGCGGGCGACCGCCAGGCATTCGTCGATCACCAGCTGCTTCAGTGGATTCAGCCGCGAGTCAGCAATCCCGCCGACGTCGGTGCCGGTGATGGCGGTGATCGGGTTGATCACGCAGTTGTAGATCAGCTTCCGCCAGATCTCGGTCTTGATGTCGGGCGACACGCGGCCGTCGAGGCCGCAACCGGTGAGCATGTCCGCGATGCCGGCGCTGCGCGGACCGTCCTCGAGCAGCGTATAGCCCGAGGCGGTGAAGTTGATCACGCCGGGTGACTGCAAGATCGCGCCGAACTGCGTGATGGCGCGCAGCACGATTCCGCGGCCGCCGACCGCGCGCCGCGCGATCCCCTCGCTGTTCAGCCCGTTCTGGACGCAGACGATCACCGTGTCGTGGCGCACGAGATTCGCGATCGGCGCCAGCGCCGCCTCGGTGGCGTTCACCTTGGTGGCCAGGAAGATGATGGTGCGCGGCGCGATCGATTCGATCTGCGTGATGGCGTGGACGCGTACGGTCACCGTCTCGCGACCGATCAACTGCAGGCCTGAAGACGCAATCGCCTCGACGTGATCGCGGCGCGCGACGACCGTCACCGGGTGTCTGGCCGCCAGCTTGACGGCGTAGACGCTGCCGATCGCGCCGGCGCCGAGGACGATGACCGGGTCAGCCTGCGGCACGAAGATGGAGAAAGAATTCCTGGTTGCCGGTGGCGCCGGTGATCGCGGACGGCGCCATCGCGATCCGGGTGAGGCCGCACGTCGCGGCGGCTTCGGTGACGCGGGCGATCACGGCTTCGTGCACCGCCGGGTCGGAAACGATGCCGTGCTTGCCCACTTCCTCGCGGCCGGCTTCGAACTGCGGCTTCACGAGCGCAATGACGTCGGCGTGCGGATTAAGGAACGTGGGCAATGCCGGCAGGATGTGGCGCAACGAAATGAACGCGACGTCGATCACCACCAGGCTCACCGCATGCGGCACATCGTCTGGCGTGAGCGCGCGCGCGTTGACGCCTTCGTGGACGAGGACGCGCGGGTCGGTGCGCAGCCGCCAGTCGAGTTGACCGCGGCCGACGTCGATGGCGATGACGCTGGCCGCGCCGCGCTGCAACAGGACGTCGGTGAAACCGCCGGTTGAGGCGCCGACGTCGAGCGCGCGGCGTCCGCTCGGATCGACGTGGAATGCATCCAGCGCGCCGGCCAGTTTCAGCCCGCCGCGTCCGACGTAGGGATGATCGGGAACGGCAAGTTCCACGCGGGCATCCGCTTTGACCGGCGCGCCGGCTTTCGACACGACCTGGCCGTTGATGGTCACCTGGCCCGCGAGGATCAGCGCCCGCGCCCGCTCGCGCGACGGGGCGAGGCCGAGGTCGACGAGCGCCACGTCGAGGCGCGTCTTAGCGGCCAAACTCTCCACCACAGAGGACGCGGAGGACATGGCGGATGAAATCTTTGTGGGTCTTGCCCCCCGCGTCCCCTGTGTCCACCGTGGTGGAGAGCCTCGGCATCAGCTCTTCCTCGAAACAACCCACTCCGCGATCCCGCCGAGCAGACTGCCGGTGACGCCGGCATCGGCGAGCGCCTGGTGCGCGCGTTGCAGGCATTCCGCGGCGAGCGTGCGTGAGCGATCGAGGCCGAAGATCGCCGGGTACGTGGGCTTGGCGGATGCGGCATCCTTGCCGGCGGTCTTGCCAAGCGATGCGGGATCGCCTTCGACGTCGAGGATGTCGTCCACGATCTGGAACGCGAGACCCACGTCGCTCGCGTACGCATCGATCGCCGTCACGAGCGCAGCGTCCCCGCCGGCCATGATCGCGCCGCTGACGGCGGACGCGCGAATCAGCGCACCGGTCTTGAGCGCGTGCATGTGGCGCAGGCGGTCGCCATCGAGCGTCACCGCGTGTCCCGGGGCCTGTCCCGCGGCCTGCAAATCGATCGCCTGGCCACCGACCATACCGGCCGCGCCGGCAGCTTCCCCGACCAGTTGAATCACACGCAGCTTGCGGCGGATGACGTCAGGGTCGTCGGACACCGGCTCGCGCGCGAGCAGGGTGAAGGCTTCGGCGTGGAGGCCGTCGCCGGCGAGGATCGCAATGCCGTCGCCGTAGACGACGTGCAGCGTCGGCCGGCCGCGGCGCAGCGTATCGTCGTCCATCGCCGGCAGATCGTCGTGGATCAATGAGTAGGTGTGAATCAGCTCGATGGCGCACGCGACGGGGAGCGCGGCGGTCATCGCACGACTGAAGTCGTGCGCCACACCTTTCGCATGACTGAAGTCGTGCGCCACTTTGGGAAGGCTGTGGCGCAGCACTTTCGCGCTGCGATCGTCAACCGCTGCGGCTGCGGCCAGCGTCATCATCGGCCGGAGGCGCTTGCCGCCGGCGAAGACGCTGTAGCGCATGGCATCACTGACGATGGCGGGGCACTTTGGCGGACGGGGCAGGCAACGTTCGAGCGCCGCGTCGACGCGCGTCCGAGTGCTGGCGAGAAAATCGGCGAGGGGATCGGCGGTCACTGGGACATCACGACGGCATTACCCGCGTTCGGGATCGTCTGCGCCGAACGAGGCCGGGGCCGGCTTCAACTCGCCGCGCTCGTTGAGGATTTCGATCCGCCGCTCGGCCTGTTCGAGTTGCGCGTGGCAGAAACGCGAGAGCTGGACGCCACGTTCGTACAGGGCGAGCGACTGCTCGAGCGCGAGGTCGCCTTCCTCGAGTTTCTTGACGATCGTTTCGAGCTCGGCGATCGCCGCTTCGAAGTCTTTGATGGATGGGTCGGTCATTCGGCTTTTGTCACCTTAGCGTCAATTGCGCCGCGGCTCAAGGTCACATGGATCGTGTCGCCTGGCGCCACCGCGGATGCGTCGCGGATGACGCGGGTCTTGTCCGCGTTCCAGGCGACGGCGTATCCGCGCCCGAGGACCGCGAGCGGGCTGAGGGTGTCGAGACGCCCGGCGACGTTGCCCAACTGCGCCTGCGCGCGATGCTGCCGGAGGTGGACCGCGGCGTCCAGCCGGCCGCGCGACGCGACGAGGCGCGTGCGGACACTGGCCAGGCGCCGGCCGGCGTCGAACGTGAATAGCTGCCGTTCGAGTTGCTGACGCCGCCGCTCTCGCAGCGTAACGCCCGCGCGCATGACGCGAGCCAGCGCATGTGAGAGTTCCGCCGCGTGACGACCGCGCATGGCGACGCGCCCGCGGAACCCGGCAAACGCCGGGCGGCCGTCGACCATGTGCACGCGACGGCTCAGCCCCTGGACTCGGCCGCGCGCCGCAGCGCGGAGGCGTCCGTGCAGGCGATCGATGCGTCCGACGAACTCGTCCTTCGCGGAGACCACGAGCTCCGCCGCGGCCGAAGGCGTCGGCGCGCGCAGGTCGGCGACAAAGTCGGCGATGGTCACGTCGGTCTCGTGGCCGACCGCCGAAATCACCGGCACCGGCACTGTCGCGATCGCCCGCGCGACGATCTCTTCGTTGAACGCCCAGAGATCCTCGATCGAACCACCACCACGACCGACGATGACGACATCGACGCCGGGCACTCGCGCAATCTGACGCAGCGCGCGCGCGATTTCCGGCGCCGCATCCTCACCCTGCACGCGCGCCGGGCAGATGACGATGTGCGCGTTCGCGTACCGGCGGCGAAGCACGTTGATGATGTCGCGAATGGCCGCGCCGTCGAGCGAGGTGACGATGCCGATCTTGCGGGGCAACGCCGGCAGCGGGCGCTTGCGCGCGGCGTCGAACAGTCCCTCGTCCTGCAGGCGTTTCTTCAGCTGATCGAACGCCAATTGCAGCGCGCCCAGTCCGTGAGGCTCGAGGTGCTCGCAGACAAGCTGATACTCACCCTTCGGTTCGTACACTGACACGCGTCCCCGCGCGACCACGCGCAGTCCGTCGGCCGGCTTGAACTTGAGATAGCGAAGCGCGGACTTGAAGATGACAGCTTTGATCTGGGACGCGCCGTCCTTCAGCGTGAAATACAGATGCCCCGTGTTCCACAAGCGGCATCCGGAGAGCTCGCCCTCGACCCACACCTCGAAGAATTCGGCTTCGAGCAGGTCGCGCACACGCACGGTCAGCTCGGTGACGCTGAAGACACGGCGCGACGGCGGGAGCTTGGGACCAGGGGCTGGAGGCTTCGGCGCCGCGGCAGGGACGACCGGCGCCGCCTCTTCTTCAAACGGAAGATCGAACAGGTCGGTCATCGGCTAGGTCCGCCAGTTGCTGGATGTCGTCCGCGCTCAGGCTCAGTCGTTCGATGTCGGTGGCGAGGCCGGTCTGCTCGTCGGCGTCGATGATCACGGCGTTCAGCCGTGGATTCCCGGTCGCGGTTTCGAAACGCGCCGGCAGTGCGGTCAGAAATTTCCCGAGCGCCGCCTGAATGTCGACGCCGATAATCGAATCGTGCGGACCGGTCATGCCGACGTCGGTCAGGTAGGCCGTCCCCTTCGGCAGGATGCGCTCGTCGGCGGTCTGCACGTGCGTGTGCGTGCCGACGACCGCCGTCACCTTGCCGTCAAGATGCCAACCCATCGCGATCTTCTCCGATGTCGCCTCGGCATGAAAGTCGACGAACACGATTCGTGTCCGCTGCTTCAGCGTTTCGATCTCGCGCAGCACGACCGCGAACGGGTCGTCGATGCTCAGCATGAACACGCGGCCCATCACATTGACGACGCCGACGGTTTGCCCGCCGCGCGTGCGCGCGAGATAGCTGCCGTTGCCGGGGGCGCCCGCCGGATAGTTCGCCGGCCGCAGGAGCCGCGGCTCCGCGCCGATGTAGTCGAGCGCTTCCTTCTTGTCCCAGATGTGGTTGCCGGACGTCATCACGTCGACGCCCCAGTCGAGAATCTGATCGCCGATCTCCCGCGTGATTCCGAAGCCGGCGGCGGAATTCTCGGCGTTGGCGATCACCAGATCGATCCGGTGGAAATCGACGATGCCCGCCAGGCCGCGCCGAACGAGCTCGCGGCCGGGCTTACCGACGATGTCGCCAATGAAGAGGATACGCACGCTCCACAGCTTACAGCCATATGGCTCATTGGTTTAAGGCCAGTCGCCGGCTGTTAAATTGATATGAGTGTTATTAACTAAGATTTACTGCTTGACTGATACTCAATATGACGCCTATACTTCTTTCAACTTAGGAAGCGAGGACAGCATGCCCGGTAAAGTTATTGGAATCGACCTCGGCACAACGAACTCCGTTGTCGCCGTCATGGAAGGCGGACAGCCCACCGTCATCGTCAATCAAGAGGGCGCGCGAACGACCCCGTCGGTGGTGGCGCTCACGAAAGAGGGCGAGCGTCTGGTCGGCCAGGTCGCGAAGCGGCAAGCCGTCACCAACCCGGAAAATACCGTCTTTTCGATCAAGCGTTTCATGGGCCGCAAGTTCGACGAGGTCAAGAGCGAAGCCTCGCGCGTGCCCTACAAGGTCGTCGGCGCGGCGAACGGCGACGCGTGGGTCGATGCCCGCGACAAGAAATACTCACCGCCGGAAATTTCGGCGATGGTCCTCCAGAAGCTGAAGACCGCAGCTGAGGACTACCTGGGCGAGAAGGTGACCGATGCGGTCGTCACCGTCCCGGCCTACTTCAACGACGCGCAGCGGCAAGCGACGAAGGACGCCGGCAAGATTGCCGGGCTCAACGTGCTGCGCATCATCAACGAGCCCACCGCCGCGGCGCTGGCGTACGGTCTCGACAAGAAAAAAGATGAAACGATTGCCGTCTACGACTTCGGCGGCGGCACCTTCGACATTTCCGTGCTCGAAGTGGGCGAGGGCGTTGTCGAGGTGAAGGCGACCAACGGCGACACGCATCTGGGCGGCGACGACCTGGACGACCGCATCATCGAATGGCTCGTCGCGGAGTTCAAGAAGAGCGAAGGCATCGATCTGTCGAAGGATCGCATGGCGCTCCAGCGTCTGAAGGAAGGCGCGGAGAAGGCCAAGATCGAACTGTCGACGGCGATGGAAACGGAAATCAACCTGCCGTTTGTCACTGCCGACGCGACCGGGCCCAAGCACATGCAGGTGAAGCTGACGCGGGCGAAGCTCGAATCGCTCGTCGACGATCTCCTGCAGCGGACGATGGCGCCCGTGAAGCAGGCGCTGGAGGACGCAGGCCTCGACCCGTCGAAGATTGACGAGATCGTGCTCGTCGGCGGCTCCACCCGCATGCCGAAAGTACAGCAACTGGTGCGCGAGTTCTTCGGCAAGGAACCACACAAGGGCGTGAACCCGGATGAAGTCGTCGCGGTCGGCGCGGCGGCGCAGGGTGGCGTGCTGTCCGGCGAGGTCAAGGATCTGCTGCTGCTCGACGTGACCCCGCTCTCGCTCGGCATCGAAACGCTCGGCGGCGTGCTCACCACGCTGATTCCGCGCAACACGACGATTCCGACGCGCAAGAGCGAGATCTTCTCGACGGCAACGGACAACCAGACCAACGTCGAGGTCCACGTGCTGCAGGGCGAGCGTCCGCTGGCGCGCGACAACCGCACGCTGGGCCGCTTCCAGCTGGTGGGTTTGCCGTCCGCTCCGCGCGGCGTGCCGCAGGTCGAGGTCGCCTTCGACATCGACGCCAACGGCATCGTCAACGTGACGGCGAAGGACATGGCCACCGGCAAGGAGCAGAAGATCACCATCAGCAGTTCGAGCGGACTCGCGAAAGACGAGGTCGATCGGATGGTGAAGGAAGCGCAGAGCCACTCGTCGGAAGATCAGGCGCGGCGCGACCTGATCGAGGCGCGCAACCAGGCCGACTCGCTCGCCTATTCCGCCGAGAAGACGGTGAACGAGAACCGCGAGAAGATCGCGGTCGGCGACCTCTCGAAAATCGAGGCCGCGATCGCCGACGTCCGCACGCTGTCGCAGGGTGAGGATCTGGCGGCGATCAAGAAGGCGACCGACGAGCTGCAGCGCGCCTCACACGCGATGGCCGAGCAGCTCTACAAACAGGCGCCGCAGCCACCGGCATCCGAGCCGGCGGCCGGCGGGTCGAACGTCAAGGACGCGGAAGTGGTCGACGCGGAATTCGCCGAGACGAAATAACAAGCGGGGCCAGGTAGGCCAGGTAGGTCGGGTAGGTCAAGTCGGTCGGGTAAGAACCTGGCCCACCCGACCCACCCGACCCCGTGCTAACCTCTAGTGCCGACCATGGAAGAGCCAAGTCCACTCCAGCAGGACCCCGACACACCCGAGATCCCGGTAGAAGAGGCCGAAGGATGAACGCCGACGCCATACAGATCGCCCTGGGCACGCTGCAGGGCATCCTTTCGAGCACGGGGTTCGTGCTCTTTCTCTTCATTGGCTTCTGCGTGCTCGCCGGGTTCACGAAGACGCGGAAGACCGCGGGCGGGGCTGCGTCGGTGATCAAGAGCCTCGACGAGCGGATCAGCCTCCAGCCGATGGTCTATTTCGCGCCGAGTGCGCCGCACGGGCCGGCCGACCAGCTCAAGTCGCCGGAACTCCTCGAAGCCGCCGCTCGCAAGTGATCCTCGCGAAACCCTAATCCCTCAGCCCTTCTTTCTTAGGCAAAACTTTCCGGCTGCCAGCGCATGCCGAGGTTGATGATGCGCTGGATCACTGTCTCGTAACCGAGACCGACCTTCTGCGCCGACGCCGCAAAATCCTCGCCTCTGGCAATCTGCGGATTCGGGTTCGCTTCGATCACCCAGGCGTTGCCCGCTGCGTCCAGCCGCAGATCGATGCGCGCGTAACCGCTCAACTCCAGCGCCCGGTACGCCCGCTTGCACAAATGCTGGATGCTCTCGGCTTTGGACTCGGTGAGGTCCGCGGCTGGTCCGCTGTCGATGCCGTACTTCTTCTGATACTTGACGCTCCACTTCACACGATCGGTCGCGATGCGCTTCGCGCCCTCGGGCATGTTCGTGAAGAAGAGCTCCCACACCGGCATCGCCTGCAGCGCCTGATTGCCGAGGATTCCGACGTACATCTCGCGGCCCTCGATGTACTGCTCGACGATCGCCGCGGTGCCGATGCTGTCGTGGATGAACGAGACGCGCTCCTTCAACTTCTCGTCGCTGTCGACGACCGACGCCTGCGAAATACCAATGGACGCTTCCTGCGTCAGCGACTTCACCATCAACGGGAAGGGCAGGCGCTTGGGCCGCCGCACCGGTCGGCCGATGCGGACGACCTCGAACTCCGGCACCGGAATGCGGTGATACGCGAGCAGTTTCTTGGACAGCGACTTGTCGCGCGCGAGGAGCAGGCCGCGCGGGTTGCACCCGGTGTACGGCAGCTTCAGCAGCTCGAGATGCGAGACCACGTTCTGGTCGAAGATCGTGATGTCGTCAAAGCCCTCGAGCAGGTTGAAGGCGATGTGGGGTTTCCACTCCGTCGCCAGACGCCGGATCTCGCCGAGATCGTCGTGCACGCCGAGCGCCTTCACTTCGTGGCCGAGGCCGGTCAGCGTGGAGATGACGTCGTACTCCGTGCGCCAGGGTGCGGCGACGGTGTCGGTGCCCGGCTCGATGACGTCGGGTGGGACGAGATGGCGGTGAACCAGCGCAAGCACGCGCAGCTTCGCGCTCACAGTGCCACCCGGTGTCTGCCACTGTGCAGGTAATTCATCGTCTGGACCGTCAGAAAGACCATGAAGTCGATTTTCGTGGCGTCCTCGGTATCGGTGAGGCGCAGGTTCAGCTCACGGCAGCGCTCGATGATTTTCACGAGCAGCTGATCGATCGTGTACTGGTAGCTGTCGGTGAAGCTGGCGACCGTGCTGCGGACCTCTTTGCGGATCCGTCGCACGAAGCGCGCGGCCGAGAGGTTTCTCGCGTACTGCGGCGCGTCGGAAAATAAGTTGCGCAAGTCGCTTTCGTAGAAATCGGGGTGGTCGAGGCCGTAATGCTCGCGCTTCGCACGATAGTGTTCGCCGAGCGTTTTCTTCAGTCGCGGCAACGGATCGACCTGGCGCTTGGACGTGACGCGCGGCCGGGTGCGCGCGATCTCGCGCATCAGGCGATCCATGTACTCGACCTTGCGCTGTGCCGGCCAGCCGGCGTAGCGCGTGGCCCACATCGCGTGCGGATCGATCCAGACCGCGAACGTCTCGGCGAAATCCTCGTCGGGGTGGCTCTGTGCGTACCAGTGATCGAGATGCTGCACGAAGCTTTTGCTGTACGGCTTCGGCGTGTAGTACTCGGGGTACTCGGTCTTCGGATCGCCGAACAGCCGCCGGCGTGTGGGCCGCCGCTGCAGCTGGTACGCGTTGTCGATCGCGTGCCCGGCTTCATGGCGGAGGATGCGCAAGCACGACTCGGGATCGCCGCCCTCGACCTCGAGCATCTGAGCCAGTTCGAGTTTCGCCAGGCGTGGATGCGCCAGGTAAAACGGAATCGCGATGCCAGGTACGCCGTCGGGAGTGAACCACTCGTCCGACAGCCAGTACGTCGGCCGGAACATCAGGCCGTGCGCCTCGAGTTCGGCGTTGAGCTGTGCGATCCGCAGCTCGATCTCCGTGCCCGCGATGGTCAGGCCGAGATCGCACATGCGGACCTCGAGCAGCTTCTCGTCGCTGACCGTCGTCCAGTCGGCGGCCTTCAGCGGTTCGAGATCAGGGGGGGGGGCTGTGTCGACCATTCGGTATCGCGTTCGTAGGCGTCGGCGACGCGCAACAGCGTCGCTTCATCGAACCGGCGTCCCATCAATTGCAGCCCGATTGGCAGCCCGCCTTCGCTCGACGCCGCGTCGCCGAGCTTCGACACGCCAGGGCCGCGGGTGAAGCCGCACGGCACGCTGATCGCCGGCAGGCCGGACAGGTTCGCGCTGACCGTGAAGACGTCCATCAGATACATCTGCACCGGATCCGATACGCGCTCGCCGATGCGCACGGCCGGCAGCGGACTGGTCGGCATCGCGACGACGTCCACGTCAGCGAAGGCGCGATCGTAGTCGCGCAGGACCAACGTGCGCACCTGCTGCGCTTTCAGGTAGTACGCGTCGTAGTAGCCGGCGCTCAGCACGTAGGTGCCGAGCATGATCCGGCGCTTGACCTCGGCGCCGAAGCCCCGCGCGCGCGTCTTTGCATACATCCCGCGCAGGCTCTCGTCTTTCGCGCGGAAGCCGTAGCGCACACCGTCGTATCGCGCCAGGTTCGAGCTCGCCTCCGCCGTGGAGACCAGGTAGTAGACCGGCGTCGCGAAGCACGCGTGCGGCAGATCGACGTCGACGAGCGTGGCGCCGCGCGCCTTCAGCACATCGAGCGCCGCGTCCATGGCGCCGGAGACTTCCGCATCCACCCCCTGCTCGAGCAGCGCGCGCGGGATGCCGATGCGCGTCCCGCGGACGTCGCCTGTGAGCGCGGCGGTGTAGTCGGGCACCGGCTCCGCAGCGCAGGTGGCGTCAGCCTCATCTGACCCTGCCAGCACGTTCAACGTCAGTGCGGCGTCGTACACCGTGCGCGTCAGCGGCCCCACTTGATCGAGCGACGATGCGTGCGCGATCAGGCCGTAGCGCGACACGCGGCCGTACGTCGGCTTGAGGCCGACGACCCCGCACAGTGATGCCGGCTGTCGAATGGATCCGCCCGTGTCCGAGCCGAGCGCCATCGGCGTCAGCCGCGCGGCGACGGCCGCCGCGGATCCGCCGCTGGTGCCGCCGGGGATCCGATCGAGCGCCCACGGGTTGCGCACGGGACCGAACGCCGAGGTTTCGTTCGACGAGCCCATCGCAAACTCGTCGCAGTTGGTTTTCCCGACGATCACCCCACCGGCCCGCTCGAGGCGCGACACCACGGTTGCGTCGTACGGCGGCACGTAATGTTCGAGCATCCGCGAGGAGGCGGTCGTGCGAATGCCTCGCGTGCACAGGTTGTCTTTCACCGCGATCGGGACGCCTGCCAGCGGCGCGTCGCGCCAGCGATCCGGCTCGCGATCGATCGCTTCCGCGCGCGCCATCGCCTGGTCGGCGACGACGGTGTTGAAGGCGTTCAGTTGGGGGTTGAGCGTCTCGATGCGCGCCAGCGCGTCGGCGCACACGTCGGCGGCCGAGCGGGCGCGCACCGCCTCGCGCACCTCGCGGATCGTCATCCGATGACCCGCGGGACTTTGAAGAAGCCGGCGTCAACCGCCGCGTCGGGGGCGCTGCACAGCGCCTCGTCGCGATCGAGCGACGGGCGGATGGCGTCAGGGCGATCGGCCGCGTGAAGAGAGACGAGGGATGCGGTCGGCAAGATGCCGGTCGTGTCGACCTGCTGCACGGCGTCAGCGTATTTCAGGATGTCGCCAAGCTGGCGCGCGAAGAGATCGATCTCCGGCGCGTCAAGCTCCAGATGCGCCAGCGCGGCGATCGCCACGATCTGGTCTCGGGTAAATCCAGCAGGCATGTCAGAGATGCTAACACTACCGGCCGAGCGACTCGTCGAGCACGTGGCCGTCCGCGCTCATGCGGACGTTGGCGGTGAACGGCCCGGCCCGTGGGCTGGCCTGGTCGAGTCCGAATGTGCCTCCCGCGAATCGCACGTCGGTCCAGCGAACGGTCGTCACGCCGTGCGAGTCGACGGAAAAACGCGCGGCAGGGAAGCGGGAGAATCCGAGGAACACGGCGCCAAGATGCGTGGTCGCCGCGCGCGCGATCGCCGGCGTCCACACGTTCGGATAACGCAGCGTCACCCGCCACGGCGCATCACCGGCGCTCTGCGGATCGCGAAAGCGCTGGTCGAGCAGGTTCAGGTCGTGGATTTCGTAGGCGTTCGACATCTGCGCGATGATGCGCCAACTGAATGGCGAGGTGAACGACGGCATCGCCACCATTTCGACGAGGCAGCGCTTGCCCGGCGGCGGGCTCGACGGTGCGCTCGGCCGCGGCCATCGCTCGATCGGCGCCAGCGACGAAGATGGCGCATCGCACGGAGCCGGCAACGTCGGTCCGAACAACTGTGGCGCGAGCACCAGCGCCTCGTGATGCGCGAACCCACGCACGCCGTAGTTGGCGGCCATCACGACGAGCACCAGCGCCGCCTTCGTGCGCGCCTGCACCGGCGTCGGCTTGCCGAGCAGCCCGATGATCAGCACGACGAGCAGGTAGATGTCCACGATCGGCATCCAGTCGACCGCGAACCAGTGCCAGTCGAAGGGGCTCAACAGTCGCGTGCCGTACGTCGTCGGCACATCCATCAGCACGTGCAGCAGGACGCCGATGATCGAGACGGCCACCAGGATGCCGAACGAGGCGTTGGGTTCAGCGGCGCTCTCCCGGACCTGCTTCGTCTTGCGCGGGCGCGACGCATCCTGCGCGGCGCGTGCGTGCCGCTGGTCGTAGATGCGGCGTCCGGTCCACACCAGCGCGGCCGTCACCACGCCGAGTCCGACGATGCCCAGAGCGCCGTGCGTCATCCCCCGATGCCACTCCAGATATTTCACCGCGCCACCGGCGGTGGCGACGATGTCGACGTCGGGTGCGTTCGAGGCGATGAGGAGGGCCGCGGTCGTGCCGCGGCCGGCGCGCGCGAGCGGTGTGCGCGCCAGCGTCAGCGCAAACAGCGAATGGGTGAGGTTATCCAAGTGCCGTAATATATCAGCATGCAAAAAGCTGCTCTCGTGGCTGCTGGCGCCGCCCCGCGCCGTCCAGAAGGTCCGGAAGCAGTAAGCTGAAGACCGTGAAGCTGCGCGACATCGCGAATCGGCTGCAGTGTCGCCTCGAAGGCGATGGCGATGTGGATATCGTCCGCGTCGCGGCGATTCATGCCGCGCAGCCAGGCGATCTGACCTTCGTCGCCAACGCCCGCTATCTTCCGCAACTGGCCACGACACGCGCCTCGGCGGTGATCCTGGGCCGGACCAAGGGCGAGGCGCCGCACCCGCCGTGCGCCGTGCTGCACACCGACGATCCCTACACTGTGTTCGCGCGCGCCGTTGCCATGTTCGCGCGCACCACGCCGCCGGCCAAGGGCGTTGATGCGCACAGCGCCGTGGCCGCCGACGCGGTG
Organism: Acidobacteriota bacterium; assembly: GCA_025358945.1. GTDB lineage: Bacteria > Acidobacteriota > Vicinamibacteria > Vicinamibacterales > CAVVIG01 > CAVQFC01. The sequence goes on from JANYHS010000282.1 coordinate 31,016, forward strand.
CTCGGCCCCGATGTGTCCATCGGCCCGTTCGTCACGGTCGGCGCCGGCGCCACGATTGGCGCGCGCACCATCATTCACCCTAACGTGGTCATCGGTCCGGGCGCCGTCATCGGCGACGACTGCGTGATCCATTCTCAGGTGTCGATTCGCGAGCACGTGGTTCTCGGCGATCGCGTGACCCTGCACAACGGCGTCGTCGCCGGCAGCGACGGCTACGGCTTCGCGCGGCAGAAGGACGGCACGCACCTGAAGATCCCGCAGCACGGCGACGTCGTCATCGAAGACGATGTGGAGATTGGCGCGAACTCGACCATCGATCGCCCCGCGATTGGCGAAACGCGGATCAGCGCCGGCACGAAGATCGACAACTTGGTCCACATCGCACATGGCGTCGCGGTCGGGCGTCGCGTGCTGCTCGCGGCGCAGGTGGGCATTGCCGGCAGCACGACGATTGGCGACGATGTGATGATGGCGGGGCAGAGCGGGGTGACGGGACACATCACCGTCGGCGATCGTGCGATCGTCGGCGCAAAGAGCGCGGTTCTGCAGTCGGTGGCTGCCGGTACGTTCGTGACCGGCCATCCGGCGTTCCCTCACGCCGACTGGCGGAAGGCCGCGCTGGCGTTCCGCCAACTGCCGCAGATGAAGAAGCGTCTCGAAGCGCTCGCGCAACGCATCGTCGAACTCGAGGAGAAGCTTGCTGAATGTCAGACACCCCAGAAGGATCGCTAGCATCACCCGTGGCGCAGGCTTTCACGCCTGCGGTGTTCGCATTAGGTTTCCTGCTCGCCTTCGCTGCTCTCGCCGCTGCGCAAGCGCCGCAACCAACGGTCGTTCCCGCACCCGCGGCGCCGGAATTTCTGACGCGCTACGACTTCCACATGTCGGCGACGTCGTTGCTGCCCTCGGACGCGACGCCGGCCCGGGTCGTGGCGGACGAGCGCTTTTCGTGGGACACGCATTTCGGCGGATCGTTCGACATCGCTGATCTCGTCGTGGCGCGCCTCGGTGTCGTCGCCGATTATCAGGCGGTGCTCGGCAGTGAATACCGGCCGTTCGATCCGAATCAGGGCAGCTATACGCTCGAGGGCTTCATCTCGGCGCGGATCAATGCCGACACGGAAGTCGCCGGGATCTTTCATCACGTGTCGCGTCATCTGAGCGATCGGCCGAAACCGTTTGCGGTCGCCTACAACGAGATCGGCGGCCGGGTGATGCGGCACGTGACACTCGCCACCGCGACCATTGATGTGGATCTCGAAGGCGGCCGGGCGACCCAGCATTCCTATGTGGACTACACCTGGCTGGGTGAAATGCACGTGCTCGTGCGCCATCCGATCAGTCCGCGTCTCGGCGTGTTTGGCCATGGTTCCGGGCAGCTGTTCGCGGTCGACGAGACCCTCGCGCACCGCGGCACCCAAGCGGGCGGGTTGATTGAGGTGGGTCTGCGGGTGACCGGCCGGGCTGGTGTGCTGGAGATTTTTGCGGGCTACGAGAAGCGCGTGGACGCCGATCCGCTCGACCGCCTGTCGCAGCGATGGGGCCTCGCCGGGTTCCGTCTACTCAGTAGATAATCGGAGCATATGGTTAGGTCCCTTCGTGTGCTGGCCGCGGCGTTGCTGGTCAGCGGCGTCTTCACGGCCGCCACCCAGCCGCTGCGTGCGGCATCCCGTCCGCCGAAGCTGCAGTACGAAATCACGTCACTGCCAAACGGCCTGACCGTCGTGCTGTCCGAGGATCACTCGACACCGATCGTCCACGTGCAGCTGGTCTATCACGTCGGGTCAAAAAATGAAAAACCTGGCCGCACCGGCTTCGCGCATCTGTTCGAACACCTGATGTTCAAGGGCTCGAAGAACGTGCAGCCCGAGGCGCACACCTCGATGCTCGCGTCGGTCGGCGGCCAGAGCAATGCCTACACGACCGATGACGAGACCGTGTTCTGGGAGACCGTGCCGTCGCAGTACCTGCCGCTGACTCTGTGGCTCGAGGCCGATCGCATGGCGACGCTGCGCATCGACAAGGACACGTTCGCCAACGAGCGCGACGTGGTCAAGGAAGAACGGCGCATGCGCGTCGACAACCAGCCCTACGGCCGGTTGAACGAGATCATCTACGACCAGGCGTTCACCGTGCACCCGTACAAGCACGCGACGATCGGCAGCATGGAGGATCTCCAGGCGGCGTCGGTCGAGGACGTCCGCGATTTCTACAGGACGTTCTACGTGCCGGTGAACGCGACGATGGTGATCGTCGGCGACTTCGATTCGGCGCAGGCGCTGCAGCTGGTGAATACCTACATGGGCCGCGTGCCGAAGTCTGACCGCGCCGTGCCGCGCGACATTCCGCAGGAACCGCCGCAGACGAAAGAGAAGCGCGTCACGCTGCAGGAGCCCTGGCCGCTGCCCGCTGTCGTCGTCGGGTACCACGTGATCAAGGATGGCAACCCCGACTCCTATCCGCTGCACATCGCCGCGAAGGTGCTGTCCGACGGCCAGACGTCGCGCATCTACAAGAAGCTGGTCTACGAAAAGCAGATGGCCGTCGCCGCGTTCGGCAACGCCAACCTGATTGAGGATCCGAACCTGTTTTACGCCGTCGCGATTGTGCAGCCGGGGCACACGACCGAGGAAGTGGCCGACGCGTTGATCGTGGAACTCGATCGGTTGAAGACCGAGCCGATTACCGATCACGAGTTGCAGCGCTCGAAGAATCAGTTTGCGCGCGACTACATCATGGGCCGCGAGTCGAACCAGCAGAAAGCCGGGCAGCTGTCGCACGCCGTCGTCATTCACCACGACATCAAGACGGCGGACGGCGAGTTCGAGATCTTTCAGAACATCACGGTGGCCGACGTGCAGCGCGTGGCGAAGACCTACTTCAGGCCGGAGAACCGCCTGGTGCTCACGCTGATGCCGTCCGGGAAGGCCGGGGCCCAGTGATGTGGCGCACGACTTCAGTCGTGCGATCGGCGCGATCCGCATGCCTGAAGGCATGCGCCACTTGTGCCATCAGCCTGCTGTCAGTCTCTGCGTCCGCGCAGTCGGCCGCCTGGCCGACCGAGCGGCCGCCGCAGCCGTTGCCGGCGCGTGCAATCACGTTCCCGCCCTACGAGGTCCAGACGCTGCCCAACGGGCTCCAGGTCGTCGTCGTCATGCACCACGAGCAGCCGGCGGTGACGATGCGCCTGCTCGTCCGCGCCGGCACGTCCTCCGATCAACGCGAGAAGCTCGGGCTCGCGCACCTGGCCGCGTCGCTCCTCGATCAGGGCACGACGACCAAGTCGGCGCAGGAGATGAATGACGCGGTGGACTTCATCGGCGGGGCGATGGGCGCCGGCGCCGGCACCGATCTCACGTTCGTCAACATGGTCGTGATGAAGGACAGCTTCGACACCGGGCTGCGCATGCTGTCCGACATGGCGAGGCAACCGGCGTTCGCGACCGCGGAGGTCGAGCGGCAGCGGCAGCAGATGTTGTCGGGCCAGACCGTCAGCCTCGAGGATCCCGGGTACATCGCGAACTCGGTGTTCGATCGCCTGGTCTACGGCTTCCACCCGTACGGCATGCCGGAAAACGGCACGCCGCAGACGATCGCCGCGCTCTCGCGGGCCGACCTGCAGGCGTTCCACGCGCGCTTCTTCATGCCGAATAATGCGATCCTCGCGATCGTGGGCGACGTCACCGCGGACGAAGCGTTCACCGCGGCGAAAAAAGTGTTCGGCGACTGGGAGAAGCACGACCTGCCGGTGCAGACGTTTGTTGGACCGCCCGATCCCACGCGCCGCGTGATCGTCGTCAACAAGCCGGACGCCGTACAGACCGAAGTGCGTGTCGGCCACCTCGGCATCTCGCGCACGCACCCCGACTACATGGCGGTGAATCTCGCCATTCGGATTCTTGGCGGCGAAGGCAGCAACCGGCTGCATCAGGTCCTGCGGACGGAGCGCGGGCTCACCTACGGCGCGCAGGCGAACATGGACACGCTGAAGGAGACCGGCGATTTCGAAGCCGAGACCAACACGCGAACCGAGGCCACCGGCGAAGTGCTGCGGCTGATTGTCGACGAATTCTGGCGCATGCAGCGCGAGCGCGTCGGCGATCGCGAGCTCGACGGCGCGAAGGCGTATCTCACCGGCAGTTTCCCGCTGACCATTGAGAAGCCGGAGTCGATTGCGATGCAGGTGGTGAACGCGCTGTTCTACGGCTTGCCGCTCGCGGAGCTCCAGAATTTCCGCGAGCGCGTCAACGCTGTGACCCCCGATGACATCCAGCGCGTCGCCAAGGAGTTGCTGCGTCCGGATCGCCTGTCGGTGGTTCTGGTCGGCAACTCGGCGGCGTTCGCATCGCAGTTGCGCGGCGCCGGCTTCGGCAGTTTCGAAGCAGTGGAACTCGGTGATCTGGATCTGACCACGGCGAACTTCAAGCGAGCGGCGGTCAAGGCGCAGCAGGATGCGGGCGGGCCAGGTAGGTCAGGTGGGGCTGGTAGGTCAGGTGGGTTTGAGGGGTGGGGCGTAGCGCACGACGTTAATCGTGCGGCGACCTTGAACTATCAGCTGGCGCCGCTGGCGAGTCGTCCACCGGCGGATCCGCGACCGGAGGATGCGCCGAAGGCGCTGGCGCTGCTCGACCGCGCGATCGCGGCGAAGGGTGGCCTGGAGAAACTGCGCGGCATCAAGACCATTGTCGCCAGGCAAACGCTGGTCAGCCTCGACTCCGATCGCGCGGCGACGTCAGAGACCACCAACTACCTTCAGTACCCCGATCACTTCCGCGTCGAATCGCCGATGCTGATCCAGGCGTTCGACGGCGCGCAGGCGTGGCTGAAGGACGTTCGCGGCGTGCACGACGGTGGGGAGCCGATGGCGCGCGATTCACGTCTGGTCATGCGCCGCGACGTCGTCTCGTTGCTGCTGGCGGCGAAAGACGGGACGTTGACGCCACGGCTGCTGCCCGACGTGAAGGATCCCGACGGGCGCGTGACGCACACGCTCGAGTTGTCGGCCAGCGATCTCAATCCGATCGTGCTGTATATCGATCCCGAGTCCGGCCAGATCGGCAAGCGCCTGTTCACCGCCGACGCTCCCGGTCGGCCGCTCATCGAGGAACAGTTTTTCGACTACCGCGAGGTCGACGGCGTCCAGGTGTCGTTCCGCGCCACGCAGAAGGTCGGGAATTTGTCGGTCGAGCGGCGCGCGATAGACGTGAAGATCAACACGCCCATTGATCCCGCGATGTTCAAACGCCCGGTGTCTTGAGCGCGCGCCTTCTGCTGTCTTGCGGCGAAGCGTCCGGCGACCTTTATGCCGGCGCGCTGACCCGCGAACTCCTCAGGATCGATCCCTCGATCAGCATCTCCGGCCTCGGCGGTCCGCAGTTCGCGGCGGCCGGCGGCCGCCTGGTCGATGACTATCGCGAGATGTCCGTCACCGGACTGACGGAGTGGATCCCGAAGCTGCCGCGATTCCTCGCCGCTCGCCGGCGCCTGGTTGCGGAGGTGGAGTCCCAACGGCCCGACGCGTTGATTCTGATCGATTTCTCCGGCTTCAATTTCAGGCTCGCACCGTCGATCAAGCGGTTGGGCGTCCCGGTCATCTACTACATCAGCCCGCAGATCTGGGCGTCGCGCGCGGGACGGCTAAAGACAATTCGCGCCATCGCCGACCGCGTGCTGGTGATCTTTCCGTTCGAGGCGGCGATCTACGAGAAAGGCGGCGTGCCGGTCGAGTTCGTCGGGCATCCGCTGATCGATCTCGCGACCCCGTCGGCGACGCGCGAACAGTTTCTCGCCGGCCGAGGGCTGACGCCGTCGGCACCGACCGTCGCGATCCTTCCGGGCAGCCGCCCGAACGAAGTGTCGCGCATCCTGCCCGATCTTGTCGGCGCGGCACGATTGATCCGACGTGATGTGCCGGACGCGCAGTTCGTGGTCGCCCGCGCGCCGCACCTCGACGACAGCCTGTACCGCGCGCTTGGCGTGCATGATGATGCGCGCGCGAGCTTCACGATCGTCGATGGCGATACCGACACCGTGTTGGCGTCCGCGGACGTCGCGCTGACGGCGTCCGGCACGGCAACCGTGCAGGCGGCGCTGCACGACACGCCCATGGTCGTCGTGTATCGCATGGCGCCGTTGTCGTATCAGCTGGCGAAGCGCGTCGTGAAGCTCGACACGATCGGGATGGTGAACCTGATCGCCGGCGAGAGAATCGTCCCCGAACTGGTGCAGGATGCGTTCACGCCTGAGGCCGTCGCGCGTGAGGCGATCTCCATGCTCAGAGACCACGCGCGCGCAGCGAAGATCCGCGCGGGCCTCGCGACCGTTCGATCGCGTCTCGGCGGCCCCGGCGCCAGCCGCCGCGCGGCAGAGGCGATCCTGCGAATTGCGGATCGCGGATTGCGGAATGCGGATTAGATTGAGGAGTCATGATTACCAGGCGAGCGCTCCTACTGCTGTCGTCGGTCCTTCTGTTCGCTGTCTCGGCGCGGGCCACCGTTCTGATTTCCGCCGATCTCGGCGAACTGTCTCGCGACGCGCTGGCCATCGCACGCGGCCGGGTGACCGCGCTCGATGCGCAGTGGACCGAGGATCGCGGGACGATTGAAACCATCGTCACGCTCGAGGTCGAGAGCTATCTCAAGGGCGGACTCGGGTCGACGCTGAAATTCCGTGTGCCCGGCGGTGGACTCGGCCGCTTCCGCAGCATCGTTGTCGGCGCTCCCGAGTTTGCCGTCGATCAGCGCATCATCGTGTTCCTGGGGGCGCGGGGACCGAGTGTGCCGCACGTCCTCGGATTGAGTCAGGGTGTCTTTCGCATGGCGCGCGCGTCTGACAATTCCGAGTGGCTCGTCACGTCGCCCGTGTTACTGCCTGCGACGACCGGCGCCCTGCGGCTCGTGCGTGGTGATCCTTCGCGCCGCGCGGTCGCGCTCGCCGATTTCGAGCAGACCGTCCGGACGCTGGCCGGAGGTGCGAAGTGAAGGCGCATCCGGAGCGCGAAGGCTTCAGCCGAGCGACGCGTCCGCTCGCCCTGATCGTTGTCGCTACGTTGCTGTTCGGCCAGGCCACGCCCGCGTTCGCCTACCTGAAATTCGGCGTGCCGGTGCGAGGCCAGCAGGTGACGCTGAAATGGTCGCAGACGCCGGTGCGTTATTTCGTGTCGGATACCGGGGTCTCCGGCGTCACCTCGGCGGACCTGCAGGGCGCGGTGGGACGCGCGTTCGCCAGCTGGCAGGCCGTGCCGACGGCGTCGATCACGTATCAATTCGCGGGCGTGACGTCGGCGAGTCCGGGAAAAGACGATGGCGCGTCGGTGCTGGGATTTCAGAGCCGACCCGATCTGGATCGCGTGCTCGCGTCGACGAGCTTCCTGGTCGATGCGTCGACCGGTGCGCTCATCGAGTCCGATATTTTTTTCAACGCCGCGTTTCCCTGGTCGGTCTCGCCGAGCGGTGAGCCCGGCAAGTTCGATGTCGAGAGTATTGCGCTCCACGAGATCGGCCACTTCAGCGGCCTCGGCCACTCCGCGCTGGGCGAGACCGAGTTGCTCAGTACTGGCGGCCGGCGCGTGTTGAGCGCGGAGGCGGTGATGTTTCCGATCGCGTTCGCCGCTGGCAGCATCGCGTCGCGTACGCTGAAGGCCGACGATATCGCCGGCATTTCCGATCTGTATCCCGACGGCAACTTCGCCACCACCGACGGCAGCTTGTCCGGGCGCGTGACGAAAGACGGTCAGGCGATATTCGGTGCGCACGTCGTTGCCTTCAACGTGGCGACGGGGCTGATGGTCGGCGGATTCACGCTGAACGCGCAGGGACAGTTTTCGATTGGCGGCCTGTCGCCAGGCCCGCACATCGTTCGCGTCGAGCCGCTCGATGACGCCGACACCACAAGTTTCTTTGACGCCGCGCAAAACGTGGATATCGACTTCCGGGTGGCCTACCTCGATCGCGTCATCGTGGTGCCCAAGGGCGGGGATAGCGGAGCGGTGACGCTGACGGTCGTGCGCAAATGACGCGCCTGACGACCGCCGCGCTGCTGATTGCCGGAGGCCTGTGGCTGCAGCCATCCGCCGCGTTCGCGCAGGCCGCGGATTCGCCGCCCACGCGGTTCGAGGTCGGGTTCGGCGTACTCTGGATCGGCAGTCAGCCGCTCGGCGCGAGCGGCGCCAACGAAACCACCGGCGCAGGCGGCGCCACGCCGCTGTTCAGCACGACCAGCGAGTTGGCGAGCGCCGCGGGCATCGATGGCCGCATCGGCGTGCGCGTGACGCGTTCGCTGGTGGCGGAAGCCGAAGCGTCGTATCTCAAGCCGCAACTGCGCATCGCGATCAGCGGCGACACGGAAGGCGCGGCGGCGCTGACCGCGATGGAAACGATTCAACAGTTCACCGTCGGCGGCGGCGTGCTGTGGTACGTGCCGAACCGCGGATGGTCGCCGCGCGTCGCGCCGTTCGCCATGGCGGGCGCCGGATACCTGCGGCAGCTGCACGAGCAGAACACGCTTGTCGAGACCGGCAGCTTCATCCAGTTCGGCGGTGGCGCCGCCCTTCTCCTGAGCTCGCAGCCGCGGTTCCACATGAAGGGCATCGGCGTCCGCGCCGATCTCCGCGCCATCCGGCGGTCGAAAGGTGTGGCGTTCGACGGCGGCGGGCGGACGGCGCCGGCGTTGGGCGCGTCGGCATTTGTGCGATTCTGATGGCCGTGCCGGCCATTGAATTTCGCGGCGTCTCGTTCGCGCGACCCGGCCGGCCGCGCATCCTCGATCACTTCTCCCTGACCGTGGAATCAGGCGACGTGCTTGCGCTCGTCGGCCGCAGCGGCGCCGGCAAGAGCACGCTGCTGAAGCTGGTGAACCGTCTGTTGCTGCCAGACGAGGGCGCCGTGTTGGTCGAAGGACGAGACACGCGCGAGTGGGAGCCGATCGCATTGCGACGCAACGTTGGGTACGTGCTGCAGGATGTCGGGCTGTTCCCGCACATGTCGGTGGCAGACAATGTCGCCGTGGTGCCGCGGCTCGAAGGGTGGCCGGCGGATCGCATCGCGCCGCGCGTCCACGAACTGCTCGACCTGGTCGGGCTGCCCGCGGGCGAGTTTGCCGCGCGGTGGCCTGACGAATTGTCGGGCGGGCAGCGTCAGCGCGTCGGTGTGGCGCGCGCGCTCGCTGTTGATCCGCCCGTGCTGCTGATGGACGAACCGTTCGGCGCGCTCGATCCGCTCACGCGGGCTGAGCTGCACGCGGAGTTCCGCCGCATCCAGTCGCGCCTCCGCAAAACCGTGATCATCGTCACGCACGACATGGGTGAAGCCTTCGCGCTTGCCGATCGCGTCGGCGTGCTCGAGGACGGTCAGCTGATCGCCTGCGACCGCGCCGCCGCGGTGGCCGCGTCCACCGACCCGCGTGTTCGGCGTCTGCTCGACGCGATCGTCTCGGTACCCCGATCATGACCTTGGTGTCCTTAGTGTCCTTTGTGGTGACCAGGCCCGTCGAATGACCCGGCTGTTGTCTTTCTGGTTGTCGCACCGCGCCGAGCTTGCGAGCCTGTTCGGCCAACACGTGCTGCTCGTCGCCGGCTCCACGTTCGTCGCGGTCGCGATTGGCGTTCCGCTCGGCATTTTCTCCGCGCGCCGCCCGCGCATGGCGTCGCCGCTGATGGCCGTAGCCAGCATCGTGCAGACGATTCCGAGCCTCGCAATGTTCGGCTTTCTCCTGCCCGTGCCGTTCATCGGCGGTGTCGGCGCGCGCGCGGCGCTCGTCGTGCTGATTCTCTACGGACTGCTTCCGATTGTGCGGACGACGATCGCGGGGCTGCGCGGAATTGATCCCGCGATTCGCGAAGCCGGCGTCGCGATGGGGATGACGGCTGGCGAACTGCTGCGGCAGGTCGAACTGCCGCTGGCGCTGCCCTCGATCGTGGCCGGCATCCGCGTGGCCGCAGTGGTCGGCGTCGGCTCGGCGACGATCGCCGCGGCGATCGGCGCGGGCGGGCTCGGCGAGTACATCTATCGCGGCTTGTCGATGGTGGACACCACCGTGATCCTCGCCGGTGCCATTCCGGCGGCCGTGCTCGCGCTGGTTGTCGACGGTTCGCTGCTGTGGCTGGAGAAGCAGTTGTCGTCTCGCCGGCGATCCTCGTCACGCCGTGTGGTCGCGACGACCGCCGCGGTCATTCTCGCGGCCGTGATGGTGGCGAGCGCGTCCGCCGCGCGTCGTGCCAGTGGAGCGATCGTGGTCGGCTCGAAGAATTTCACTGAGCAGCTGGTACTCGGCGAACTGCTTGCGCAGACCATTGAGCGCGACGCCGGTCTGCCGGTGGACCGCCGGCTGAATCTCGGCGGCACGTTGATCTGCGATCAGGCGCTGATCACTGGCGACATCGACGTCTACGTCGAATACACCGGGACCGCGCTCACCGCCGTGTTTCATCAACCCGTCAGCAACGATTCGAGCGCGGTGTTCGACACCGTGCGCGCGCTCTACGCGAAAACCGGACGCACGCTGCTGCCGCCGCTCGGGTTCAACAACACGTTCGCGATCCTCGTGCGCGGCGACGAGGCGCGCTCTCGGGGTCTGCGCACGGTGGACGATGCGGCGCGGGAGTCGGGGCATTGGAAGGCCGGGTTCGGCTACGAGTTCGTCGAGCGGCCGGACGGCTACGACGGCCTGGCGAAGGCGTACGGCATGCGCTTTCCGGAGGCGCCGCGCGTGATGGACCTGACGCTCAGTTATCGCGCGCTGGCGGCGGGGCAGGTGGACATGATTGCCGGCGACGCCACGGCAGGACTAATCAAGGGGCTGGACCTGTTCCAGCTCGAGGACAACCGCCACTACTTTCCGCCCTACGACGCGGCGGCGGTCGCGCGCGCGGCGACGCTCCTGCGTTATCCGCAGCTGCGCACGGCGCTCGAGAAGCTCTCAGGCCGCGTCTCGGCCGCCGACATGCGCGCCATGAACTACGCCGCCGACGTCGAGCACCGCGACGTCCCGGTGATCGTTCGCGAATTCCTCGCCCGCACGCGCTAGCAGGTAGCGCACGACTCGCGCACGTGGCGCACGACTCGCGCACGTAGCGCACGACTTCAGTCGTGCGCTCGCTCGCCCAGATCTACCATCGTAATGGTAGAATGATGGCATGAAGACGTCCATCGATAAGGCCGGCCGCGTGGTCATTCCCGCCGCGATCCGCGAACGTGCTGGTCTGGTCGCCGGAGCTGAACTCGATATCACGCTCGAAGACGCGGGCATTCGTCTGGAGCGCGTGGCGCCCGGTCCGCGGCTGGTGAAAGTCGGCCGACGCCTGGTCGCTCGGCCAACCGTGGCTGCGGGGGAGCGGCCTGTTGTTGATGTCGCCGCGCTCATCGAGGAAGAACGCAATCGATGGCCGTAAGCGTGTTTCTCGACACCAGTGTTCTCGTCGCCGGCCTCGTGGATTTCGGTCCGCAGAGCGCCCCGGCTCAGTCGCTGCTCCACCTGGTCGCCGAACGGAAACTGACCAGCGTGGGTACCGCCTGGCACTGCTGCCTGGAGTGCTTTTCGGTGTCGACCCGGCTCCCGCCAGAATTCAGGCTGACGCCGGCGCACGCCGCGCAGTTGATCGAAGATGAAATCTTCGGCCGGATGACCGTGCACGATCTGCCCGCCGCCGATCGCCTGACGATGATGAAGACGGCCGCGCGAGAGGGAACGGGCGGCGGCCGGATCTACGACGCGCACATTGCCGAGGTCGCCCGGGCTGCCGGCGCGGCCGTCGTCGTGACAGACAATCGCCGTCATTTCCTTGCCGCGCTCCGGCACGGGATGCGCGTCGAGACACCTGCGGAATTCCTGACGGCCTTCAAGGCGCGGCGCCGCTGACCCGCTAGACTACACGCATCCATGGCGCTCAAGAAATCAGAACTCTACTCGTCGCTCTGGCAAAGCTGCGACGAACTGCGTGGCGGCATGGACGCCAGCCAGTACAAGGACTACGTCCTGGTCCTGCTGTTCATCAAGTACGTCAGCGACAAGTATGCCGGCCAGCCGTACGCGCCGATCACGATTCCGCCCGGCGCCAGCTTCAAGGACATGGTCGCGCTCAAGGGCACGGCCGACATCGGCGATCAGATCAACAAGAAGATCATCGCGCCGCTGGCCAACGCCAACAAGCTCTCCGACTTCCCGGACTTCAACGACGCTGCGAAGCTCGGCGACGGTAAGGAGAAGGTCGAGCGGTTGACCAATCTCGTCGCCATCTTCGAGAACCCGGCGCTCGACTTCTCGAAGAACCGCGCTGACGGCGACGACATTCTCGGCGACGCCTACGAATATCTGATGCGGCACTTCGCCACCGAAAGTGGCAAGAGCAAGGGACAGTTCTACACGCCGGCCGAAGTCAGCCGCATCATGGCGAAGATTATCGGCATTCACGACGCGAAGACCAGCGCCGCGACCACTGTGTACGACCCGACCTGCGGTTCGGGCTCGCTGCTGCTGAAGGTGGGCGACGAGGCGGGCACCGCCGTCACGTTGTACGGACAGGAAAAAGATGCGGCGACCAGCAGCCTGGCGCGGATGAACATGATCCTGCACAACTACGCGACCGCGCTCGTCGTGCAGGGCAACACGCTGGCCGTTCCCAAGTTCATGGACGGCGACACGCTCAAGACCTTCGACTACGTCGTTGCGAATCCGCCGTTTTCGGACAAGCGCTGGAGCAACGGCATCGACGCGCTGAACGATCCCTTCGACCGCTTCAAGCCGTTCGGCACACCGCCGGCCCGGCAGGGCGACTACGCCTACCTCCTGCACATCGTCCGCTCGCTGAAGAGCACCGGCAAGGGCGCGTGCATTCTGCCGCACGGCGTGCTGTTTCGCGGCAACGCCGAGGCCGACATCCGCCGCGCGCTGGTGCGCAAGGGCTACATCAAGGGCATCATTGGTCTGCCCGCGAATCTCTTCTACGGCACCGGCATCCCCGCCTGCATCGTCGTCATCGACAAAGAGGGTGCGCAGGCGCGCAAAGGCATTTTCATGATCGACGCGAGCGGCGGCTTCATGAAGGACGGCCCGAAGAACCGCCTGCGCAGCATGGACATCCACAGAATCGTGGACGTGTTCAACCGGCGGCTCGAGGTTCCGAAGTACGCGCGCATGGTGCCGTTCGCGGAAATCGAGAAGAACGACTTCAACCTGAACCTGCCGCGCTACATCGACAGCCAGGCGCCCGAGGACCTGCAGGACATCGAGGGTCACCTGAAGGGCGGTATCCCGGTCGCCGACGTCGACGCGCTGCAGCGCTACTGGGACATCTGCCCGCAGCTCCGGCACACGCTATTCAAGGACAACCGTCCAGGGTACGTGGATCTCGCCGTGGAGAAGGCAGCGATCAAGTCCGCCATCTACGACCACACCGAGTTCACCGCCTTCATCGCCGGCATGAACGCGCATTTCGCCGCGTGGCGAGAGAAGACCGTCGCGCCGCTCAAGGCGCTGAAAGCCGGCTGTCATCCGAAGGAGATCATCGCCTCGCTGTCCGAAGGTCTGCTCTCGCATTACGCCGGCAAGGCGCTCGTCGATCCGTACGACGTCTACCAGCACCTGATGGACTACTGGGCGGGGACGATGCAGGACGACTGCTACCTGATCGCGGCGGATGGCTGGAAGGCGGAAACCACGCGCATCGTCGAGAGGGATAAGAAGGGGAAGGAGAAGGACAAGGGCTGGACGTGCGACCTTATTCCGAAACCGCTCATCGTCGCGCGCTATTTCGCCGACGACCAGGCGGCGATCGACCAGTTGGCCGTCGAGCTCGAGGGCATCACGGCCAGACTCGCCGAGCTCGAAGAGGAGAACGGTGGGGAAGAAGGAGCGTTCGGCGACCTCGACAAGGTGAACAAGGCCAGCGTCACGGCTAGGCTGAAGGAGATCGAGGGCGACGACGATACGGCGGATGAATTCGCGGTGCTGAGCGATTGGTTGAAGCTGAATGGGGAAGAGGCGGATCTCAAGAAGCGCGTCAGGGAAGCCGAGGCCGCGCTTGACGCAGAGGCGTACGCGAAGTATCCGAAGCTGACCGAGGCGGAGATCAAGACGCTGGTCGTGGACGACAAATGGCTCGCGGCGCTCGACGCCGCCGTCCACGGCGAGATGGACCGCGTGAGCCAGCAGCTCACGCAGCGCGTGAAGGAGCTGGCCGAGCGCTACGAGACCCCTCTCCCGCAGATGGTCGGCCGTGTGACGGAGTTGGAAGCCAAAGTGAACCGCCATCTGCAAACGATGGGGTTCGCATGGAAGTGAGACCCGGATATAGGCAGACAGAGGTAGGGGCGATTCCGGAGGATTGGGG
>JANYHS010000063.1 GCA_025358945.1 Acidobacteriota bacterium
TTGAGCCGTAGTCGCGGCCGATCGGTTGCACGGTGGCCTTTTCAGTGCAGACGATCTGCTGCGCCCGCCGGTAGTACTGTTCGACGCGCGCGCTGACACGCGCGAGCAACGTGTCGACGTCGGGTGGCGCTTGCGCGCCGACGGTGACGACCGCCAGCAGGAGCGCCGCGGGAACGGCCCATCTCACGCGCGCACAATACGTCGCCAGCCGCGGCGAGTCAACGAACCGCCGCCGGCGGGCCGTTCAGCGCAGGTTCGTGGTGGTGGCGTAGGTCGTGGGGTCGGGAACGGCGGCGGCGACGAAGGCGTCGCGGCGCTCGCGGCATTTGGAGCAGGCTCCGCAGTGAATGGCGGATTGCGGATGGCGGATGGCGGATTCGATTGCGGATTGGGGGTTCATGCAGGAGAGCGTCAGCTCGAAGCGGACCCCGAGCGTCGCGCCGCGTCGGATGACGTCGGCCTTGTCCGTATTCGCGTATGGCGCGTCGATCTGCAGCGGTCGATCGAGGCCGAGCGAGAGCGCGCGCGCCATCGCGGCACGGAAGTCTGGTGTCGCGTCGGGGAACGGATTGTGCGCGAGCGTGCCAAGGACGATCCGGTCGATCTTCGCCGCTGCGCAATAGACCGCAGCCTTGCCGATCAGGATCACGTTGCGCCCCGGAAGATACACGTGCTCGTCCGGCGTGTGATACGCGGGCGGATGTCCCTGCACTGCCCAGTGCGTGGCCGCGTAGACGTCGCGCATGTCGACGCCGAGCGACACCAGCGGGTGGACGCGGTCGTTGAAGTGATGGCGCGCGAGGAAGCTCGTGACGATCGCCTGCTCGGCCGCCTCCCACGCCAGGCCGACGCTGACGTACAGCGGATGCACATCGCCGGACGCGGCCTCGTCCGCCAGCAGCACCGCGCTGTCCAGCCCGCCCGACAGGAGAACGGCTGTCTGCATTGGGTAATCGAGGAATCTGGTAATCTGGTCATCGACTGAGCGATCGGGCACCCAGTCGTCCGATCAATGACCCAATTATCAGATTACCAGATTACCCAATTACCCAATTACCCAATTACCCAATTACTTAATTACTTAATTACCCAATCCCCCATGTATTCCGTCGCCAAGCGCATCGAGTTCTGCTACGGCCATCGCCTGCTCGACTACGACGGCCTCTGCAAGCACCTGCACGGCCACAACGCGATCGTCGAGATCGAGATCCGCGCGGACGCGCTCGACAGCCGCAATATGGTGTGCGATTTCGGCGACATCAAACGGATCATGAAGGGCTGGATCGACACCGCGCTCGATCACAAGATGCTGCTGCGTCACGATGATCCGCTCGTCGCTCCGCTGCAACAGCTCGGCGAACCGGTGTACCTGCTGGACAGCAACCCGACGGTCGAGCGGATCGCGAAGCTGATCTTCGACCAGGCCCGCGAACACGACCTGCCTGTCGTGCGCGTCACCGTCTGGGAAACGCCGACCTCATTTGCGGAATACAGGCCTGGAACACCAGACAGGTCTTGAGCCTTGAACGCTTTCGCCTCATTGTGTTCGACCTCGACGGGACCCTCGTCGACTCACGCCGGGATATTGCCGACGCCGCGAATGCGTTGCTGGTGTTGTGCGGCGCTCAGGCGTTTCCGGAAGAGCGCATCGGCGCGATGGTCGGCGACGGCGCGGCTACGCTCGTGGCGCGGGCGTTCAAGGCGAGCGGCGTCGAGCGCCCGCCCGACGCGCTCGAGCGATACCTCGCGTTGTACGAAACACGTTTGCTGAATCACACGCGCCCGTACGACGGCATCCCCGACGTGCTGGATGCACTCGGCCGCCGCGCCGCGCTTGCTGTCCTGACCAACAAGCCGCTCGCGGCGACGCGGCGGATTCTCGACGGACTCGATCTCGCGCGCTACTTTCCTGCAGCCGCGGTCTTGGGCGGCGACGGACCTTTTCCGCGCAAGCCCGATCCCGTTGGACTCCGTCAGCTCGTCGGTAGCGTGAACGTGGACGCCGCGTCCACCCTGATGGTCGGCGACTCGGTCGTTGACTGGCGGACGGCGCGCGCCGCGGCGACCGGTGTGTGTCTGGCGCGATATGGTTTCGGTTTCGGCACCGTTCCTGTGGCTGAACTGAGTCCCGATGAACACGTGATCGATGCGCCCAGGCAACTGCTCGAGTTGTAACGTTCGTGTACGCCGATGTCGGGCTTTCATGCAGTTGTGCGACCCCGCAGCGTTCCACGGCCTCACGACGCTGGCATCGGCGTTGCTCCGAGGAGTCTGTTGAAGAAAATCCAAGACGACGCCATGAGCACCACACCGGTCCGTCCTCGCGTGCTCCTTGTCGATGACTATCCCGACGCGCGGGAGATGTACACCGAGTACCTCGAGTTCTCCGGATTCGACGTCATCGAAGCCGCCAACGGAGTGGAAGCCCTGCAGCGCGCCATGGACGCCGTGCCGGACATCATCCTCATGGACCTGTCATTGCCCGTGATGGACGGCTGGGAAGCCACGCGCCGGCTGAAGGCTGACGCCCGCACCGCGTCGATTCCCGTCGTCGCGTTGACAGGCCACGCGCTGGCCGGCATTTCCGAGGGCGCGAAGGAGGCCGGCTGCGATGGATTCGTCACGAAGCCGTGCCTGCCCGAAGATCTGGTCCGTGAGATCCGGAAGGTTCTCGATTCTCACGGCCCTCAGCGGAACGGCACCTCGTACGAGAAGTAGGTGAGCAGTGCCGCAGTCGATTGCCCGTCAGCGCGGGTGATGGGCGCGGCGATGCCGATCACAATCTGCTGTGCGCCGAGCGTCCAGCCGCGACGGAAACCCGGCGACACCGTCCACGAGTCCTGAAATTCCACCGTCCCTTCGAGCATCAGGTTCAGCGCAGGCGTCATGCGCCAGACGCCGCTGCCGGAGATCTGCGGCGTGCCCTGCACATCCGGCAGCCACGTGTATCCCGCGTTCGCGTGGAGATAGAAATTGCCAAACTGCTTGCTGGCCGGCAGGTTGATTTGCAGGCCGGCAGCACCGCTGCCGAGGCCGTCATTCTCGCGCCCGGTTGGAAGAATCAGGCTGATGCGCGGTGAGATTGCCGGGCCGCGTGCGCTTTCCGCCCGCAGCTGAAAGCGATAGTTCAGCAGGACATCTCCGATGCCCGTGGCCTGCCCGGTCGCGGCAAACGGCAGCGTGTACGAGATCTGGTGCGCCATGCCGGGCGCCGGCCACTCCTGCGTGAAGCTGCCGTCCCACGCGCCGTCCCGACCGCGTGTCCAGGTGAGGATGTTTTGTACCACCCCGGCTTCCTGGTTGAATGCCTCTTCCACCAGAAACGAGTTGTCGAGGATTTCCCACTTGATGGCGGCTTTCGCCGCGGGAGTGTTCTGAGCCTCGGCGAGCGCGCAGGGCGTCAGGACCGCCAGGAGCAGCGCTAGGATGCGTGACGGCGTGTTTGAGTGGTCAAAATTCAAGTGACCACGATACAAACATTCAGGGCAGACCGCAAGCCCTAGACGGAAACGACCTCGACGAGCAGTTTTGACGCCGCGCGCGCTCCGATCGTAATGTGCCGGTCGATTTTTCGCAGCACCACCGAATCGGCTGCGTCGTCGCGCGACTCGACCTCGATCGCTTCACCCGGCTTGAGGCCGTTGCTCTCGATGAACCGAAGGAACGCGGGATCCTGATCGGTGATGCGCGTCACTTTCAACCGCGTCGCCACCGGACACGTCAGCAGGCTCTCGAGATGCTTCGTGGTGATCGCGCCTTCGTGATTCGGGATGGGGTCGCCGTGGGGATCGTGCGTCGGCCGTCCAAGCATCTCGTCGATCCGGTCGATCAGCCGCTCGGACACGACGTGCTCGAGTTGCTCGGCGTCGTCGTGCACGTCCGCCCAGCTCATGCCCATCACCTGCACGAGAAAGAGTTCGACCAGGCGATGGCGGCGCAGGACGAGGCCGGCAAGTTTTTCGCCGGCCGGGCTCAGCCGCACGCCGCTGTATGGTTCGTACTCGGCCAGTCCCGACTCGGCCAGCGCCTTCACCATTGTGGTCGCCGTGCCGGGTGTGACGCTGAGCGCGGACGCAACCTGTCCCATCGGCACGAGCCGTTGCTCGGGTCCAAGCGACGACTGTCCCTGATAAATCGCCTTCAGGTAGTTCTCGACTGTGCTCGACGGGAGCATGCCACGATATTATCCGAGAATGTCATTACGTGACCGGATCGCCACGCCGGCCGGAAAGCGGCGGACCGTGCGGACGATCTTCGCGACGATTGCCGATCGTTACGACTTCATCACGGTGCTTCTCTCCTACGGCCAGGATCGACGCTGGAAGCGGAGGCTGATCGATTTGGCCTCACCGCGCCCAGGCGCGCGGGCCCTCGATCTGGCGACCGGCACGGGAGACATCGCGTTCGCTCTGGCCGCGCACGGCGCGCGCGTCGTCGGTCTGGACATCACCCTCCGCATGATCGAGCTCGCGCGTGACAAAGTGGCGCCACGGACGTTGGGTTTCCTCGTCGGCGACATGCTCGCGCTGCCGTTTCCCTCCGCCTCGTTCGACATCGTGACGACGGGGTATGGCTTGCGGAATGTGGCGGATCTTGTCGCTGCGATCGACGAGATCCACCGTGTGCTGACGCCGGGTGGGCAGTTGCTGTCGCTGGACTTCAATCGGCCGTCGAATCGCGTCGTGCGGTCGGCCTACCTGGCGTACCTCACCGTGGTCGGCGCCGCGCTCGGGTGGGTGCTGCATCGCAACACCGACACGTATCGCTACATTCCGGCGTCGATCCGTCAGTATCCTGGAGCGGCTGCCGTCGCGCGACTGTTCGAGGCCCGCGGCTTTGCCGGAGTACGCTGTTATCCGGTCCTCGGCGGCTTGATGACCATTCACCATGCCATTCGAACTTGAGACATCCGCCTGGTCGGGCGAAGGGACGTTCACGCAGCTGCTGATCGAGCGGATGCGCGAGCTGGCCGGCGTCCGTTTCGTGCGCGTTGAAGACGCGCCGGCGACGCGTTCCGACGCCGACTACAATTTCATCAGCAATGAGCTCTACATCGGGTTCGCGACCGTCGATCGGCAGGAGCGCTTCACACGCTTCGGGCTGCTGCCCGGCGTCCGCACCGTGACGGAGAAGGCGATGACGCTGGCCGGGCTCGAAGCCGCACTGGCGCAGGTCGCCGATGTCGGTGCGCCGGATTATGGCGACGAGGGGATGCTGCAGTATCTCCGAGCCGAGCGCATCATCCCGCCGTATCAGACCCGGGGCTACAAGCTCGTCGAGA
The DNA here is from genome assembly GCA_025358945.1 of Acidobacteriota bacterium. Classification (GTDB taxonomy): domain Bacteria; phylum Acidobacteriota; class Vicinamibacteria; order Vicinamibacterales; family CAVVIG01; genus CAVQFC01. The sequence goes on from JANYHS010000063.1 coordinate 5,282, forward strand.
TGGTTCGCCTCTACGAGGTAGGGACCCCGAGGCGTTCCTAATGGCCGGCGGCGTTCCTGCCGACATTGTCGCTGTGTGCAACCGGTCCTGTTCCCGTGCCAACGTGTGCAATCGCGTGAATAAATGAGCCTCGTTCATTCCCTGCTGCAGGCGATCGTCAAGGTCGACGGCGACGCGCTGGTCATGCATGCCGGCGACAAGCCGTACGTCGTCTCGCCCACCGGGCAGACCGATCTGGCGAGCCGTGGCCTGACGCTGGAGGCCGTGAACGGCGTCGTCTCCCAGTTACTGCCGCTGCCGCTCCAGAACGCGCTCGACGAATTCGGCGCCGTGCAGCATGAACTCGCGCCGATGGCGGAATTCCCGGGCGAGCACTTCACGGTCGTGGCCGCGCGTGGCGGGGACGATGTCTGGACCGAAATCCGCCGTCGGCGGGTTCCAGAAGACGATCGCATTCCGGACGAGTTCTTCGCGCCTCCGTCGCTCGCCGCTTCGACGCCAGGCCTCCTCAATCCGCCGCCGTCGCGTCAGGCGAGCGCCCCAGTGTCTGCACCGGCAGACGACTTCGCGTTGCCAGTCGAGATGCTCGGCTTCGACATGCCGGCCGTCGAGGACGTCGCGCCGCGAGCGGAAGCGGTCGCCCCGGCTGTCGAAGCCACTAAAGACGTGCATGAACTCGACGCCGACCTGCTGCTGCCAGACGCGGGGCAACTGTGGCCGGGACATATCGCGTCGCCGATGACCGTCGCGGACGAAACGTACGACGCGCCGTCGCCGCAACCCATCGCGCCGCCAGAGCCGCCGCGACCTGCGCCACCGATGGCCGCCTCGGTCGCATCGCCGCGGCCTGCGCCGCCGATAGCCGCGCCTCTTGCGCCGCCACAGCCGGCTTCGCCGATGATCGCCGCCTCGGTCGAGCCGCCTCGTCAGGCGCAGGCGACCGAACCGCGCGCGGTTCCGCCACTGCCGCAGCAGCCGGCCGTGGTGCTGAACATCTCGCGCAACCCGATTCGTTCGGAGGCGCCACCGCCGGCCGTCGAGGATCCGACGCTGTCGGGCCTGGAGCGTCTGCTTCGCGTGTCGTCCGCGCGTGGCGCGTCCACGCTGTATCTCTCGTCCGACTCGCGGCCGTCCGTGCGCGTCGACGGCGAGCTGCAGACGCTCGACGGCGAACCCGTGCACGTCGGCCGCGACGTCGAATCCCTGCTCCTGACGCTGATGCCCGAGCGCAGCCACGAAGCGCTCCGCACCGGCGCCGCCACCGAATGGATCTGCGACATCGAGGGCGTCGGGCGCGTCCGCTGCATGAGCTTCCGCGATCAGCGCGGTCCTGGAGGCGTCTTCCGTCTGATGCCGACGCGGTCGGTGTCCGCGGATCAACTCGGTCTGCCCAAGCAGGTGCAATCGCTGGCGATCGAGCCGGAAGGGCTGATCCTGGTCGCCGGCCTGCGCTCGAGCGGCAAGCGCACGACAATGGCGGCGTTGGTGGATTTGATGAACCGCACGCGCCGCGATCACATCATCACCATCGAGCGCGAGATCAACATCCGGCACGAGCGCGGCAGCTCGTTCATCAGCCAGCGCGAAGTGCGCGGCGGCGACGAGGACATGCTCGCGGAGGCGCGCGCCGCGCTGCGCGAGGACCCCGACGTCCTGGTGATCGAGGATCTGCGCACCGGTCCGCTGATGAACGTGGCGCTCGAGGCGGCAGCGGCGGGGCGGCTAGTGATCGGCGGCTTCTCGGCGCACACCGCGACCGGCGCGATCGATCGCATCATCGATCTCTACGCCCCCGAATACCGGCGTCAGGTGCAGATGGCGCTGTCCGACTCGCTGCGCGGCGTCATCGCACAGGTGCTGCTGCGCAAGATCGGCGGCGGCCGCCTCCCCGCGCGCGAGGTGCTGCTGAATACGCCGGCGGTCGCGGCGGTGATTGCCGACGGGAAGACGTCGCAGCTGCCGATGGCGATCGAAGGCGGGCGGCGCTACGGGATGATGCCGCTCAACGACGCGCTGGTCGGTCTCGTGCAGAGCGGCAGCGTCGATGCCGGCAACGCGTATCGCCATTCACCCGACCGCCCTGGATTCCTGGCCGCGCTTAACCGCCACGGCCTCGATACGTCGTTTGTCGAGCGCCTGGCGTAGCGGATCGGAAGAAACCGCTCTCTGCGGTTTCTTCTTATCGTTCGACGAACGCTTCCAGTTCCTTCAGTAGAAACTCCAGCAGATCCTCTTCCGTCATCGCGTCCGGCGTACCGATGGCGCGCTCGGCATCGATCACGCGGCGGCCGCGGTTGCGGCTGGTCTGTCCCATCACGCGCGGCGGATCGTCGCTGGTGTCGAGCGTGACCTCAATGAAGTCCTCGGCGGCGCGGTCCGACATCAGCCTCACGCTGCCTGAGGGCGTGAAGACGGTGAAGGTGTAGCCGTCGGCCTTCAGCGCGTTGGCCACCTGGCGGAAGAGCGGCACCGCGATCTTCTGCAGGAACACCTCGAACTCGCGAGACGCCTGATCCGTGCGCCCACGTCGCTCGGCCGCCTGTTTTTTCGCGCGTTCGATGGTCTCGGTGAGGCGTCGGCGGACGAGAGAAATTTCCATGGCGGTTAGATGACCTTCTGCTGGCGCAATGCGGAGATGGCGTCGGCGCTGAGTGCGAGGTCGTGCTGCAGCACGGCGTCGGTGTGCTGGCCGAGGGTGGGCGGCGGCGTGCGCACCGCGCCCGGTGTTTCCGACAACTTGACCGGGATGCCGAGCGCGCGCAGCGGCCCGATCGTCGCATGCTCGACCATCGTGATCATCTCACGCGCGTTGAGCTGCGGGTCGGCGAACAACTCGTCGAAGTTGCGCACCGATCCGCACGGCACGCCCGCTGTCGTCAGCCGGTCGATCCAGAACTGCCGCGGTTCGGCGCGCAGCCGGTCGGCAACCAACGGGCGCAGTGCGTCGTACGCCGAGACCCGCTGCCGGTTGGTGGTGAACCGCTCGTCGTCGGGCAGGCCGGCCACCGCGCAGAACGTGCGCCACTGATCGTCGTTGCCGACGGCGATCACGAAGTCGCCATCCGCCGCCGCGAATGTTTCGTATGGCACGATGCTCGGATGCCGGTTTCCCATGCGTGACGGCGCCCTGCCGCTCGCGAAATAGTTGCCGGCCTGATAGGTGAGCAACGCGACGGTGGCGTCGAGCATCGCGAGATCGACTTCCTGTCCTTTGCCGCTGCGCTCGCGCGCGAGGAGCGCCATCGCGACGCCGTAGGCCGCGAACATGCCTGAGACGATGTCCACGATCGCGACGCCGAGGCGGTACGGCGGGCCGTCGGCCGCGCCGGTGATGCTCATGAGCCCACCCTCGGCCTGCATGACCGCGTCGTACCCCGGCTGCTTGCGCCGCGGGCCGGTCTGACCGAAGCCGGAGATGGAGCAGTAGACGAGCCGCGGATATGTCTTCGACAGCGTGTCGTAGTCGAGACCCAGTTTGGTCAGCGTGCCGGGACGGAAGTTCTCGACCAGGACGTCGGCCTTGGCGATCAATTGTTCGAGCAGCGCGCGTCCCTCCGGATGCTTGAAGTCGAGCGTCACGCTCTCCTTGTTCCGGTTGATGCTGAGAAAGTACGCGCTCTCTCCTTGTTCGGGGTCCCCGGCGCGCGGCTGTTGCGCGCTGGGGTATAGAAACGGCGGACCCCAGGCGCGGGTGTCGTCCCCTTTGCCGGGCTGTTCAATCTTGATGACACGCGCACCCATGTCCGCGAGCAGCATCGTGCAGTACGGTCCTGACAGCACACGTGTCAGGTCGAGAACGGTGATTCCGTCGAGTGGCGCCATAAGCTGACGGAACGATTATCGTCTACGCGCGATGCTGAGGAGATCCGAAAGCAGCGCGTAGGCGGTCTGCGTCAGGCTGCCGCTGCGCTGGACGATGGCGATTTCCTCCAGCAGGTCCGTCTGGAGGATGAGCGCATTCTGTTGCCCCTCGAGCCCCGCGAGCAGGTCGTCGATTGGAAGCGATTCCGGCGCCACGCGCGCCGTGATGCGCGTCCCGTCCCGCCGCGCCTGCGCGACCAGTTTCAGCCGCCGCCCGGCGGCCCGCGCCTCTCGCGCCAGGCGCCCGGTGTCCGGCCCGATGCCCTGACGGTCCACCATCGCCGGCGTGATGTTCGCGCCCATCAGGACGTTTGCGAGCGCGGCCGTCTTGGCTGCCGCGTCCCAGCCGTCCACGTCGAGCGACGCGTCCGCCTCGGCCACGCCTCGCGCCTGCATCTGGGCCAGCGCGTCAGCGAACCGCTGACCCTGCTCCATCGCCGTGAGGATGAAATTGGTCGTGCTGTTCACCACGCCGCGGAAGCCGAGGATGCGAACCGCCGGCAGCGTGTCGCGCACGAGGTTGAAGATCGGCACGCCGTCCATCACCGCGCCCTCGAACAGGAAGTGCCGATGCGCGCGCGCCGCCGCCCTGGCCAGACTCCGGTAGGCGAACGCGACCGGGCCCTTGTTGGCGGTGATCACATGCGCGCCGCCCGCGAGTGCGGCGCCGATGTGGCCGATCGCCGGCTGGCCTCGCTCGATGTCGAGCGTCGTCGTCTCGATCACGACCAGGCGCCGCTGACGCGCGGTAACCGCGTGCTGCCTGGTGGCCTCGCGGATGAATTGCAGGGTCGATGCCGGTGTGACGCGCCGCCGGCCCAGCGTGCACCCATGATGGCGCGTGGCGACGCCGACGATGCGCGCGCGGACACCGTGGTCGCGGGCGAGCGCGGTCTTCTGCTCGTCGAGCAGCGACACGAATCGCTGCGCGACGTTCCCGTGACCGACCAAGAGCAGTTGGAACTCTGTCATGCGTG
>JANYHS010000319.1 GCA_025358945.1 Acidobacteriota bacterium
CTACGAACCGCCCGCCGTAGCGCGAAGGCTTTAGCCGAGCGTAAACTGGATCCGATGCGCATCCTCATCGTCGCCGCTACGAGGCCGGAGGTCGCCCCGGTCCTGGCGCGCATGTATTCGACTCCCACCGGCGAAGCCGGCGTGGACAGCTACACGCACGGCGCTCACGACGTGGACGTGGTCGTCACCGGTGTCGGCATGGTGGCGACGGCGGTGTGGTCGTCTCACGCGCTGGCGCGAAGAGAGTACGACCTGGCGCTGAATCTTGGAGTGTGTGGCAGCTTCGACACGTCGCTCGCGCTGGGCACGGTCGTGAACGTGGTGTTCGATCGCCTCTCGGAGCTCGGCGCCGAGGACGGCGCACAGCTGCTGACGCTCGAGGAGCTGGAATTACCGGGCGAGTCCGTGTTCGTGAACGCTGCACCACCGTCGTACCTGCCGTTCGACACACTCGCCGCCGTCACCGGGATCACAGTCAACACCGCTCACGGCACGAAGGCCTCGATTGCGGCAATCGTGAAGCGCTTCGCTCCGCAGGTAGAAAGCATGGAGGGCGCGGCGTTCATGTCCGCGTGTCTGCTTCACAAGGTGGTGTTCGCGCAGGTGCGCGCCGTGTCGAACCGCGTCGAGCCCAGAAACAAGGACGCCTGGAAGATGGCCGACGCGATCCGCAACCTCGGCGTCAGTGCTCTGCGCATCCTCGACCACGCATGACCCTCTCGCTTGGTTTCTCGCCGTGCCCGAACGATTGCTTCATGTTCGACGCGATCGTGAACAAACGCATCGATCTCGAAGGGCTGGAGTTCACGGAACGGCTCGCCGACGTCGAGGCACTGAACACGTCGGCGTTCGCGGGCGAGGCCGACGTCACCAAACTGAGCTACCACGCCTACGCCTACTGCATCGGCAGCTATGTGCTGCTCGACGCCGGCAGCGCGCTCGGCCGCAACTGCGGACCGCTGCTGATCTCGAAGCGGTCGATCACGAGCGACGAGGTCGCGACGGGTACGCTCAGCATCGCGATTCCCGGGAAGTTCACCACCGCCAACTTCCTGCTCGGCCTCGCATTCCCACGCGCCCAGAACAAGACAGCCCTCTTGTTTTCCGAGATCGAGCCGGCATTGCTGAACGATCGGTTCGACGCTGGGCTGATCATCCACGAGAACCGGTTCACCTACGAAGCCAAGGGCCTGAAGAAGATCATCGACCTTGGTGAGTACTGGGAGAGCGAGACCGGTGCGCCGATTCCACTTGGGGGCATCGTCATCAAGCGGTCACTGCCGGACGAGATCAAGCAGCGCGTGAACCGGGTTCTGCGCCGCAGCGTCGAGTACGCGTTCGCGCACCGCACCGCGAGTCTGGACTACGTGCGCGCCCACGCGCAGGAGATGAGCAACGAGGTCATGTACAAGCACATCGACCTCTATGTGAACGAATTCTCAGTCGACCTCGGCCCCGAAGGCCGCCGCGCGGTGGAATTGCTGTTCGAGAAAGCCGCAGAGACCGGAATCATCCCGCCGGCGAACAGCGCACTCTTCCTCGGTTAAGAAGGAACCGCGGAGATCTCGGCGATTTCTTCTTCGTCGTGGTTACACGTCGTCGTCTGCGCTGGTGACGGCGTAGGGCTGCGCGGCGCGTTTGATGACGATCGTCAGGCCGAATGCCACGAGGACGGATGCGGCCAGGAGGCCGAGATAGATGCCGACGCCAACGTCCGCGACGGGCGCAACTCCCATCGGTGTGTTCTCGACGATCGCGAACGCTTGTGCGATGGTCGACGCGCGCTCGCCCGCCGTCTTCGGCACGATGCGCCACGACAGGAACATGACCCCCAGCGCGAACAGGCCGATGATCAGCAGTGGATGGCGCGAATTTTTGCGGGTGATGAGGCTGAGCAGCGCAAGCAGGGCGGCCAGCGCGCCGAGACCAACGATCCACAACGCTTCGACGTCCGGCACGCCAGGCATCGACACGTCCTGGACGCGGACCCACGGCAGGAAGGCACTCCCCGCCAGCACAACGCCGGCGACCAGCGGCACGAAATACGCACGCATGCCCGGGCGCAGAATACTTAAAGACATTTCAGGGTTCAGATTTCAGAGTCTTGGCTTCTCAGTTCTCAGTTCTCACTTCTAACTTGACGAGTCTTTGAACTCCTCGTACCACGCCATCTGGATCGCTTCGAGCTTCGGCTCGTTCGACATCTTCGGGTCATCGTCGAAGCCGTCCAGCGCGACGACCTTCTCGCGCAGGTCCGTAAACCGAACGGTCAGCGGATCCACGCCGTGAAATTTCTCGACCAGCGCGATGCCGATGTCTTCCGCATTCGTCCACTTCATCGCGTGACCTCCGCGGCCTTGGCCTTCTTGTCCGACTTGCCGAGTTGAATACCGCCGCCTTCCTGCACGTAATTCCTCGTGTACATCGGCAACTCGCAGACGACGTCGCCGCTGATGACGGCCTGGCAACCGAGCCGCGAGCGCGCCGTCAGCCCCCATGCGGTGTCAAGGCGATCCGCTTCGTCCTCCTGCATCTCGCTGAGGTGCTGCTCGCCTTCCTTGATGATCACGTGGCACGTCGTGCACGCGCAGCTGCCGCCGCAGGCGTGTTCGAGGTGAACGCCGAAATGCTTTGCGATGTCGAGAAAGGATTCGGGCTTGCCATGATTCGAATACGGCACCTTGCCGTGTTCGAAGTCAATGACCGTCGTCTCGCCGTCGATGATGAAAGTAACTTTGGGCATATATTCTTCGCTCGGCTCAAGCCTTCGCGCTACATGGAATCGATGTTTCTGCCGGACAACGCCGCTTTCACTGAGCGGTTCATCATCACCTCGGCCAGGTGTCGGGTCGTGTCGTTGAGCGCCTGCGTCCACTTCTGGATGGTCTCGCGGTCGCTTGAATTGAGCACCATCTTCAGGCCCGCCAGCACCGATTCAATTTTCTTCTTCTCGCCGGCCGCGAGTTCTTCCTTCTCGATCTGATCGATGTCCGACGCGCGCAGCGATTTTTCCGTTGCGTGGATGACGTTCTCCGCTTCGTTGCGCGCCTCGATCAGCAGCCTCGCGGCGAAGTCCGCTTCGGCGTTCTCGAACGAGTCCATCAGCATGCGCTCGACTTCTTCGTCGGTCAGGCCATAGGACGGCTTCACTTCCACCGTCTGTTCAATCTCGGTGCGCAGCTCGCTCGCCGTCACGCTGAGGATGCCGTTGGCGTCGATCTGAAACTGCACCTGTACGCGAGGCAGACCGGCGGGCATCGGCGGAATCCCGCGCAGCTTGAACCGCGCCAGCGATCGGTTGTCCACCACCAGCTCGCGTTCGCCCTGCAGGACATGAATGTCCACGGCGGTCTGGCTGTCGACGGCGGTGGTGAACATCTCGCTGCCGGTGGCCGGGATGGTCGAGTTGCGCATGATGATCTTCGACGTGATCCCGCCCATCGTCTCGATGCCGAGGGAGAGCGGCGTGACGTCGAGCAGCAGCATGTCGCGGTTGCCGGTGATCAGGATGTCGGCCTGCACCGCTGCGCCGAGCGCCACGACCTCGTCCGGGTTCAGCTCGCTGTGCGGCGTCTTGCCGAACAGCTCCTCGACCCTGCGCCGCACGAGCGGCATGCGCGTCGATCCGCCGACCAGCACGACCTCGTCGATTTGCGATGTGAGGAGTCCCGCGTCGGCCAGGGCCTGCCGGCAGGGCGCGAGCGTGCGATCGACGATCGGCTGGATCAGGGCTTCGAATTCGGCTCGGGTGATGCGCCATGCATACGCAGGACCAAAGTCCTGCGCCACTTTCGAGTCCTGCGCCACTTTCGAGTCCTGCGCCACTTTCGAGTCCTGCGCCACGTTGATCTCGGTTTCGTCGCGCTCGGACAGATCCCACTTGGCCTGAATCACAGCCTTGCGGATCTCCTGCATGTGCTCTGGCGATGTGGCCGGCGTGGTCGCCAGCACGCGATCCATCAGCAAGACGTCGATGTCGTCGCCGCCCAGGTGCGTATCGCCGTTGGTGGCGAGCACCTGGAAGACGCCGTCCTCGACGCGGAGGATCGAGATGTCAAACGTGCCGCCGCCGAGGTCGTAGACCGCAATGATGCCGGTGTGCCGCTTGTCGAGTCCGTAGGCCAGCGACGCGGCCGTCGGCTCGTTGATGATCCGCAGCACTTCGAGACCCGCGATCCGGCCGGCGTCGCGCGTGGCGGTGCGCTGTGCGTCGTTGAAATAGGCCGGCACCGTGATCACGGCGCGGTTGACCTCGTTATCGAACTCGCCTTCTGCGGCGAAGAACGCCTCCGCGCGATGCTTCAACTCACGCAGCACGAACGCCGAAATTTCCGGGGGCGTGAATTCCTTGTCGCCGGCGCCGATGCGGAGTACGCCGCCGTCGCCGCCGATGCGGAACGGAAAATGACTCGCCTCTTCCTGAACATCGTCGCGCCCCTTCCCCATGAAACGCTTCACGGAGTAGACGGTGCGCTGCGCGTCGGTCAGCAGACGGCGCTGCGCTTCGCGGCCGACGTAGATCGTGCCGTTGTCGGCAAACGAGACGATGGACGGGACGAGGCCGTCACCCTGCTGATCGCGAATGACGTGCGGCACGCCGTCCTTGACGTACGCCACCAGCGAGTTGGTGGTGCCGAGATCGATACCGACGACTTTGCTCATGTCTGGAAGCTCTCCACCACGGCGGACACTGAGGATCGGAGGGCGAGTTCTTTCATGTTGAAAACGATTGGTCCTCCGTGGCCGCCGTGTCCTCTGTGGTAGATCGATTTCACTGCGTCAGCTCGCGTTCAATCCCCGCGAGCAGGTTATTGATGTAGTTGCGTTCGAGGAACCGTTCACCGAGCGCCTGCAGGACCGCGCGGCGTTCCGCGTCGGCGGCCGGACGGTCGGCGAGCGTGTCCCAGCGCGCGGACAATTCCTGCAGCTGTGCTTCGTGCGCAACCCGCTTCGTCTCGATCGGCTGGCGCGCGCGGTCGAGCCGACCGCGCCAGACATCGTCTGCAGCGCCCGCCGTCCGCGCGTCGCGCACCTCGTCCAGCTCCTCGTTCAGCGCGAATACCTCTTCGAGCAGCGCCGGCGGCGCCTGCCGTGACGCCTCCGCCGGGCCCTGCGGCGCCAGCCCCTCAATCTGCAGGATGTACTGCAGCCGCGTGACCGGGTCGCGCAGCGTGCGGTACGCATCGTTCAAGTACGACGATCGCTCGAGGCTCGCGCGACGCTCGGCGGTCGTGGCGTTGTAAAAAAAGTCGGGATGAAACTGCCGGCTCAGCGCGCGGAAGCGCCGTTCCAGTTCCGCCGCTTCGATGTTCAGCCGGTGCGGCAGGCCCATGAAGGCGAAGTAGTCGCCGTGCCGGCTGAGCGAGAGGATCTTTTCGCACTGCGGGCAGAAGTGGACGTCAACCGGCGCGCCGCCGCCGCAGTCTCGACACACTTGAAGCGTGGGAACAGAAGAGGTCATACCGGGCGGGGCGACTACGCCCCGAATGAACTGCCGCAGCCGCAGGTCGACTTCGCGTTCGGGTTGCTGAACACGAACCCCTGAGAAATCATGTTCGTGTCGTAGTCGAGGACCGTGCCGTTCAGGAACAGCAGGCTCTTCTTGTCGACGTAGATCTTCGCGCCGTCCGGCCCCTCGAACACTTCGTCGCCGAGGCGTTCCTGTTTCTCCCAGGCGAACGTGTAGCTCAGCCCGGAACACCCGCCACCCTTCACGCCGACGCGCAGCCCGCCGTCCTTGATGCCCTGCTTGGCCATCAAGGTGCGGATCTTACGCGCGGCGCCTTCGCTGATCTGGATCATGGTCGTTACGCCGTCGGCTGCGCGACCTTCTCGGCCGTCTTGCCTTCCGCGGCCTGCTTTTTCTTGTAGTCGCCGATCGCCGCCTTGATCGCGTCTTCCGCGAGCACCGAGCAGTGGATCTTCACCGGCGGCAGGCTGAGCTCGGCGACGATGTCGGTGTTCTTGATCGCGAGCGCTTCGTCAACCGTCTTGCCCTTCAGCCACTCGGTGGCGAGACTGGAGCTGGCGATCGCCGACCCGCATCCGAACGTCTTGAACTTCGCATCGTCGATGATGCCGGTCAGCGGGTTGACCTTGACCTGCAGCTTCATGACGTCGCCGCACTCCGGCGCGCCGACCAGGCCGGTGCCGACGTTCACGTCGTCTTTCGGCATCGAGCCGACGTTGCGCGGGTTTTCGTAGTGGTCGATGACCTTATCTGAATAAGCCATGGTCTCAGTGTCCTTCTGTCTGCCACACCATCGTGGACAGGTCGACGCCTTCTTTGGCGAGTTCGTACAACGGTGACATGTCGCGCAGCTTGGTGACCACCGACGTCAGCTTGTCGGCGACGTAATCCACTTCCTCTTTCGTCGACCAGCGGCCCAAACCAAATCGAATGGACGAGTGCGCCAGATCGTCGCCGGCGCCCAGCGCTTTCAGCACGTAGGACGGCTCGAGGCTCGCCGACGTGCATGCGGATCCCGATGACACCGCGACGTCGTTGATGCCCATCAGCAGCGATTCGCCTTCGACGTAGGCGAAGCTGATGTTCAGGTTGTGCGGCAGCCGGTGCTCCATCGATCCGTTGATGTACAGCTCGTCGAGCTGCTTGTGCAGTTTGTCGTTCAGGTAGTCGCGCAGTTCGCCGAGACGCTTGCCTTCGGCCGCCATCTCGTTCCGGCAGATTTCGGCGGCGGCGCCGAAGCCGACAATGCCCGTGACGTTGAGCGTGCCGGAACGCATACCGCGTTCGTGGCCGCCGCCGTCGATCATCGCCGACAGCAGCACGCGCGGATTGCGGCGGCGGACGTAAAGCGCGCCGACGCCCTTGGGGCCGTACATC